>CAJQOM010000046.1 GCA_905479985.1 uncultured Gammaproteobacteria bacterium | reverse complement strand
GGAGTTAGCCGGTGCTTCTTCTGACGTTAACGTCAGGGCTAAACCGTATTAAGATTTAACTTTTCCTCACGTCTGAAAGTGCTTTACAACCCTAAGGCCTTCTTCACACACGCGGCATTGCTGCATCAGACTTTCGTCCATTGTGCAATATTCCCCACTGCTGCCTCCCGTAGGAGTCTGGGCCGTGTCTCAGTCCCAGTGTGGCTGATCATTCTCTCAAACCAGCTATGGATCGTCGCCTTGGTAAGCTTTTACCTTACCAACTAGCTAATCCAATATAGGCCCATCTAATAGCGCAAGGTCCGAAGATCCCCTGCTTTCCTCCGTAGAGCGTATGCGGTATTAGCGTGCGTTTCCACACGTTGTCCCCCACTACTAGGTAAGTTCCTATACATTACTCACCCGTCCGCCACTCGTCATCATCTAGCAAGCTAGACATGTTACCGTTCGACTTGCATGTGTTAGGCATGCCGCCAGCGTTCAATCTGAGCCATGATCAAACTCTTCAGTTTAATTACTGCTTTTGTAGGATTTTTAAGATCCCACTAACTCATTTTGATGCTAATCGTTTACTTTTACATTGCTGTTTTATGTAAATTCATGCATCGGTTCTTTTTCGTAAGAATTGACCCAATGCAAGTATCCACATAGATTACTTGGTATTATTTTTTTAAAGAGCGCTTTGCTGCAACGTCATGTCTGCTACAAAGAAGCGAGAATTATACAGCCTCTCGCCGGGCTGTCAACGCTTTTATCAGTTAAAAGCGTCTTTATTTGTGTTTATTTTTTGTCAAGCTTCTAAACACGTTTTTCTGCAAGGATTGAACCCTTGTAATGTCCTACTTCACCTACAAAAAAGCCGGCTCGAAGCCGGCTTTTTTTTCACTCTTGCAAGTGGTTATTCTTCTGTTGCAGCCACTTCACGGTCGACTAATTCTACAATCGCCATTGGTGCTTTATCACCCACTCTTAAACCAGTCTTAAGAATGCGGATGTAACCACCAGGTCGTGATGCTGATCGTGGACCAATATCCGAAAATAACTTTGTCACAGCGTCTCTATCATCTAATCTTGAAAATGCAAGACGACGATTAGCTACACTGTCCGTTTTACCTAAGGTTATTAACGGCTCAATAACACCACGTAATTCTTTAGCTTTCGGCAGTGTTGTGCGAATCATTTCATGCTCTAGTAAAGAAGCAGCCATGTTTTTAAACATTGCTTTTCTGTGACTACTATTACGATTTAATTTACGACCAGAATTACGATGACGCATTTTTATTACCCTATAATATCTTTATGCTGAACTAACTTCAGACTAATTATTTCTGTTCTAATGATGATGGCGGCCAATTTTCTAGCTGCATACCCAGTGATAAACCTTTCGTTGCCAACACATCTTTGATTTCAGTCAGTGACTTTCTACCTAAGTTTGGTGTTTTTAACAATTCCATTTCACTACGTTGAATTAAATCACCTACATAGTAAATATTTTCTGCTTTCAAACAGTTTGCTGAACGGACTGTTAAGTCAAGTTCATCGATTGCTTGTAATAGCGCAGGATCTACTGTCGGCTCTTCTTTTTCAACCGTTTGCTCTTCAATCACTTTGAAATCTACAAATGATGATAGTTGATCACTTAAAATAGTTGAAGCATATTTAATTGCTTCTTCAGCTTCGAGCGTTCCATCAGTATCCACATCAATAATCAGCTTATCAAGATCAGTCCGGTTTTCAACACGTGCACTTTCAACATTATATGTCACCATATTAACAGGGCTGAAAGAGGCATCAATATAAAGTTGACCGATTACACGCTCATCTTCTTCAGACTCTACACGTGTATTAGCTGGTTGATAACCCCGGCCTTTCGCCACTTTAAATGTGATAGACAAACTACCACCAGTCAAGTTAGCAATAACATGATCAGGGTTCACAACTTCAACATTATGAGGTAGTTGGATATCACCAGCGGTTACTGGGCCAACACCTTCTTTTGTTAATGTTAGAACGACTTCAGATTGCTCATGTAAAATGACCGCAATCCCTTTCATGTTCAACAAAATATCTAAGACGTCTTCTTGAACGCCGTCAATTGCTGAGTACTCATGTACAACGCCATTGATTTGCGCTTCGATTACGGCAGTACCTTCCATTGAAGACAATAAAATTCGTCTTAAGGCGTTGCCTAATGTATGACCAAAACCACGTTCTAACGGCTCTAACACAAGACGTGTCCGTGTATCGCTTGATTTTTTAATATCAACAATGCGTGGCTTTAAAAATTGACTCATATAAGTCGTCATGCAAGTTCCTCTAAATAAATCTCAATCAGGATTTAGTTATTATTTTGAGTAAAGTTCTACAACCAAGTGCTCTTCAATGTCAGATGGCAGCTCATCACGTTCAGGATCGCGTTTAAACTCACCGGCTAACGTTGTTGAACTTACATCAATCCATTCAGGAAAACCTAGCTGTTCTGCAACAGACATGGCATTGATAATACGTTCTTGTTTTTTCGATTTCTCACGCACTTCTACTTTATCGCCTGCTTTCACTCTATAAGAAGCAATATTGACGATCTGGCTGTTCACGAGAATCGCCTTATGAGAAACTAACTGTCTAGATTCTGCACGTGTTGCACCAAAGCCCATGCGATAAACAACGTTATCGAGTCTTCTTTCAAGCAAATTCAAAAGGTTTACACCTGTCGCACCTTTTGAATTATCAGCCATTTTGTAATAGCCTCTAAACTGCTTTTCTAACACACCATAAGTGCGACGAAGCTTTTGTTTAGCACGTAATTGCGTTGCATATTCAGTTTCACGACCACGTCTTACGCCATGTTGGCCAGGCTTTTGGTCAGCTTTACATTTGCTCTCTAATGGATTACCACGAGCGAACAAACCAAGGTCGACACCTTCCCTACGAGACAGCTTGCTACGAGCACCTCTGCTAATTTTTGCCATAATAAATTCTCCTAGACTCTAGACGCGTCTGCGTTTTGGTGGACGACAACCATTATGGGGAATAGGTGTTACGTCTGTAATATTGTTAATTTTAAATCCGAGGTTATTTAAAGCTCGAACTGCAGATTCACGACCTGGCCCAGGGCCCTTGATTTCGACATCTAAGTTTTTCATGCCGAAGTCTTTGACTACTTGACCTGCTTTTTCTGCTGCTATTTGTGCTGCGAAAGGTGTACTCTTCCGAGAACCCCTGAAACCACAACCACCTGATGTAGCCCAAGACAACGCGTTACCTTGTCTATCAGTAATAGTGATAATTGTGTTATTAAATGATGCGTGGACATGGGCTACGCCATCTACCACGTTCTTTTTAACACGCTTACGCTGCCGTGCTGGTGAATTTGCTGCCATCAGTTCGCCTCTTTACTTAATCATTCTGCGGGGACCCTTACGAGTCCGAGCATTAGTTTTTGTTCTTTGGCCACGAAGAGGTAATCCTCTACGATGGCGTACACCACGATAGCACCCAAGATCTTTAAGACGCTTGATATCCATAGAAACTTCGCGTCTTAAATCACCTTCAACAGTGAATTTAGCAACTTCGGTACGAAGTGACTCGACTTCTTGTTCTGATAAATCACGAATTTTGACGTCTTGTTTCACACCCGCAGCTGCGCAGATTTGGCGCGCGCGAGTCAGACCAATACCATAAATGGCGGTCAAGCCAATTACAGTGTGTTTTTGAACGGGAACATTTATCCCAGCAATACGAGCCATTGAGCTACCCTAATCCTTCAATAGTGAACAGAGAATTATATCAGATAACTCTTCTGTTCAACAATAAATTAATTCAGTTATTTATTCTTAACCTTGACGTTGTTTGTGTTTCGCCTCTTTACAGATAACACGCAACACACCCTTACGCTTTACAATTTTACAATTGCGGCAAATCTTCTTTACTGATGCCTGGACTTTCATCTATCTTCTCCAATACTTCTTTAATATCGGTTGTTTCTAGCCTAAAAAGCCAGTCATACCATTGTTGTTTTTGTTTTGCTTACGCATTAAGCTTTCATACTGCTGTGACATCATATGTGACTGAACTTGTGATACGAAGTCCATGACGACTACAACAATAATTAATAATGAGGTGCCACCAAAATAAAATGGGACGCTCCAATATAGAATCAGAAACTCAGGTAGTAAACATACTGACGTGATGTAAATTGCACCTGCTAAAGTTAATCGACCCATAACGCTGTCAATATACTTTGTTGTTTGTTCACCTGGTCTAATACCTGGAATAAAGGCACCAGACTTCTGTAAGTTTTCCGCAGTCTCTTTCGGATTAAAAACTAATGCCGTATAGAAGAAGCAGAAGAAAATAATCGCAATCGCATAAGACAATACATACATTGGTTGTCCTGGTGACATCAATGTAGAAATATCTTTTAGCCAGCCCATTCCTTGTGCGCTACCGAACCAGCCGGCAATCGTTGCTGGAAAGAGAATGATACTTGATGCAAAGATAGGCGGTATAACACCAGCCATATTCAGTTTCAATGGTAAATGGGTAACCTGACCCTGCACCATTTTTCGTCCTTGTTGACGCTTAGCATAATGTACAGGTATCCGACGTTGTGCTCTTTCTACAAACACCACAAATGCTGTTACTGCTAACGCTAAGAATGCAATCGTTATCACTAAGAAAGTATGTAATTGACCTGTTCTCGCTAACTCAAGTGTACCGCCGACAGCTGCTGGAAGCCCTGCGACAATACCGGCAAAGATAATTAATGAAATACCGTTGCCGATACCACGTTCAGTTATCTGCTCACCTAACCACATCAAGAACATCGTACCCGTTACCAATGTGATTACAGCACTAACTCTAAAAATCATACCTGGGTCAATAACGACACCAACGCCTGCCGCACTCTGACTTTCTAATGCAATCGCTATTCCTAATGCCTGGAATGTTGCTAATACCAGCGTGCCGTAACGTGTGTACTGTGTAATCTTACGCTTACCTGCTGCACCTTCTTTCTTCATTTGAGCCAGTTTCGGGTGTACTACCGTCAACAGTTGCATGATAATCGATGCCGATATATAGGGCATGATACCAAGTGCAAACACAGATAAACGCTCAAGTGCACCACCTGAAAACATGTTAAACATGTCTAAGATAGTCCCTTTTTGCTGTTCAAACATGATTGCTAATGCGCCAGGATCAATCCCTGGAACAGGAATAAATGTTCCCATGCGGAAAACAAGCAATGCGCCCAGTACAAAAAGTAAGCGACTTTTCAGTTCACTATATTTTCCTGTCGCTAATTGTTCACGTTGTTTGTTTTTTTCCACGTTGTTTACTCTTCTACTTTACCGCCGGCAGCTTCGATCGCTTTTTTAGCGCCCGCAGTTGCTGGTAAGCCTTTGACTGTCACTGCAGTGGTGATCTCGCCTGAGCCAATCACTTTTGCACGAAGAATATTTTCCGAAATAACACCGGCTGTTTTAAGCGCTAATAGATCAACGACTTCTAGGCCTAGATTTTGAAGTACATCTAAACGCACTTCAGTCGTCGTCGTTGCTTTACGTGAACTAAAACCGACTTTAGGTAAACGACGTTGTAAAGGCATTTGACCACCTTCAAAACCACGCTTTATAGAACCACCTGAACGAGATTTTTGACCTTTATGACCACGACCTGCTGTTTTACCATGGCCAGAACCAATACCGCGACCTACACGTTTAGCGTCTTTTGTAGCTCCTAGAGCCGGCGCAATTGTATTTAAGTTCATTTTAAACTTCCTCAACCTTTAACAAATAAGACACATGATTAATCATGCCTCTATTCTCAGGTGTATCGATAACGATAGCGCTGCTGCCAGTTTTTCTCAAACCTAGGCCTGCGACGCATGCTTTATGTTTTGCTAAGCGACCAATCGTGCTTTTCAGCAGTGTCACTTTCAATTTGTCTTGAGCTGCCATTTTTTTATTCCATGATCTCAGCAACAGATTTGCCACGTTTGGCAGCAATTGCTTCTGGGTTATGCATGTCAGTCAAACCTTTAATCGTTGCGCGAACAACGTTTAATGGGTTTGTTGAACCAATAGATTTAGCGAGTACATTATGAACGCCAACCGCATCAAATACTGCACGCATCGCACCACCGGCGATAACGCCTGTACCTTCAGAAGCAGGTTGCATGTAAACCTTCGCAGCACCGAAACGAGACGTCACAGGATGCTGTAATGTATGTCCATCAAGCGTGACTGTTTGCATATTCTTTCTTGCTTCATCCATTGCTTTTTGGATGGCAATCGGCACTTCACGTGCTTTACCTTGGCCGAAGCCAACGCGGCCTTCACCGTCACCGACGACTGTTAAAGCTGAAAAACCAAATACGCGACCGCCTTTTACAACTTTTGCAACGCGGCGAATGCCTACTAATTTTTCTACAAAACCATCTGAAGGTTGTTGTCGTTGTTCATTTTGAGCCATGAGCTAAACCCTTGTAAAAATTAGAACTGCAAACCGTTTTCACGGGCTGCATCTGCGAGTGCTTGCACTCGACCATGATATTTAAAACCAGAACGATCGAATGACACAGCCGTGACACCTTCGCTGGAAGCGCGTTGAGCAATCGCTTTACCGACAACAGCTGCTGCTTCGGCATTACCACTGCTTTTTAATTCTTTTTTCACATCGGCGTCAAGTGTTGATGCTGATGCAATGACTTTTGTACTGTCATGCGAAATCACTTGTGCGTAGATATGACGCGGGGTTCTATGTACAGTTAGACGATATGATTCAAGCTCTTTCATTTTTGCTCGAGATCTAGTGGCTCTGCGTAAACGTGATATTTTCTTATCCATAGTTTTGCCTAATTATTTCTTCTTAGCATCTTTGCGAGCAACATGCTCATCAGTGTAACGTACGCCTTTACCTTTATAAGGTTCAGGTGGACGATAAGCACGAATATCTGCCGCCACTTGACCTACTGCTTCTTTATCAGCACCAGATACGACGATTTCAGTTTGGCTTGGTGTCTCAATCTTAATGCCTTCAGGCACTTGATATTGAACAGGATGTGAAAAGCCTAACGTTAAGTCTAATTTGCTACCTTGCGATTTAGCACGGTAACCAACACCAACTAATGTTAATTTCTTCTCAAAACCTTGACTGACACCAATCACCATGTTGTTTAACAAAGCACGTGTCGTGCCTGCTAATGCAACTGATTTCTTTGCTGTATTACGAGCAGATGACTTTAAGGTAGTTCCCTCTTGTTTGACTTCTACGTCGCTATGAATATTGCGACTTAGCGTGCCTTTTGTACCTTTAATAGATACTTCGGCGCCATTCAAGGAAACTTCTACGCCTGCCGGTATTTCTACTGGCGCATTAGCTATACGTGACATTCTATATTCTCCAAAACTCTAGCTAACAGCACACAGGACTTCACCGCCCTGGCCGAGTGAACGTGCTTTACGATCTGTCATTACACCTTGTGATGTAGAGACAACCGCAATACCTAAACCTGAGATGATTTTTGGTATTTCGTCTGCTGCTTTATAAACGCGTAGACCAGGTCGACTTACACGATCAATTTGAGAAATAACAGGCTTACCTTCAAAATACTTTAATGTAATTGAAAGGATTTTTTTACCGTCTACTTCTGTGATGTTATGTGCAGAAATATAACCTTCATCTTGAAGTACATTTGCAATGCTCACTTTTACATTTGAACAAGGCATCAATACATCTGTTTTATTCGCTTGCTGTGCATTACGAATGCGTGTCAGCATATCTGCAATTGGGTCTGTCATACTCATTTTATTCTAGCTCCACAAATTCTATCAATTTACCAACTAGCCATTACAAGACCGGGGATATCTCCAGCCATTGCATGTTCGCGTAGTTTATTTCTAGACAGACCGAACTTACGGTAATAACCATGTGGACGCCCAGTTATGTTACAACGGTTTCTCATGCGACTCGCACTTGAGTTTCGTGGTAAAGCGTGAAACTTTTTAGCCGCTTCTTGGCGCTCTTCAAAAGACAATGCTGGGTTCAACATTTCCTTTTTAAGTTCCGCACGTTTAGAAGCGTACTTTTTCACTAATTTTGCGCGTTTAATTTCGCGATTTACCATGCAACGTTTAGCCATAACTTAGTCCATCCAACCTATATTTATTTTCTGAAAGGGAATTTAAATGCCGTCAACAATGCATGCGACTCTTCAGCCGTTTTTGCAGTTGTTGTAATGGTAATATCCATTCCCCTTATCTTATCAATTTTATCGTATTCAATTTCTGGGAAGATGATTTGTTCTTTCACTCCCATACTGTAATTACCTTGCTTATCAAAAGACTTTGGATTCAAACCACGGAAATCACGTTCCCTTGGAATAGCAATCGTAATCAAACGATCAAGGAAATCGTACATACGGTCAGAGCGTAAAGTCACCTTACAACCTACAGGCCAACCTTCACGCAATTTAAATCCTGCGATTGATTTCTTTGCTTTGGTGATAACCACTTTCTGACCTGAAATTTTCTCCATGTCAGAGACTGCATTTTCCAATACTTTCTTATCAGTTAACGCTTCGCCCACACCCATATTAAGTGTGACTTTAGTCACCTTAGGCACTTCCATTACTGATTTATAACCAAACTGCTCTGTTAGCTGTTTGACTACTTCATCACGATAAAATTCTTTTAATCTGCTCACTGTAATTACCTAATTCGTCGCTTATGCGCCGACAACTTCGCCGTTTGATTTAAAAACACGAACCTTGCGGCCATCATCTAAAATTTTAAAGCCCACTTTTTCGCCCTTGCCTGTAGCCGGGTTTAACAAAGCCAGGTTCGAACCATCAATTGGCATTTCTTTTTCTAAAATACCGCCTGTTGTTCCCGTATTAGGATTTGGTTTAGTGTGCTTTTTCACCAAGTTGATACCTTCGACCACGAATTTACCATCATCTCCGCGGACTTTGATTTCACCTTGTTTACCACGATCTTTGCCTGCTACTACGACAACTTGATCACCTGTTTTTAATCTTTCCATCTCAGCGTCTCCTAACTTATAGCACTTCAGGCGCTAGTGAAATAATCTTCATGAACTTCTCACCGCGAAGCTCACGTGTGACAGGGCCAAAGATACGTGTACCAATTGGTTGTAGCGCTGCATTTAACAATACTGCCGCGTTACCATCAAAGCGAATCGATGAGCCATCAGGACGACGAACACCTTTACGGGTTCTGACGATGACAGCATTATGTACTTCACCTTTTTTCACTTTGCCACGTGGTGTAGCTTCTTTGATGGTGACTTTAATCACGTCACCAATACCTGCATAACGACGGTGTGAACCGCCCAATACTTTAATACATTCTATGCGCTTAGCACCGCTGTTATCCGCGGCATCTAGACTACTTTGCATTTGAATCATGGTCTAAACTCCAATATAACCGGGATTACTTAGCACGTGTCACAACGTCGACTAACTTCCAGCACTTAGTCTTTGACATTGGACGTGTTGATGTAATGTTGACAACATCGCCTACATTGCATGTGTTTTCTTCATCATGCGCATGCAATTTTGTAGAACGTTTGACATATTTTTTGTAAATAGGATGCGGCACTTTGCGCTCAATCAACACTGTGATTGATTTATCCATCTTGTCGCTAACAACGCGACCCATTACTAAACGTGTGTTATTTTCTTGTTCACTCATGTCTGCGCCCTATTTCTTTTCGTTCAGTACAGTTTTGATGCGCGCAATATCACGACGAACGCGTTTCATTTCACTATTACGTGTCAATTGACCTGTTGCGTGCTGCATACGTAGATTGAACTGTTCTTTATGGAGAGCTTCTAGCTCTTGCGCCATATCTTCAGCAGATTTCTCTCTAATTTCATTTGCTTTCATTACAATACTGCCCGTGTTACAAATGTTGTCTTAACAGGAAGTTTTGCTGCGGCTAAGCGAAACGCTTCACGTGCCACTTCTTCATCAACACCTTCCATCTCATAAAGCATGCGACCTGGTTGGACATTTGCCACCCAGTACTCAACATTACCTTTACCTTTACCTTGACGTACTTCAAGTGGCTTACTGGTAATTGGTTTGTCCGGAAAAACACGGATCCAAATTTTACCTCCACGTTTGACGTAACGCGTCATCGCACGACGAGCCGCTTCAATCTGACGTGCCGTAATACGGCCGCGCTCGAGTGACTTAAGACCGTACTCACCGAAGCTCACTTTCGCACCACGATTTGCTAAACCGCGGTTACGCAGCTTCATCTGCTTTCTAAATTTCGTTCTTTTTGGCTGTAACATGGGTTATAACCTTACTTCTCAACTGGGGAGGCAGCTTGCGCACTTGATGCGTCAAAAACTTCGCCTTTAAAAATCCAAACTTTGACACCAATGATGCCGTAAGTCGTATTCGCTTCTGCTGTGCCGTAATCAATATCAGCACGCAATGTATGTAATGGCACACGGCCTTCACGGTACCATTCAGTACGAGCAATTTCTGCACCGTTCAAGCGACCCGCGAGGTTTATTCGAATACCTTGAGCACCTAAACGCATAGTATTAGTCACGGCACGCTTCATTGCTCTACGGAACATGATGCGTCGTTCTAATTGTTTCGCTACGCTTTCAGCAACTAATGTTGCATCTAGCTCAGGCTTACGAATCTCTTCAACGCCGACATTAACGGGAACACCCATAATTGCTGACACCTCACGGCGCAACTTATCGATATCCTCGCCTTTTTTACCAATCACGATACCAGGGCGAGCCGTGTGAATAGTGATTTTAGCGTTTTTGGCAGGTCTATCTACTTGGATTTTACTCACTGAAGCATGTGACAATTTATCTTTAAGATAAGCACGTACTTTCAGATCTTTATCTAGTAGATCAGAAAACTCAGAAGAATCAGCATACCAGATCGAATTCCAATCTTTAATTATACCAAGTCTAAAGCCAGTTGGGTGAACCTTTTGTCCCATAAGTATTCTCTCTTACTTTTCGTCAACAACCACAGTGATGTGGCTTGTGCGTTTAAGGATACGGTTACCACGGCCTTTAGCACGTGGTGACATACGTTTCATTGTTGAACCTTCATCAACCATTACAACAGAGATATAGAGTTCATCGATATCTGCGCCGTCGTTGTGTTCAGCATTTGCGATGGCAGAGTTTAACACCTCTTTCATCAGTACTGCTGCTTTCTTTGGACTGAAGGTTAATAAGTTAATCGCCTTTTCTACTGGCAATCCTCTAATTTGATCTGCAACTAAACGTACTTTCTGTGCAGAAATTCTTGCATAGCTATATTTTGCTGTTGTCGCCATTTCTCTACCCCTACCTATCGCTTAACTTTCTTATCAGCAATATGGCCTCTGAAGGTACGCGTTGGAGAAAACTCACCCAACTTGTGCCCAACCATATCTTCTGTAATGAATACAGGTAGGTGTTGTCTACCATTATGAACAGCAATTGTCAGACCAATCATGTCTGGAATAATCATCGAACGACGAGACCATGTTTTGATTGGACGTTTATTATTTGCTTCTACTGCTTCTAAAACCTTTTTTTCAAGGTGCAGGTCTATAAAAGGACCCTTTTTAATTGAACGCGGCATACTTAATTCCTAGCCTTTATTTTTTGTTACGACGACGTACAATTAAATTATCTGTACGTTTGTTTTTACGTGTTTTGTAGCCTTTTGTCGGCATACCCCAAGGTGATACTGGATGACGACCACCTGATGTGCGGCCTTCACCACCACCATGTGGATGATCAACTGGGTTCATCACAACACCACGAACGGTTGGACGAACACCACGCCAGCGTGTTGCACCTGCTTTACCTAATGATCTTAATGAGTGTTCGCTGTTACCAACTTCACCCAAAGTCACTTTGCAATCAAGTGGTATTTTGCGCATCTCACCAGAGCGAAGACGTAATGTGCCGTAGCCGTTTTCACGCGCTACAAACTGAGCACTACTACCAGCACTACGTGCAATCTGTGCACCTTTGCCTGGTTTCATCTCGATGCAGTGAATCGTACTACCTAATGGTACTGACGCTAATTTCATTGCATTACCTGCACGAATAGCGGCGTTATCACCAGATTCTAATTTATCACCTGCCACAATGCCTTTTGGTGCAATGATGTACAGTTTTTCACCGTCAGCATAGCTCAATAAAGCAATATGGGCAGTACGGTTAGGATCGTATTCAATACGTTCCACAACTGCTGGAATACCATCTTTATTACGTTTAAAGTCAATCAGACGGTAACGTTGTTTATGGCCACCACCACGATGTCTTACTGTAATGCGACCTGCATTGTTTCTACCACCAGTTTTGGCCTTTTTTTCAAGCAAAGGTGCATATGGTGCACCTTTGTGAAGATCTGCTGTTTTTACTTGTACAACAAATCTGCGGCCTGCCGATGTAGGTTTAGCTTTTTTTAACGCCATTCCTGATTCCTCACCCGTATTCTATTATTTATTCAGCGCCAACGAAGTTGATGTCTGTGCCTTCAGCTAATGTGACATAAGCTTTTTTCCAATCGTTACGTTTGCCCATGACGCGGCCTGTACGTTTGGTCTTGCCTTTTACATTTGTCGTTGTCACTGATTCAACTTGTGCTTCAAACAGTATCTCTACTGCTTTTTTAATCTCTAATTTGTTTGCACTAGGCAACACTTTTAGAACCACTTGGTTGTGCTTTTCAGCAACACGCGTTGCTTTTTCAGCAACTACCGGGCCTAAAATAATTTTTGTTAAGCGTTCTGAGTTCATAGTAATGACTCCTCTAATTTGCGAACAGAGTCTTCACTCATGACCACTTTTTCAAAACGTAATAACGCAACTGGGTTAACGTGTGCAGCATCTGTTGCCGCGATGTCATACAAGTTACGTGATGCTAACGCAAGATTGCCAGCTGCATTTTCAGTTACGATAAGTGCATTTTTCAGCCCTAGCGCATCTGTTTTAGCTAATAAGTCTTTTGTTTTTGGTGATGCTAACTCAACTTTATCTACGATGACTAAACTGTCAGTACGTCGCAGTTCAGACAAGATAGCGCAAAGTGCATGACGGTAAACTTTACGGTTTACTTTTTGACTATAATCACGCGGTTTAGCAGCAAAAGTTGTACCACCAGAACGCCAAATTGGACTTCTGATTGTACCTGCACGAGCACGACCACTCCCTTTTTGTGCAAATGGCTTACGTCCACCACCGCGCACTTCTGAGCGTGTTTTTTGTGCGTGCGTTCCTGCTCTTGCACCAGCCAAATAAGCTGTTACTACTTGATGAACCATAGATTCATTGTATTCACGATCGAACATCGCATCAGAAACAGTAATGTTTCCGGCTTTGGCTCCATCGAAAGATTGTAATTGAAGATCCACAATTATTCCCCTAAGAATCTTTTAGGCTTTTACAGCAGGACGAACAACAACGTCACAACCTGTCGCGCCAGGGACAGAGCCCTTAACTAACAGCAAGTTTCGTTCTTCATCAACCCTAACTACCGATAGGTTTTGCAAAGTACGTTTCACATCACCCATATGTCCAGCCATTTTCTTGTTTTTAAAGACACGTCCTGGCGTTTGACACTGACCGATTGAACCCGCTGAACGATGAGAGATAGAGTTACCATGTGTGGCATCACCACCACGGAAACCATAACGCTTAACACCACCGGCGAAGCCTTTACCTTTTGTTATTCCGCTAACATCAATTTTCTGTCCCGCTTCAAACATGGTTACTTTGATTTCTGAACCGAGCTCAAGCTCAGATTCACCTTCAACGGTAAACTCACATACTTTATGACCCGAAGCTGACTCTGCTTTAGCAAAGTGTCCAGCTTGTGGTTTAGTGACGCGTGATGTTTTCTTTGAACCAACAGTTACTTGGATAGCGCTATAGCCATCTGTCTCAACCGTTTTTAATTGGCTGACACGGTTAGGTTCAATTTCGATTACCGTTACAGGTGTTGATACACCGTCTTCTGTAAAGACACGTGTCATTCCACGTTTACGGCCGACAAGTCCAATAGTCATTGCTCAAGCCCCTCTTAATTCAACTTGATCTGAACATCTACGCCAGCGGCGAGGTCCAGTTTCATGAGTGCATCTACTGTTTTATCAGTAGGCTCAACAATGTCCATAAGGCGCTTATGTGTACGGATTTCATACTGATCCCGTGCATCCTTATTGACGTGCGGCGAAGTCAAAACGGTAAAACGTTCTTTTTTTGTCGGTAATGGAATAGGTCCATTGATCCGAGCACCAGTACGTTTCGCTGTTTCAACGATTTCTTTAGCCGATTGATCAATCAGACGATGATCGAATGATTTCAAACGGATTCTTATAGTTTGGTTAGTTGCCATTATTTATTTACTCAGTGATTTTACTAACGACACCAGCACCAACGGTACGGCCGCCTTCACGAATAGCAAAACGTAATCCATCTTCCATCGCAATCGGTGCAATCAAGGTTACGTCCATTTTTACGTTATCTCCAGGCATTACCATCTCTATTCCTGATGGTAATTCACATGCACCTGTAACGTCTGTTGTTCTAAAATAAAACTGTGGGCGGTAACCATTAAAAAATGGTGTGTGTCGTCCAC
>CAJQOM010000045.1 GCA_905479985.1 uncultured Gammaproteobacteria bacterium | reverse complement strand
CTGTGTCGCAACGCCAAAGTTGATGTGTACTATCTTCAAACAAAATAGGCAGCACAATGGCTGCCTGCTTTAATTTTGGTAATGACTTTTGTTGCTGTTCTGACAGCCGTGGATAACTTACCAAGGTAACGCGTCACCATTGCTATGCCAAAATGAACCCGTGTTCTCTAAATTGAGTTCATCCATCCTTGCTAGTAAACCCGATGCTGATTCATCAGTATCCATTAAGCCATTATGGCCTGTCATATCGGTGCGGACATAGCCCGGATGTAAAATACCAACGGCAATGCCTTGTGGCTTTAAGTCAATTGATAGTGATTTCCCTGCTGCATTGACGGCTGATTTTGACATGCGATAGGCATAGCTGCCACCTGAATCATTATCGGCTACTGACCCCATGCGGCTGGTGATAATGCCCACTTTTGAGCCATCACCTAGGTTATTTAATAAACTTTGCGTTGTGAGTAATGGGCCGAGGCTATTCACTTCATACATGCGTTTGAAGCTTTCAATCGCATTGACATCAATATCGCTTAAACCCAGACCACCAGCAATACCGGCATTGTTAATCAACCAATCAATTCGTCGGCCATTTAATGTGCCTGCTAATGTTGCAAGACTCGCTGGATCACTGACCTCAACATTTTCGATGATTTCAATATCTAACGCTTTCAATGCGTCTGATGCTTGACGACAAGTTGCAATCACGTGTTCGCCGCGTTGTTTCAATTGTCGACATAACTCTAAACCAATCCCTCGGTTACTGCCTGTCACTAATACTGTTTGGCTCATGATAGCTCCTTAATTATGCCACTATTTCTGCTTAATTTATGACTGTTCTCAGATGACGTTAGGATAGCATTGTTCAAGCAATATTTTTATCGCTTTACCATCGGTTTTCACTTTCTTTTACTGACCCCTGTGTTCTGTTGTCGATGCCGGTATAATCATGGCTTATGGAAACAGTTGATCTTATTATTCATGCACGTTGGATAGTCCCCGTGCTTCCCCGTAATACGGTGTTAACGCAACACGCTATCGTGATTCATCAGGGACATATTTTAGCGGTTCTGCCTCAGGACAAAGTGGCCAAGCGCTATACCGCAGTCGTAGAGCAACGCTTTGATGACCATTGCATAACGCCCGGCCTTATCAATAATCATACTCATGCAGCCATGTCTTTATTACGTGGCTTAGCCGATGATCTACCTTTAATGACCTGGCTCAATGACCATATTTGGCCTGCCGAAGCAAAATGGGTCAGTGAACCTTTTGTTGAAGCCGGTTCAGAGTTAGCGATAGCCGAAATGCTTCGTGGTGGTACCACCTGTTTTAACGATATGTATTTTTTCCCAGATGTAACGGCTCGTGTCGTTGATGCTAGTGGCATTCGTGCCAACTTGGGTATGATTTTTATCGAATTTCCGAGTGCTTGGGCAGCTAATTCCGCTGAATATCTTCGCAAAGGTGAGCAATTGCACGATCGATATAATCGCCACACACGGTTGACGACGTCCTATGCACCCCATGCGCCCTATACGGTATCAGATGATAGCCTGACATCGATTATCACAAATGCTGAAGAACTCGATGTGCCTATTCACATGCATATCCACGAGACGGCTGGAGAAGTGTCGCAAGGTGTCGAGCAGCTTGGTGTGCGTCCGTTAGAACGATTAAAGGACTTAGGTTTATTATCCCCTCGCCTCACCGCGGTTCATATGACGCAATTAACCGATGAGGAAATTAGCTGGTGTGCTGAGGCTGGTGTCCATATCGCCCATTGCCCCCAATCTAATTTAAAACTGGCCAGTGGCTTTGCGCCTATCGCGAAACTGGCACAGCAAGGCGTTAATATTACAATTGGTACCGATGGTGCGGCATCAAACAATGGCTTAGATATGTTTGCCGAGATGAAACAAACCGCGCTGTTAGCAAAAGCCGTTGCACAAGATGCGAGTGCCGTACCAGCATATGAAGTATTAGAAATGGCGACGATTAATGCTGCTAAAGCGCTAGGTTTAAATGATAAAGTTGGCTCTATTGAGACCGGGAAAGCAGCGGACATTATTGCAATTGATTTAGGTGACATTGAAAGTCAGCCTTGTTATGAGGTGATATCTCAACTCATTTACGCAACAGGTCGCGATAAAGTGACTGATGTTTGGGTTGAAGGCAAAGCATTATTAAAAGATCGTCAATTAACCACTTTAAACCGACCTAAAATTATCGAAACAGCACAAGATTGGGCTGACAAAATAAGGCAAACCACATGAGCACGGATAAGAACGTTGATCCTACAGAAGTGGCTAAATTTGATGCCCTTGCCTCCAACTGGTGGGATTTAGAAGGTGAGTCCAAACCCCTCCATGATTTAAACCCACACCGTTTGGCTTTTATTCAAAACCATTGTGAATTAGAAAGCTATCATGCTATTGATGTTGGCTGCGGTGGCGGAATTTTGACCGAAGCCTTAGTCAAAGCAGGCGCTAACACCACCGGTATTGATATGGGTGAGATGGCACTTAATGTGGCTAAGCTCCATGCGCTTGAGTCTGAGCTCACCATTGATTATCAGCATATTACTGCCGAAGAGATGGCCCAACAGTCTACCGGGCATTTTGATGTTGTGACTTGTATGGAAATGCTAGAACATGTGCCCGACCCTGTTTCAGTGATCCAAGCCTGTGCTGATTTGGTTAAACCCGGCGGTGATCTGTTCTTTTCTACTCTGAATCGCCATCCAAAAGCTTATTTATTGGCTGTGCTTGGCGCTGAATATGTGATGAATATGTTACCTAAAGGCACGCACGATTATCAACGCTTTATTAAGCCATCTGAAATGGCTAAATGGTGCCGTCTGGCAGGCTTGAATGTCAGTCATGTAAAAGGGTTAACCTATAATCCCTTTCATAAAGGCTTTCATCTCAGCGATGATATTAAGGTTAACTATCTAATGCATTGCACTCGTCCTCTTTAAATGTGGGATTAATTCATGGCTGACTATAAAGCCGTTCTTTTTGATCTCGATGGTACTTTGGTTGATACCGCGCCTGATTTAGGCTTCGCGTTAAATACACTGTTACAAGAAGAGGGTTTAACTGCCTTGCCACATGAGCTCATCCGTCCTGTCGCCAGTAATGGCAGTGCAGGTTTATTAGGGCTTGGCTTTGGTTTAACCGCTGATGACCCTGACTTTAAACCATTACAACAACGGTTTATTCGTTTATACCAAGATAATATTGTTCGGGGCTCAGTGCTTTTCCCCGGCATGCCCGAAATACTTAATTTTCTAGAAAAGTCCGGCATCACTTGGGGTATTGTGACCAATAAGCCCGCTTTTTTAACCGACCCTTTAGTTCAGTTACTCCACTTAACAGAACGCGCCGCCTGTGTGGTCAGTGGCGATACCACTTCGCATGCTAAGCCTCATCCTGCACCGATGTTGCATGCATGCAAACTGATCTCGGTCGCCCCTGAAGATTGCTTATACATTGGTGATGCCGCTCGAGATATTGAAGCCGGTAAAAATGTGAATATGCCTACCATCGCCGCGCGTTATGGTTATATCGCTGTTAACGACGATCCCGATGCCTGGCAAGCTGATGGCTATATTGATCATCCCCGTGAATTACTCAAATGGTTTTAGATTTGCCGTTGCTAAGTCAGCTTGCTGAACAGGACAACGGTCTTTTATTGCTGGTGTTTATCGGCTTTGCTATCGGAGCTATTGTTATTTGGTTGTTTCGAGGCCGCCAATTATCTCGGCTTCGCATTGAGAATCAAACTCTCGAGATGACACTCCGCCTCGAACGTCAGTCTAATGAGCAACTAGATGAGTTACTTGACCAAACTCGGTTTCAATTAGCAGATACCTTTAGCCAACTTTCTAATGCTGCTTTAAATCAAAATAATGCGCAATTTTTAAAACTCGCTGAAGAAAACCTGAAACGCTACCAGAGTGAAGCTAAAGCTGATTTGCAATCACGCGAGCACGCAATTGAGCAACTTATAAAACCAATTAATGATGCCTTAACCAAAACCAGTCAACACATTAATGACATCGAAAAAGAACGGCAACAAGCTTATGGCCAGATTCACAGCACGATTCGTCATATGCACGAAGGCCAACAGACTCTAAAACAAGAAACCCAAAATCTCGTGCAGGCACTCCGGCGGCCTGAAGTCCGTGGCCAATGGGGCGAAATGACATTACGCCGCTTGGCTGAACTCAGTGGCATGGTTGCTCATTGTGATTTTTTTGAGCAAACCAGCCAAGACACAGACAACGGACGTATCCGGCCAGATATGATTGTTCGCTTACCCGAGGGTCGCGAGATTATTGTCGATGCCAAGACACCGCTAGATGCTTACTTATCTGCTATTCAAGCTACAGATGACGTCATTAAGTCAAAAGAATTAAGACGTCATGCAAGCGCTATACGTCAACGCGCCAAAGCCCTTTCCGCTAAGAACTATTGGGCTGAGTACACGCAATCACCTGAATTTGTCGTCATGTTTATCCCGGGTGAACACTTCTTATCCGCTGCCTTGGAATTAGAACCTGAACTGCTTGAAGAAACAATGCAATGGAATGTCATCTTGGCCACGCCAAGCAATTTCATTGCCATTTTACGTGCTGTTTCTTATGGCTGGAAACAACAAGCACTAACCGAAAATGCGATGGTCATTCGTGATCTAGGTGAAACGTTATATAAACGTCTTAGCGTCTTCACTGGCCACCTTGGCAAATTGGGCAACAGCCTCAATAGTAGCGTCGAACACTTTAATAAAACAGTGGGGTCGTTAGAGCGCCAAGTTTTACCCAGTGGCAAACGATTTTTAGAAATGGGGATTAGGGCGAAAGAAGAGCTCGAAGCTGTTCCACCCATTGAAACCCAAATTCGCCAGGTCAGCGAACCGATAGAAGATGACCAACTCGTCTGATCTCGCTGCGGCTTACGATTTTTGCCTGCAGCTCGCAAATAAACATTATGAAAACTTCCCCGTTGCTTCTTTTTTGCTGCCCGCGCATTTGCGTAAAGCGGTGAGTGTTATCTATGCCTTCGCCAGAACCGCTGATGATATTGCCGATGAAGGCGATGCGAGTGACACGCAAAGGCTCGACGCTTTAACTGGCTATGAACAGCAACTATCATCAATTGAACAAGCGAATTACCAAGGTGATTCAGCCATTTTTATCGCGTTAAATGACGTGATTAAACAATATGCTTTACCGGTTAGCTTGTTTCAAGACCTATTGTCCGCCTTTCGACAAGATGTTCTCCAAGCACGATATCAAACCGATAGTGATATCAGGGATTACTGTCGTCGTTCTGCTAATCCAATTGGCCGTTTGTTATTACACTTACATGGCAAGCCAAGTGCCCTGCAACTGAAGCAATCAGATGCCATTTGTACTGCTCTGCAGCGCGTTAATTTCTATCAAGATATCCAACAAGATTTAC
This sequence comes from uncultured Gammaproteobacteria bacterium, assembly GCA_905479985.1. Classification (GTDB taxonomy): domain Bacteria; phylum Pseudomonadota; class Gammaproteobacteria; order Nitrosococcales; family Methylophagaceae. The sequence goes on along the minus strand of CAJQOM010000045.1, from coordinate 6,050 downwards.
ACGAAAATGATCGAATCTACATCCCTTTGGATGATTTCTCAAAAGCCGGACTGTCTGAAAACTCGCTATTTATATCAAACAGTACAGAAGTATCGCCGATTATTCGCGAAAAGTATCAAAATACACACAATTTGTTTTTAGATGGATATGAGCTCGGCAGTCAACTTTATGGTCGACTCGGTTGGGAGATTCGGACTGTGACGCTCACTGGGCTCTTGGCCTTAAGACAACTTTCATTACAAGATAATAGTGACTTGTACAGTCGTCCTCGGCTTTCAAAAATCCAGATTATTACGCAGAGCATACTCGCCTTATCGCCAACTGTTTACCGTTATTATTGCCAGCGCTATCTAAACAAATAGCTGCTCTTGCTGACACCTCAATGCAAAGCTTCCCATTTAATATCGTTAATTGATTGCTCTGGTGTCTTATTTGTAAGAAAATAGCCTTGTACTCACTATATTTTAATCAGGGGCTTTGATCGTGCGTAAATTCAGTTTAATTCTATTAATGTTATTTTCAGTTGGCTGTTCGCAAGCCCCTGCGCCTACAGATTTTTCGCAGTTACCTGAAAAGAAACAAACCCCTCAAGCACTTTATGTCACTGCTATTCAAGCGCATGATATGAAGATGCAAGATCCTGACAATGTCTATCTTGTTGATGTCCGCAGCCAAGAAGAAGTCGAGTTTCTCGGCATGCCTGATGCTGCTGATGTCAATATTCCCTATATGTTTAACGATCTTGACGAATGGGATTCAGAAAAGCACCGCTACCAGAAAGTCCCTAATAGTAATTTTTCTGTCACGCTAGCAGAGAAGCTGGAAGAAGCTGGATACAATAAAGAATCAACCCTTCTTTTAATGTGTCGTTCAGGTACGCGCAGTTCAAAAGCGGCTAGCCTACTTAATCAATTGGGTTATACCAAAGCGTATACGGTTGTTGACGGCTTTGAAGGCGATAAAGTGAAAGAGGGTGAACATAAAGGTCAACGCTTAGTGAATGGCTGGAAAAATGCTAACTTGCCATGGACTTATAAGCCTGCTGAAGACAAAATCTATATTGATTAACTTTCTAAATTACCGATCCTAGATTACAAAAAAAGCCTGCGTCAATTCGCGGGCTTTTTTGTACTTGTCGTGCCTGATCAACCTTGATAACACATATTAAGATGCTGCTTTGCTACAGGTGTTGAAACTAAGATCTATCAAATAATATCGCTTGGTGAGGTAAGACCGCTATATTCACTTTAGTGCCAATTGGCCAATGTTCGAAGCTCGTTGTAGAAACACGCAATAATCGGTCGCCCAAACGAATAAAGTACGAACGTGATTCGCCATTGAAGACTTGTTCGACAATTTCACCGACACCTTGCGGGTTTGGCTCAATCGAGATTTGATTCGGCCTAACAAACTGCCGCATTTTCTTCGACAACTCTTGATTATGCGGTAACGTCGCCGAAATAATACCTAAATTGGCACATTCTGTCGCCATGTCTCCCCTTACGGTCACATCTAGCCAATTACCTTCACCCATTGAGTCGGCTAAAGAGGCGCTAGATGGCTGAAAGTAAAGGGATTCTGCAACGCCTTGCTGTACAATTTGGCCTTCTTCCATAAATGCCAAGGTATCTGCGAAAGCAAAGGCTTCTTCTTTGCTATGTGTGACAAAGACTGCCGGCGTATTATGCTGCTTTAATGCTGCTCTAATATCCAACATTAACTGCTCTCTTAAATGATGGTCGACATTAGAAAAAGGCTCGTCTAATAGCAATACTTTAGGTTCGGTTGCCAATGCTCTTGCAATCGCCACACGCTGTTGTTGACCACCAGATAGCTCACTGGGATAAACGGTTTCAAAAGCAGCCATTTTAACCATTGCCAATAATGCCTTACCCTTTTCCTGCGCTACTTCTCCTGAAGCCTTAATCCCAAAACAAACATTGTCTAATACGGTTAGGTGTGGAAATAACGCAAAGTCTTGGAAGATAATCCCGATATCTCTTTGTTCCGGCTTTACACATTGTCCAACTGAGGATAACTGCCGACTATTTAAACTAATTTCGCCCTCATCAAGCGGTAGTAGGCCAGCTATTGCTTTTAATACTGTCGTTTTGCCTGAACCACTTTGTCCTAAAAGGCAGACTATTTCGTTTTGGCCTATCATTAAGGAAAGTTGATCAAGTACCTGCTTCTCTTGATATGACACCGAAATACCTTCGATCTTCAGTGCCGTGATTTGGTCTGGTTTCATATTGACTTCTCACCCATTTGGGTCAACCTCATAACAGGATATAACCCTGCTAAGACAATTAAAATAGCGGCAAAAGCGGCTTGCTCGAGTTGTTCATCTGACACATATTGATAAACGAACGTCGCCAAGGTATCAAAATTAAATGGCCGTAATAATAAGGCAGCGGGTAATTCTTTCATACATTCTATAAAAACTAATAACATTGCTGTGAATACACTTTTCTTGATCAAAGGTAAATGAATGAGGCGTAGCATTTGACTGTCTGTTTTACCTAAGCTTTTTGCCGCCATATCCAGTGAAGGACTCACAGCCAGAAAACTGGCTTCTATGGTGCCATTTGCAACAGCTTGAAAGCGGACAACAAAAGCAAATACCAATGCAAAAGTAGTACCTGATAAAAATAACCCCGGCGCTTGATAGCCCATCGCCACCCAAAAATCATTGAAATTATTTTCAAATAATGTCATCGGTATTAATACCGCAATGGCTAGTACGGTACTTGGCATCATATAACTCATTGAACTTAATTTTGTCGGTAAAGCACCGCTGGCGCTAGATGACACCCGCGTTGTAAAGCTAAATAAAACGGCTAATGCAGTGGTAATCAAGGCTGCTAGCAACGCTAACCATACAGTTTGTAGTAAAACTCGCCCTAGTTGACCATCTGTATTTAGAGAAGCGTAATCTATTGCATAACTTAACAAAATTACGACTGGTAATATAAAGCCTGAAAACACCAAAGAGAAACAATATATGACCGCACTTCTCGCTCGCCAGCCTGTTAGCTTAAATAACGCATTTTGCCCAGTATATTTGTGATAAAAACGCTGCCTACCGCGCTGCCAGCGTTCTATTGCTAGAATACCCATTACACCAATCAACATTAAAATTGAGATTTTGGCCGCAGCAGACAACGAGCCATGACCCAACCAGCTGTCGTAAACGGCTGTCGTTAAGGTATTAACGGCAAAATAATGTACTGTCGCAAAATCCCCAAGTGCTTCAGCACCAATAAACATAAGACCTACCACGATGGCTGGTCGACACAAAGGCATGGCAATACGCCTAAAACTTTGCCACGGTTTTTGTCCTAAGCTTCGACTCACTTGAAATAAATGTGAGCCTTGCTCCATAAAAGCGGTTCGTGCTATCAAATAAAGATAAGGATAAAGTACTAGCGCTAGCATTAGCGCCGCGCCGGGCACATTTCGTATTTCAAAAAACCAATGTTGTCCAACCGCTACGTCTGATTGAAATAGTGCCCGCATTGTCCGCTGAATTGGACCAGCGAAATCAAATAAATCGGTATAAATATAGGCAACAACGTAAGCCGGCATCGCTAGTGGTAGCATCAACAACCATTGGAAATAACGTCGGCCTGGAAAATCGCACATGGCAATTAGCCACGCTGAGGGCAACGCAAAGAAAGCTGAAAACAATAGAACCAGTACGACGAGCTGAATCGTATTAACAATATATTCGCTTAATACCGTGGCCCAGAGGTGTTCAAATAGTGGGGTATCTGATCCCGTGCTTTGTAATATCAAAAATACCGCGGGTAGAATAAGGATTATCGATATGGTCCAAGCCGCGATAAGCCATTTATTATTACTCACCTTAGCCCTAATCTTTGGCAGTCAGTTCTAGAGATCAAATTTTACTTCGTCTAACAGTTTATAGGCTGTTTTTCGATGCTTCACCATCTCGCTCAGTGGTAAAGTATCTGATTTAAACTCGCCCCATGATTTTACCATCTCTGACGGCTCAACAGCCGGATTGACCGGGTACTCCATATTCAATGCCGAATACATTGATTGTGCTTCCTCGCCACTCAAGAATGCCATTAATTTTTCAGCATTTTGTTTATTCGGTGCATACTTAGCCAGTGCCATGCCAGAGATATTAATGTGAACGCCGCGATCGTTCTGGTTAGGGAAAACGATATTAACTGCATCAGCCCACTGTTTTTGTTGTTCATTCTGTAACATTTTGCCATAGTAATAACTGTTGCCGAATGCAATATCACAAACGCCTTCTTTGATCGCTTTTACTTGCCCACGATCATTACCTTGAGGTTTACGGGCTAGATTATCTTTTAAGCCTGTCAGCCATATTTTTGTTTGCTGTTCACCATGATGTGCAATCATTGAAGCAATAAGAGAAATATTATATGGGTGCTTGCCACTACGAATGCATATACGCCCTTTGAACAGCCCTGTCGCAAGATCTTCATATGTAATCTGGTCATTGGCTTCAACTCTGCTCTTAGAGACGTACAAGGCTCTTGCCCGCGTTGTTAATGCAAACCAATGGCTATCATTAGCACGGTATTGTTTCGGGATTGCTTGAATAAGCTGATCATCATGATTTGCTTGTGTCAGTCCTTTCTGTGTGATCTCTAGAAGGCGATTAAAATCCGACGTCAACACCATATCTGCCGGACTATATTTGCCTTCACGCTCTAATTTTTCTGCGATACCTTGTTTTGCATATAGAACATTAACTTTAATACCCGTTTTTTTAGTGAAGGCTGTTGTAATTGGCTTGATCAGAAAAGGCTGCCGGTAAGAATAGACATTAACCTCTGGAGAAGCTGCATTTACTTGTGGTGCGAATGCTAATAATGTTAAAAACCCAAGCACTTTGTGACTCATCTTACTTTGCCTTATTGTATGTATAGTCTGTTTATCTGTATGGGAGGCATACATCAACACTAAACCTTTAATCATGGTGCATAGTATAAAGCGAAAGTCATTTAATACAAATGATTATCATTTAATTAATTGAGGTACGAACAAAGATTGATCACAGCAACATTAAACTCTACTATAGTCGTTCGAAAAACTATTCAATCTGTATTAACTGGAGTCTACCGTGAAACTGAAGTTCGCAGCACTTGTACTGCTCATACCATCCCTTGCGATTGCTAGCGATCTTAAGCAAGGTGAAAATTTGATTACGCAATTTGGCCCGGAATTTTCTGATTATGCTAATTATCAGCCTTTCACAATGAATGAGCACGAGACTTATTTTAAAATTTGGAAAAGTGTAGAGCGCGGTTTCTCTGATCATTATGCGATTAACGTCGGTAAAATAGAAAAAACGACAAAAACACTTAATGCCTTTAAGGCATCGCAAGATGAACCTGCCAAAAGAACGTGTATATCCCACACAACAAGCTCAGCAGAAAGAACAATGGTTAATGGCTATGATGCCATCAGTTGGAAGAGCACATGTGAACTGGATAAATTAACCATTACGTCAATAGAAATGGCTATCATGGGCAATGACCACTTCTACCACCTCCGTAAACTTTGGAAGTTTCCAGTGACTGATGAGAAACTGTCTGAGTGGCAAGATTTATTAGGTCATACCAATGTTTGTGATACGACAAAAAGTCAGCATGCTTGTCCTGCTAAATAATCAATAAACTCTAATTCAAATACCCTGATTATTGTTAATGATTGGGGTATTTTTTTGCCCATTATTAAATATTTAACATCTTATTAAGTGTACACGCAGAATATCATACCAATTCTCAGCCAAAAAATACCCAGGCTTCTGTTGAGGACTGGGTATCTAATATAAAAGCCTGGCAATTATTTACATAGATGTAATGTATGGCGGTTTTACAGAATGCATAAAACCGATGACCTACTTTATTCACCGCTCACCATTTAACTGACATAAAACAAAAAGGCCCATCTCAATGAGATGGGCCTTTTTGTTATTTAAAAGCCTGGCAGTGACCTACTTTATTCACCCCATCCATGGGGTTCACCCTACGGGCTCGCTTCGC
>CAJQOM010000044.1 GCA_905479985.1 uncultured Gammaproteobacteria bacterium | reverse complement strand
TTGGCAAAACCGGCCAGCCAATCCGCATTCACTTCTGGTAACGTCAAAGCTAATGTAAACCACGCGGGCGTGGCCCCCATTGCTGCTAAGTCACTTAAACTGACCGCGAGGCTTTTATGGCCTAGACTTTCAGGATCAGTATTGGATAAAAAATGAATGCCTTCGACTAAGGTATCGACTGAAATGGCAATTTGCTGATGGGTTTTGCTTTGTACTATTGCACAGTCGTCGCCAATGCCGAGCAATACGTCGTCCCGTTCCACAGTACTGTTCTCAAAATACTGCTTTATAAGAGAAAATTCGGATAATTCAGACATATCGTCTCGCCGAAACTATTTTGTCTTTTTTTGTGCTTTAGCTGCTTTATATTCAACGGCGCGTAGCTTAGAGCCCATTTTATCTAACACCCCATTGACGTATTTATGGCCTTTCTCGCCACCGAATGCTTTGGCTAATTCGACTGCTTCATTTAACACGACTCGGTAAGGGATTTCTGGACGATACATAAATTCGTAAACGGCTAAACGCAGAACAGAGCTTTCGACAGGATCAATGGCTGATAAAGAACGATCAACGGCATAGGCAAGCTCACTATCTAGCTGCTCTATTTCTGTTGAAACGCCTTCGACCAAAGACATGAAGTATTTTTGGTCCATTTTTTCTGAGTTTTCTGCTGATACAAATGCTAATGCATCTTTAGAAATCGCTGTTTGCTCATTGACTAGGGCGTGATACAAGGCTTGTACAGCAGCACGGCGCGCGTGCGAACGGGGTAAAGCTGCTGACATTTTATTTTGCGCTCTCTATTTGACGGAGGACATTGACCATTTCAATCGTGCCCATCGCGGCTTCAGCCCCTTTATTACCGGCTTTAGTGCCTGCACGTTCAATCGCTTGTTCAATGGTATCGACTGTTAAAACACCGAAGGCAATCGGAATATCAAGCTGTAATGTTAACTGACCTAAGCCTTTTGAACATTCACCTGCGACAAAGTCAAAATGTGGTGTTCCGCCACGAATAACGGCACCGAGTGCAATAATGGCATCGTATTTTCCGGTCTTTGCCATGCGCTGCACGGCTAATGGAATTTCTACTGCACCCGGAACACGCGCCAATTCAATGTCTTTTTCACTCGCGCCATGGCGAACAAGTGTATCAATGGCACCAGAAATGAGATGTTCAACGATGAAGTCATTAAAACGGCCGGCAACAATGCCTACACGCATATCTTTAGCTGAAAAATCACCAGAAAAAGTCGTGATATTGCTCATGGTTTACACTATCCACAGTATTAAAAAGCTCTATTGTACTGTTTTTAAGAGTTTTCTGCCTAATGAAACACGGCTATAGCGTGAACTAATCTAACTTACTTTTAACTTCGCTTTTGAGGGGTAGTCTTGCGCATCAACTATAAACCATTCATAGGGTTGTTTGTCGACTCTCAATGCTGTCAACTTTTCACCCCAGACGACGCCACTGTCTAAGGAAAACGCTTGGCCATATTGACCTGTTCCTAGCGTTGACCAATGTCCAAAGACGACGCGTTCTGTTCGGCTTTTTCGGTTTGGCATGTCAAACCAAGTTGTTTGCCCGTTTGGCCGATCCTTTGGCTTGCCTTTATATTTGAGCGCGAGCCGGCCATCATCATGGCAATAACGTAAGCGGGTGAAACAGTTAGTGATATAGCGTAAGCGAGCCCAACCTGTCAGGTTCTTCGACCAGCGTTCGGGTTCATTGCCGTACATATTCTGGAAAAAACTTGGCCAGTCATCGCTTTGCAACACTTCCTCGACTTCTTTTGCGCGCTTTTTGGCTTTGCTAATTGTCCAGTCTGATGGCAGTCCGGCATGCACCATGGTGAAACCTAACTGTGCATCGTGATGTAATAAAGGTTGATGTCTTAACCAATCAATTAACTCATCTCTATCCGGTGCTTGTAAAACAGAGTCCATTGTATCTAAGTGATGCTGATGCTTGGTGACACCACATGCGTTGGCTAATAGATGAAGATCGTGATTACCCAATACGACTTTAACAGCCTGTGGGCCAAGGTCTTTTGCAAAACGCAATACTTCCGCTGACTTTGGTCCGCGGTTGACTAAGTCGCCAGCAAGCCAAACTTGATCTTTCTTTGGATCAAATTTTACCAATTCCAGCATTTTCTGCAGTTCGTCAAAACAGCCTTGAATATCACCTATGGCATAAACAGCCATCTACTTTCTCCACATCAACGCACCTAGCTCTTTGTACTGACATTAGGACAAAAAGGGTTTGTTTGATTATATTATGTGATTATATTCTTTGAACGGTGTGATGGAAAATACATTTAGTGACGTACTTAGCACTAACTCACACTTCCTTTTCATTATCTAGATAAAACGAGTGATGGTTATCAAAAAATGCGGCAGGTGAACGATGTTTAAATCTTCTCGACAACAACAACGCTTTTTATTACTGATTGCTTTTATCGTGGTTGGTTATGCTGCGAGTCACTTTGATCCTGAAAAGGCCGCGCAAGATCCTAACCCTTCGACGGTGCAAACCGCTTTTGAGCAGCAGCGTAGCGATGTCCAAGTTGAAGTGAATGGGACGGTTATCAAGTTATTAGCCGATGATGATCACGGCACTCGCCATCAGAAATTTATTGTTAAAGCAGAAAGTGGCTTGACGCTGCTCGTTGCCCATAATATTGATCTCGCACCGCGCATAAAACACTTGCGTCAAGGCGACAGAATCCGACTTTTTGGTGAATATGAATGGAGCCAGAAAGGCGGTGTTTTGCATTGGACTCATCATGATCCTAACGGTCGGCATATTGGTGGCTGGATTGATTATCAAGGCAAGCGTTACCAGTAATCATGGCCGCCGCGACCTTAATTATTGAAACCGGTTTTGCACCCATTATCGGTGACTCGCCGCGCTTTTTGGTTCTAGGTTCAATGCCGGGGGTGAAATCATTGGCCGACCAACGATATTATGCGCATCCTCGCAATGCTTTTTGGCCCATTATGGCCACTTTATTTGATTTTGACTCTGCACTCGCTTATGAAGCGCGTTGTGCATTATTAACCCAGTCCGGTGTGGCCGTTTGGGATGTTCTGCAAGCTTGTCACCGTCCAGGCAGTTTAGATGCCAATATCGATAACGCAACCATGGTTATCAATGATTTTAAATATCTGTTTGAACAACACCCCTCCTTTTCACATGTTTTTTTTAATGGTGCTAAGGCTGAATCCGTTTTTCAACATGTGTTGCCAACATTAAGTGAGTCACAGCTTTTATCATTATCGATGCAGCGCTTACCCTCCACCAGCCCAGCGCATGCGGCGATGTCTTTTGAACAAAAATTAGGTCATTGGGAAACTGCTTTTATACCTGCTGTTACTTAACTGTTTATCCCGCACCCTCGTGTGCGATGTCACAACCGTTAATGTAAAAAGCCTAGTATTTGTACTAGGCCCATAGAAATAGTTAATAATTTATAATTAATTCGTATATAGTCCCTTTTAGATATTTTATGGAATAACCTACCTACAATGCAGCTTCGCCAACTTCTTTATGTTCAAGAAATCGCGCGCCACAATTTTAGTGTGTCAGCGGCTGCAAAAGCGATTAATACCTCTCAGCCGGGTGTCAGTAACCAAGTTCAATTACTTGAAGAGGAACTTGGTTTAAAGATATTTGAGCGCCATGGCAAAAGATTACTTAATTTAACGCCTTTTGGTCAGTCAGTATTAGCGCTAGCAAATCGTGTATTACTCGATGTAGATAATATCCATAAACTTGCCGAAGATAGCCGTGATGACCAATCCGGTACCCTTTCTATCGGAACCACTCATACCCAAGCACGCTATGCCCTGGCACCTGCGATAAAAGCATTCACACAGCTTTACCCCAATATCCATCTCCGGATGGTGCAAGGTACCCCTACTGAAATTACCACCATGGCTGAAGTAGGTGAGCTCGATATCGTGATCGCAACTGAGGCCATTGCCAAATCTAAGCAACTTTCTGTTTTACCTTGTTACAACTGGAACCGTTCTATTATTGTTCCTCCAAATCACCCGTTATTATCTGAAAAAAACATCACATTAGAGCAGGTTGCTCAATACCCGCTTGTGACTTATATGCAAAATATTACGGGTAGAGCAATGCAAGACAGGGCCTTCAAAGAAAAGAATTTAACGCCGGACATTGTCTTTACGGCAACCGATGCTGACGTCATCAAAACGTATGTAGAAATGGGGTTGGGTGTTGGTATTATTGCTTCTATGGCATTTAACCCGATAAAAGACTTACCTTTGCAAGCGATTGATGCCAGTCACCTTTTCCACCCAAGTACAACTTTACTTGGCTATCGCGCTGATAGTTATTTACGCGCCTATAGCTATGCTTTTATTGAATGTTTCGCCCCCCACTTAACCCGAAAAGTCATTGACAGCAAACAACCAAACTACGCTAAAACGCCACGATAATATTGATTTTTCATTTCGCTTTCTAAACTAAGTAATGCCGCATTCCTTTCTCAGACACTGCTATTTAGTCTATTTTTTATTACAGGCATTGTCCTAAATGCGTGCGATTTGTTGGCCAATATAAGCTTATGTGGGCATCCCCAGGTATGAGCTGACGACACTTAATATTTTTTAATGTTGTTACTAATTGGTTCCGGAACTTTTACATTTTAAACAAGACTAAATGGTACAATAAAAAAGTGCTAGAATAGCGCTGCGAAAAAATAATTCAATCTGTGGTTAGGAGTTTTCAATGACGTATTCTGGTGTAAAAGTAACAACACTTTTATTCTTGGGCCTGTTTAGCTGTTCTAGTTTTGCTGAAGAAGAAATTGCAGCGGCTGATCTCGAACAACAGGTACAGCTACTTGCGCCAGGCTATGGCGAATTAAGCTACACGCCCCCTAAACCAGGTACTTATAAGCTCCCTGCTTTTGGCGATGCGAAAGATGCGAAAGTACTCAATGCTGACGGTGAATATGTCAGTTATCACGAGCTGTTTAAAGGCAAATACACTTTCCTAAGCTTTATTTACCTTAGCTGCCCAGATGTCAACGGTTGCCCGCTCTCTCATTTAGTCTTTAACCGCATCCAAAATGATGGTGCAAAAATACCGGTCGTTGCTGACAACTTACAATTGATCAGTATGAGCTTCGACCCTAAAAATGATACGCCAGAAGTGCTCAGAGCGCTTATTGGCGAAGATCACAGTATGCATGATATGTCCGGCCATGAAGGTCACGATATGTCAGCGATGAAAAAAGATGAAATCGGGCTGACCTATCTGACTGCTGACTCATTTGAAAGCTTAACGCCGATCCTCAAGGATTATGACCAGACTATCCAAAATCAAGTCAATGAAGATGGTACGCAATCGGAAAACTTTTCACATATTTTAAGGGTTTACTTAATCGATCCTGAGTTTAAGATTCGTAATATTTACAGTGTGTCTTTTTTACACCCAGATATCCTACTGAACGACGTTAAATCATTGATGATCGAAGATGGCTTATTGGAAGCCGAAGCAGGGGTTACCTTAGCAAACCGTACACCCGATGCCACTGGCATCCGTATGGGAGCCAGTGATAATAAAGACGGCTATGATACTGAAGCATACCAAACGGATTCACGTGCTATCACGTCTCGACAAGGTGAAAAATCAGATTTGATCCGGGTTGTTGATAATCCGCCATTGGGTTTGCCTAAACTCCCTGTTCCAGCTGATAACCCGATTACTGTCGACAAGATTGAATTAGGTAAAAAACTGTTTTTTGACCGCCGTTTATCGTTAAACGATACTTTCTCATGTGCTATGTGTCATATTGCTGAGCAAGGCTATACCAGTAATGAAATGGAAAAAGCAGTCGGTTTCGAAGGCCGTACTAATCGACGCAATGCGCCTACTTTATATAACACCGCTTATTTATCTAAATTATTCTTAGATGGACGCGAAACTTCTCTTGAAAATCAAGTTTGGGCGCCACTTGTTGGGCACAATAAAATGGGTATGAAGTCTATTGGCCAAGTTATCGAGAAAGTACGTGGTTTAGGTGATTATAACGGTCTATTTGAATCTGCCTTCGATGGTCAACAAGCTAATATCATGACGATTGCACAAGCTATCTCTAGCTACGAACGTGTTTTAGTGTCCGGCAACTCAGCCTTTGACCGTTGGTATTTTGCCAAACAAGAAGATGCTATTTCTGATGAAGCAAAACGTGGTTTTGACTTATTCTCTGGTAAAGCTAACTGTATCGCTTGTCACTCTGTTGGTGAGAAAACAGCCCTTTTCACAGACAATAAGCTCCATAACACGGGCCTTGGTTTCCAAGTTGCAATGGGAAGAGAGCCTGAATCAGAACGTATGTTAATTGCCCCCGGCGTTTATCTCGATGTGAAAACATCCGTTAAAAACTCATTCACAACAAAACAAGGTGATACTGGTTACTACGAAGTAACACAAGACCCTGATGATCGTTGGAAATACCGGACGTCGTCATTACGGAATATTGCTCTGACTGCTCCGTATATGCATGATGGTTCAATGTTAGATTTGGACAGTGTGATTGCTTATTACAACCGAGGTGGCTTTCCTAAAAACGAAAGCAATTTCCCTAATGTGACACAATCTCCCATCATTAAGCCATTGGGTTTAACTGATGAAGAGTCCAGTGATCTGATTGCCTTTTTGAAAACCTTAACGGGTGACAATATCGAAGAAGTCATTTCTGATGCCTTTGCGACGCCTGTTGGCGACACAAATTACGATCATTAGTTATTATTGTCTTTGTTAGTTAGACAAGATTTTTATATTTAGG
>CAJQOM010000043.1 GCA_905479985.1 uncultured Gammaproteobacteria bacterium | reverse complement strand
ACTCGAAACTAAAGCGGTAAACATCGTATGTTAGGGTCGGATTATTCGTAGTCTGCGGTGCATGTCCTGCTCTCACTGACAGCTACCTGTCAGTTGTGAATAGTATCGCTGAAAGTAGGACGGAATAACTATATTGGGTCGCTAACGAGCTAATTTAACAGCTATTAAAAGAGCCAGCCCTTATTCAGCTGCTTTCCTGCACCAGCTAACAGCTTGCTTATAATCATGAGGAATACCTTGTCCTTCGTCATACCTCACCTCTATGTTATCTTGGCAACAGCAAATCCCTATTCGGCGGCTTTTAGGTAACAGCTAAGAGCTTGTTTATCATTTGGGCTAACACCAAACCCTTTTGCATACATCAGACCATATTTGGGGCTTTTTAGATGGTGAAAAAATTGAGCTCTGGGACGACCAACTCCACCACTTTTCTGGTTAAATAACCTAACTTTTGATCCAAAAAATTCTATGGCTTCAATCTTCCTCGGGAAAAAGCATACAATAGATTACTAATAGGCAAGTAGAGGTAGTAATGTGAGGCGGTTTCTAGTTGTTCTTTTCTTATTGCTATTGTCAGCCTGTAATGACAAAAACCCCCAACTACTCAATGAGGCAGATTTACCTGCACCAACAGTTGAACAAGTTGATTACGACCTAGCTATACGTCCCATTATCGAAAAGAAATGTATTGCCTGCCATGGCTGTTTTGATGCCCCCTGTCAATTAAAAATGGAAACAACTAGTGGCCTTGTACGTGGTGCTTCAAAGCTACACGTCTACAATGGTTTAAGGAAAACAGCAGCACAACCTACGAGATTGACAGTTGATGCTGAATCGGAATCAGAATGGCGTGAGCTTGGTTTCCATTCCGTTTTTGAACCGACCGATCCAACAGCTTCGCTGCTTTATCGTATGCTTACTCTTGGTAAACAACATCCTTTCCCAGAAAATAGTAAGTTACCTCATGATATTGACCTTAGTATTCGTCGAGAAAATAGTTGCCCTCGTCCAGATGAGTTTGATGAGTATGCCAAAGAGAATCCCAGAGCAGGGATGCCTTTTGCCGTTTCAGGTTTAAGCGATAAGGAGTTTTCTTTGATTCGTAGTTGGCTCTTGCAAGGAGCTGTTGTTCCAAATAACGTAGAAAAAACGACTGATGCTGAGAATCGGCACATTCAACGAATAGAGGAATATCTGAATCAAAAAGGTGCAAAAGTAGAATTAGTTTCGCGTTGGTTGTACGAACATTTATTCCTTGCACACCTTTATTTTGACCGTCAGGTTAAACCTGGTCATTTTTTTGAATTAGTCCGTTCATATAGCCCACCAGGTGAACCAGGTGATGTTGTTCGTACACGTTTGCCTAATGATGAACCTAACGGTAAGTTTTATTACAGGCTGCGGTTGATTGAAGGTGCCATTGTCCATAAACGCCACATTACATTTTTATTTGATGAGGCCGTACAGAAACGAATTGAGGCCTTATTCTATCGTGAACCATGGTCGGTAAAGGAGCATCCCGGTTATCGTTATGAAAATAGGTCTAATCCATTCCTGACTTTTCAGGCAATTCCCGCACGGGCGCGTTATCAGTTCTTATTGGATCATGCTGAATACTTTACACGCACGTTCATCAGGGGCCCCGTTTGTCGCGGTCAAATCGCGACAGATGTCATTCGCGACCAATTTTGGGTTATGTATCAATCCCCAGATCAAGATTTATTTGTTACCGATAGTCATTATAGAAAAAGTGTTATTCCTTTATTAAGCTTACCAGGCCAGAACGATAATTTAATCGAATTGCCTGAAAACTGGGACAAATACAAAACTAAGCGTAATCGCTATCTTCAGCTACGTAATCAACGTTATCAGAAAGTACCTTCGGCTATTTCTTCAATGCAGGCCGTTTGGAATGGCGACGGCCATAATGAAAATGCCTTTCTAACTGTTTTTCGCCATTTTGATAGCGCAAGCGTTAAAAAGGGCTTTATCGGCCAGATGCCACACACGCTTTGGTGGATGGACTTTCCGCTATTTGAACGGACGTATTATGAGTTAGTTGTTAACTTTGATGTCTTCGGCAATGTCGCTCATCAATTGCAAACACGTTTATATTTTGACTTGATACGAAATGGTGCTGAGCATAATTTCCTTCGATTGCTGCCAAAGTCAGATCGTAAAGCTGTGCTCGATGACTGGTATCAAGATATGGGTGCAATTAAAACGAATTTTAGCTATGCGCCATTGGATACTGATAGTGAGACGGGAATCAAATACCTAACAAATGATCATAAGCGTGAGCTTATTGATTTGCTGTTAATAGAGACTACAAATGCCAATGCAATGTCAAAAGATAACTTGAACCGATGTGAAATTAACTGTTACAGATCAAGTCAAGCGCCTTGGCTTCAAGCTGTTGAACAATCTCTGTCATCATTGGCAAAGGTTTCATTTACCCAAAAAAGCGGCTTAAGGCTACTTCCAGAGGTCACATTCATACGTGTAGAAGGGGATAACACCCAGAAAGCAGTTTATACACTTATCCGAAACCGTTACCATGACAATGTCGCTTTTTTAATAGGTGAATCTTTGCGCTACCAGCCAGAAAAAGACACGTTGACGATCTATCCTGGCGTGATAGGAAGTTATCCTAACTTTATGTTTACGATAGCCGCATCTGACATAGATAGTTTTAGGCTGGCGTTATTAAATGCAAAAAGTGAAGATAGCTTTGATAAATTGACAGCACGTTGGGGGGTTAGGAGAACCCATCCCAACTTCTGGGATATATTGCATGATATCTCTGCTTGGCACGAAAATGAATCACCATTCGAAGCGGGTATTTTTGATGTTAATCGCTACCAGAATTTGTGATATGTGATGGCTAGTTAAGCAAACTTGTTTATTGTCATGTTAGTAATACTACTTTAACCCTAGGTTTAAACATGGCCAACCATTCGAAGGACTCAAGCTGACATTTATTTAGCAAAAGAAACAAAGTTAGAAAACATTTCGTCTGCTGGATATGCTCGCCTAATTTCCAGTGCTAAACTTGTTGAGCCTTGCTACTTTTTATATAGTTAACAACCTCATTTGCTATTTGCAGCTCTTCATTCGTTTTAATAGCTAAAACCTTAATGTTGCCTGTATCACAGCTGATTAATGACACAGAAGAACCGTTTGGAGGTTCATTTAAATCAAAATCAATTTTGATACCAAGTAACTCGAGGCCATCACAGCAACGAGATCTTATAACTGCTGAGTTTTCACCAATTCCGCCTGTGAAAATGATGGCATCAACATGGCCAATGGCTGCTAAAAACGCACCAATATATTTTTTAATTCGATAGCAATACATCTTGATCGCTAACTCAGCGGTAGGTTCACCATTATTGCTTCGTGATAGCACATCACGCATATCTTGATCACCTGCAACAGCTAATAAGCCTGAATGGTGATTAAGTTCATCACTCACTTGTGTGGCATTAAGACCAGTGGCTTTTTGCATATACAAAGGGATAGCAGGATCAATATCACCACATCGTGTGCCCATCATTAAGCCTTCTAGCGGTGTGAACCCCATCGAAGTATCAATGCATTGCCCCTGTTCAATGGCAGCAATACTTGCTCCATTGCCCAAATGTACAGTAATTAAATTAAGCGTTGCCAAAGGTGTTTGTAAATAGTGTGCTGTTTTTTGAGCAACATATTGATGCGACGTGCCATGAAAACCATATTTACGAATATGATGTTCTGAATACCATGATGTTGAAATTGGGTAACGATAAACATAATCTGGCATGGTTTGATGAAATGCAGTATCAAAAACAGCGATCTGAGGCACATGAGAGAATAATGCTAAACAGAAGCGGATACCTTCAAGGTTAACTAGGTTATGTAACGGGGCTAACACCGATAACTGCTCTATTTTGGTTAAAACGGACGCATCAATTAAAGTCGGTCCAGTAAATAGCTCACCACCGTGGACGACGCGATGACCTATTGCCCTCGGACTTGGCCATTTAAACTCAGAAATAAGGTCAGTAAGGCTGTTAAAACAAATAGTATAATCGGGGTTAGAAAGTGAGATAGTATGTTCACGTTCACGTCCATTTTCAGCAAACCAAGTATAACTATGCTGGCCTTGCTCTTGACATAGCCCTTCAAATACACCTTTTAGTAATAACTGTTCTGTTGCCATCGCCAATAATTGGTATTTGATGGTCGAACTACCGCAATTAATCACCAAAATGGTATCTTCTTGCGACTTATCTGAATGAAGTGGCGTATTCAAACCCACCACTATTCTACTATCGGCCAAGTCCAATTCGACACCTCAGGTTTATCCGTGCCATGTTCGTAGGCATATTGGCTACATTCGATTTGCATGTCTCTTAGTTTTTCCTTAGCATGCGCACCCGTAACCTGTAACCGAGGAACAAGATTAATTACATCAATCGCCAAACTAAAACGATCTATTTCATTCCGAATAGCCAACTCTAATGGCGTATTAATGTTGCCTTTTTCTTTGTAACCTCTCACATGCAAATTTTTGTGATTAGTGCGACGGTAGGCCAAACGATGAATCAGCCAAGGGTAACCATGGAAGTTGAAGATAATCGGTTTGTCTTTGGTAAACAAGCTGTCAAAGTCATTATCTGATAAACCATGTGGATGCATAGCTTCTGGACTAAGTTTGTATAAATCAATCACATTGATAAACCGAATTTTCAGATCTTCAAATTGTTCGCGTAATAAACAAATAGCTGCTAATGCTTCTTGCGTCGGTACATCACCACAGCCCACCATAACCACATCAGGTTCAACACCTTGATCATTACTCGCCCAATCCCAAATCCCAATCCCTTTGGTGCAATGCTTAATGGCTGCATCCATATCTAAAAATTGAAAATGCTTCTGTTTATCAGCAACAATGACATTAATATCATTAGTACTGCGTAAACAATGATCTGATACTGATAACAGGGTGTTGATATCAGGTGGCAAATATATACGACAAACCGTAGGGCTTTTATTGACAACAATATCTAAAAACCCCGGGTCTTGATGAGTAAAACCATTATGATCTTGACGCCAAACGGTAGAAGTAATCAAGAGATTAAGTGATGCAATAGGTGCTCGCCAGGGAATATCTTCACTAATATCTAGCCATTTAGCATGTTGATTAAACATAGAATCAATGACATGAACAAAAGCCTCATAGGTAGAAAAAAAACCGTGCCGTCCCGTTAATAAATAGCCTTCCAACCAACCTTCCAATGTATGTTCAGATAACATTTCCATTACACGACCATCAGTCGCTAACTCCCCACCATCAGCATCTTCAGGAAGGTAGTCGGCTAACCACAGTTTTTTACTCACTTCGTAGATAACATCTAATTTATTAGAAGTGTTTTCATCCGGACCAAATACGCGAAAATTAGTCGGGTTTAACCGCATAATATCGCGTAGTAGCTGACCTAAAGGTCGGGTGTTTTCTATTTCTTGATGTCCCGGATGAGCAACATCAACAGCATAATCCCTAAAATCAGGGATCCGTAGTGACTTACGTATTAACCCACCATTAACGTGTGGGTTCGTCCCCATACGCCGAACACCTTTAGGTGCCAAAGCTTTTAATTCGGGAATTAGCTGGCCTTTACCATCAAATAGTTCTTCCGGTTTATAACTACGTAACCAATCTTCTAATTGCTTTAAATGTTCAGGGTTTTCTTTAACAGCAGCTAACGGCACTTGATGCGCCCGCCAAAAACCTTCTACTTTTTTGCCATCTACTGTTTTAGGGCCAGTCCAACCTTTAGGACTTCGTAATACAATCATTGGCCAGTGGGCTCGAGTCGGCTCATTCTTTGTTCTTGCTTGTTGTTGAATTTGACGAATTTCAAGCACACAACTTTCCATCACATCCGCCATATTTTGATGCATTTTTAATGGATCCGAGCCTTCAACAAAATAAGGTTTCCAACCGTAACCTTTAAATAGACTCTCCAGCTCTTCGTGCGAGATACGTGATAGCAAAGTTGGGTTATTAATTTTGTAACCATTCAAATGTAAGACAGGTAAAACAGCACCATCTCGAATCGGGTTTAGAAATTTGTTGGAATGCCAAGAAGTAGCCAGCGGCCCCGTTTCAGCTTCACCATCACCAACCACAACGGTGACAATTAAATCAGGGTTATCAAATGCCGCTCCAAAAGCATGTGAAACACTGTAACCCAACTCACCCCCTTCATGAATAGACCCCGGTGTTTCAGGCGTGCAATGGCTGCCAATACCGCCTGGGAATGAGAATTCTTTGAAAAAATGTTGCATGCCCTTAGTATCTTCACTCTTATTGGGATAAATTTCCGAATAAGCACCTTCAAGATAAACAGGAGCTAATACGCCCGGTGCACCATGCCCAGGACCTGCAAGGAAAATCGCATTTAAATCATACTTATTGATTAAGCGATTCATATGGACATAGGTAAAACTTAAGCCCGGACTTGTCCCCCAATGCCCTAATAAGCGATTTTTGATATGCTCAGGTTTTAAAGGCATTTCCAGCAAGGGATTATCTTGTAAATAGATCATCCCAGCGGCAAGATAGTTACAAGCACGCCAGTAAGCATCTAGGAGTATTAAATCTTTAGTGGAACATGTTGTTATGTTATTAGACATTTTGATACCTTTAAAATAACGTTAATACTTCAGGCCGTTTTAATTCTGGTCTCTTCATTTAAAGCCTACTTGGCTAACTCTACTGAGAGGGCTTTTTATAGCTTGGCATTATTAATCCACTCCTTTGCTGACGCTAATTCCTCAAATGAAAATACTTTAATTTCGGCATGCACAAAGTGGCTAGCCATTGCTTTGGCAAAACTTCCAACGTCAGAATCTGTAGCAAAAGCAACACGGGATATTATTTATGGTGATCCGCAACGAAATTGAGATGGGAGGAGAGTGCAGCGAACGAATCCAAACCAGGAAAAGACCTAACATGAATAATAATGCCCTTCAGCGGCCTAGCAGTGTCAATATACGGGGCAATAACCTCTGCCGCTAATACAAAATCACTTTTTGACAATGCCCCATGAGGCTCAAGAATAGCAGCACTATTTTCTTCATCAATTTCCACATAAAGCATATTCTTTACTCCTTAAATTATAATCACTTGACCCATCATTCACGTATAAAGGCTGCTACCCAAACACCCATTGGCTTATCTGATTTAGGCACTTTTAAACCTTAAAGCACCAGAACTATTCTTCAGAAATTTGTAGACCAGAATTTTCACCATATCGTTAAAGAAAAACCAAACTAATGCGTATACCCAGATATATAGCGCATATTGCCAACTAATGGCCGTTACCCAAACACCGTTGACAGCAATAAAAGTCCCAATAAGTTGAGTAATTAAGATCGCACCTAGCAACAAAGGAGATGGCCATGGTTGCTTCCAAAACCAATTAGTATTTCTAGTTACAAAAATTGTACTATGCCCCGCAATCAGCAACTTTAAGAAAATAAGTGTTTGAATAACATCTGGAGTAATTCCATTCTCTCGTAGAAGTAAAAACAATAAAAATGAAGACACAACGCCGGACACGCCGAGGACAGACGCAATGGTAAATAGCTCTCTCATTTCCCAATGTACGGGCTTATCACTGGGTTGAGTATTATCATAAGCAATCGCTATAATTGGCAGATCATTGAGCAATGCTAACAAAATTACCATTAAGGCTGTGATTGGGTAGAACTCAAAAAAAACAATACTTAATGACATAAATAAAATGATACGAATAGTTTCTGCAATACGGAAAGTTGCATAGCTTTTCATTCGCTCAAATGTATTGCGCGCTTGAAAAATCGCATCATTAATAACAGATAAACCTGGCAGTGTAAGAATAATATCTGCTGCAGCACGTGCTGCATCCGTGGCATTAGAGACAGCAAAGCCACAGTCAGCTTTCTTTAAAGCCGGCGCATCATTAACACCATCGCCAGTCATACCAACAATATGGTTTGCCTTTTGCAAAATATCTATAATGGCATACTTATCTTCCGGTAATACTTCGGCAAAAATATCGACAGATTCGATCATTTCTACTAATGCAGATTCATGCGTATCGACGAATTGTCTTTCCAGCATACTTGTGTCATATATCTGAACTAATTCATCTAAAACTTCATTTGCAAAGCACTCTGCTTCTGCACGAGAGACTTCTGGATTCAAGCGCTGGTAGATTGCATGAGTCAATGCACGCATCATGTCTGCCATTTCATGACTCGATTTTCCTGTCACTTGATTTGAACGTACGGCGTTTTTTTCTAAACCCAACATACGACCTATTTCACGAGCGATTGCAATGTTATCACCGGTAATGATCTTAACTTCCACACCCAGTAAATTCATTTGTTGAATAACATCGGCCGAGTCTTCTCGTGGTGGATCAATGAGTGGGATTAAACCAACAAGTTCGAAAGGTTTATCGTCAAATTGTATTGCAACAGCTAACGTGCGATATCCTTTTGAGGCAAGTTGATCGACATGTTTAGTTATTGCGTCAGCGTCACTGTCTGTTAACGCCGCCATTTCCAGTAACACTTGAACTGCACCTTTATAGACTATGCATGTCACATCGCCATTAGAGACCCTTGCTGAAGTATGTTTACTTGTAGGATCAAAAGGCGAAAAACTATGTTTCTGCCATTGTCGCCAATCGCATGTTGGGAAATTTTGTTCTACATAATCAAAAATAGGCCGTTCAATCGGGTCATTATTTTCTTTTTTTGACGCAAGAACGGCATAAAGAAGTAACTTTTGTTCCGTATACTTACCTAGGGTGATCGGAGTGATAACCTGCATTTCATTTTTTGTTAGTGTACCGGTTTTATCAGAACAAAAAATATCCACTCCCGCTAGCTCTTCAATTGCGGTAAGCCGAGTCACAATGGCTTTTTTTCGAGCAAGATTCATAGCCCCTACAGCCATGGTGACCGATAAAACAGCAGGTAAGGCCACAGGAATTGCCGCAATAGTCAGTACCATAGCAAACCTAGCTAACTCCATGAAATCCTCATGGCGAAACCATCCAACAACAACAATTAAACTAACCATTACTAAGGTCAGAATAATCAAGAAATTGCCGACTCGTATGACCAGTTTTTGAAAGCGGCTACGCTCTTCTAAAGAGGCTTCAGCAACCAGATTGACAACCGAGCTAAAACGCGTTTGGTTAGCTGTATTAACAACGATTGCCCGCATTTCGCCTTGATTAATAATTGTATTCGCATAGGCAACATCATTCGCGTATTTTGTTACCGGTAAAGACTCGCCTGTTAATGATGACTCATCAATAGCAAGGTACTCACCATCGAGCAGCTGCACATCTGCCGGAATAATGTCACCAATACGCAGTAACACAATATCGCCAGGTACCAATTCAGAGGACGAAATCTGAATGTAAGCCCCATCTCTTAAAACGCTTACTTCTAGTGTAATTTGTTGTTTTAATGATTTTAAGGCGTTGTGAGCTCGATGTTCCTGAAAGAAATCCAGAAAAGCATTTACGAATAACATAATAGTGACAATGGCAAAGTCTTCCCACTTTTGCACAAGTAGAGAAAGAACAGCTGCGATTTCAATCATCCAGGGAATCGGTCCCCAGAAACGACGAAAGATACTATGCCAAGTTGATTCTTCTATGGCATTTACTTCATTCGCCCCAAACTGCTTAAGCCTTGCTTTAACCATCTCATTGGTAAGGCCTCTATCTTTCTCTATCGACCAACTAGCCAACAATGCTTGGGCTTGCTGACCAATGTACTCGTCCGTTGAAGGGGCTTTATTATTAGTTATCATTGCTAAGTAATTCTCTCATTAAAGACGGCATCAACACGGACCGCGAATCATTCTAGTGATAAATTTATTAACGTAAATAAGCTTCCGTAGCATAACGTCGCATCATACGATGGCTGTTAAAAAAAGAAGCATTAATAGATATAGCGCCTTTCATGACCTTAATCCATCCTGTCCGATCCTCGTAGTACAGAGGCAATACCACCTGTTTCAGCTTGGCATATAAATTTTCCACATCATTATTTCCAACGGATCCACTTTCCTCATCAACGGACCAGCCAGTTACACCCTCGATACAACCTTCAACCCACCAACCATCAAGGACACTCAGGCTGGGTACACCATTAAAGGCCGCCTTCATACCGCTGGTACCTGAGGCTTCCATAGGAGGCAGCGGCGTATTCAGCCAAACATCACTGCCTGATACCAGTTTTGATGCAAGTTCCATATCATAATCTGGTAAAAAGGCGATCGGAATAACATCAGCTAGATCATGGATGTGGCTATGGAGTGTCTGAATCAATTGCTTGCCTTCCCTATCTTTTGGATGTGCTTTTCCAGCTAGCACAATTTGGAATGGGTACTTACTGGCAATCTCTTTCAGTTTTTCTAAATCAGCAAATAAAAGATCGGGGCGTTTGTAGGCAGTCATGCGCCGGGCAAAACCAAGTATCGGTAAATCAGGAGAAAATGTTTTATCGCAGAGTGATTTTACCCTGTCAATAAGTGCACTTTTTGCCAAGCTATGAGCATCCCAAATAGCATCATCACTAATATTGTGTTCAACACGCACCAGTAAATCTGGTTCATGACACCAACCTGGCAAATGCTTATCATAAAGAGAAATAAAACTATCTGCAGTCCAAGTAAATGGATGTACACCATTAGTAATTGCATGCACATGGTAACCCGGAAACATCTTACGGGATGTTTCTGCATGCCGTATGGCAACACCATTGACATACTCACTGGCATTAAGCGCCAGATAAGTCATATTTAAATCATTTCCACCCGCGAAGTGTTTAAGACTGGCAAGATCAATAAATTCTCCAAGAATTTGTTGTACCAGATCATATCCAAAGCGATCATGCCCCGCCTCAATAGGTGTGTGGGTCGTAAAACAGCACAACTCTCGTACAAGAGGAATATCATAAGGTGATTCACCCGCCCGAACCTCTTCGGGTTGATAAGCATAACGGCGTAATAACTCCAGCACCAGCAGAGCCGAATGACCTTCATTCATATGATAGCGCGCTATCGTAAATCCCAATGCCTGCAACAACCTTACGCCGCCTATACCCAGAACAATTTCCTGCTTCAAACGATAGTTGGTCCCATCACCATACAAGTGATGCGTGATTTTTCTGTCATCCTCATTATTCTCATCAAGATCGGTATCTAGCAGGATGATCGGTTGCTGTCCATTTACATGACCTTTTAAAATATATAACCACCCACATATCCAGACCGGATGGCCCTCAATATCGACGGCAACTTTGGCATTAAGTGGAACGGCCCAATCGGCTGGATCCCATGAGACTGACTGTTCAACCTGCTGTCCGCCATTATCAATCGTTTGTTTGAAATACCCTGACCGGCTGGCCAAAGTAACAGCCACCATGGGCAATTCAAGATCGGCAGCAGAACGCATGGTGTCACCCGCGAGTATGCCCAAACCGCCACTGTAAGTAGGAATATCATTTAGTAGTGCCATCTCCATAGAGAAATAGGCAGTGAGAGTTTCATGGGTAAATGCGTCTAACATAGGCTATCCTTTTTCTATAGATTCTTAAGTACGAATTAATTCTGACCAATGGCAATTTTTCTTATCACTGGCAAAGTAACCGTGGTCAATGTAAAAACACTCAATGTCCGTGAAAACATCAGAGAAAAGGTACGTTGACTGTTTTTTAACAAAGTGAATCAGCGGTAACGTACCAACCCTTAATATAAAATTATTAATCATCACAAAATACCTTATTCTCAAGTTTGGTCACAATAGCCAAGCCGTTGTTAAACCAGCTGTAACAACAAGTAGTAAGGGCAAAACTATCCTCACTCCCATGCTAGGCCCACCAATAAACATGGTAAGCATTGCCTTAATCAGAGTATTGGAAGAGGAGGCAATAACAATACTTAAAGTGGCGACATTTAGAGATAATTCAGTGCCACTCATTCTAGCTAGGGTCAAGTTAATAGGATCGACATCAATAATGCCTGATACGGCAGCTAGAATATAAATGCCCGTCTCACCGAAAAAATGTATTGCAGCCTTGCCCAATAAGATCATCATGACTACTAACGCACCAAAAAACAGTGCAGCCTTGAGCTCTAGAGGATTGCCCAACTTATTCAATTGACTAGGTTTATAACCAGCATCTTGATTCCACATAATGGCCGCAGCAGAAAAAGTCAGTATAGTCATGACTATCATAGGCATTATCAAGACACTAAATAATGCAGGATTAATCAAACTCGCGACCAATACAATTCTTGGAAACATGGTGCCACAGGCCACCAAGATACCCGCAGCAAGTAGATTTTTCATCTCCTCTTGCTTTTGCGATAATCGTGAAAAGTGTAACGTCAATGCTGTAGATGACACCATCCCCGCAGCCAATCCGGTCAATATCACCCCTTTTCCGGAATCTGAGGTCTTCATGACAAAATAGCCAACAAAAGAAATACTTGCAATAAGCACAACCATCCACCATGTTTCGTAAGGGTTAAATGCCTGCCATGGACCATAACCCTGATCAGGTAGGATAGGTAACACTACAATGGAGATCAGAAGAAGCTGTAATGCCGCATGTAACTCACTTTGTTCGAGACCTCTCAACCAAGCATGAAGGGTATCCTTAAATCGTAGCAATATCGTAGCCACCACTGCTATAGATGTGGCGAGCAAGACATGATCGAGGATTGCTAAGACGCCCAAGGAAAATGTGAGTAACGTGGTTATCAGACTAGTGATACTAGTGTCACTGCTAATGCGTCGCTGCATTGCATACATAGTCGTCACAGCAGCTGTAAACCCAAGAAAGATAAAGCCAAATGCTGTCATTCCAATGTACTGAGCCAGCAGACCTGCACTGCCGCCCAAAAGACCAATTAAGCCATATGTACGTAGGCCAGCTAATCGCATCCCGTCCTTTTCATCACGAGATCGCCAGCCACGTTCGACCCCAATCAATAAACCGATTGCAAGTGCAGAGCCCATCAGGGGAATCTGTTCAATATCAGAAAAACCATTCAAAACACAACTCGATTAAGGCGCATCAGCTAGACCCTTTAGTACAAGCAACATACTTCACCCATAGTCGGTAAAGGCATTACTAAAACTTAAGTCTTTCATCACCCCTCCTTCATTCGTCTAAGCGCCAAGCGAAGCTGTTTTTCAATTTCAATAATGGCAAATAGTGCAATGCCAACACCTATGATCAAAAGGCCATCCCAGAACCCAATGGAGACCGTGGCAAAGATGGTTTGCAACTGAGGTAAATAAGTAATGGCAAATTGCGCTATGGTAATAGCACCCACTACAATCCAGACCATTTTGGTACCTTGCAGCGCTTTCCATGTCAGCGAGGTACTGTAGATATTACGAATGAAGAACAGGTGAAAGATCTCCATCACCACCAATGTATTCAGTGAAATAGTTCGGGCCAGCTCCAGCGAGTAGCCCCGTTCGATAGCGAATTGATACATACCGAATACACCACCAAGAAATAAGGTTGACACCAGCACAATATGCCAAACAAGTTCACCTGTCAGCAATGACTCATGACCTGGGCGAGGCGGACGGCGCATTGTGTTTTCTTCCGTAGGCTCAAAAGCTAGTGCAATACCTAATGTCACAGCAGTGATTAGATTGACCCAGAGGATTTGAATGGGTGTAATAGGCAAACTCATGCCCATCAGCAGTGCCACAACAATAGTCATGGCCTCTCCTGCATTGGTGGGTAGCGTCCAACTGATAACTTTCTTGATATTATCGTAAACCGTACGACCTTCACGCACAGCAGCAGCAATGGAAACAAAATTATCATCAGCGAGTACAAGGTCTGCTGCTTCCTTAGCTGCTTCAGACCCTTTCTGACCCATAGCTATCCCCGCATCGGCACGCTTCAGAGCCGGCGCATCGTTCACACCATCTCCAGTCATGGCCACTGTCATCCCGTGCGATTGCAGTACCATCACCAAGCGTAATTTATTTTCTGGGCTGGTCCGGGCGAAAATGTCACAGTCCAACACCGCCTGACCGAGAACTGGATCATCCATTGCATCAATATCAATGCCCGTTAATACTTTATTGGGGTTCTGTAATCCAACTTGCCGTCCGATAGCTGCAGCAGTTTTTGCATGATCACCTGTAATCATTTTAACCCGAATACCGGCGTCATGGCATTCTGCTACTGCCGCGATCGCTTCAGCTCGAGGTGGATCAATCATTCCAACCATGCCTAACAATGTAAGAGAATCTGCTATATCGTCATGCGCCAGTCCTGTCTGTTCAAAATTAACCGGTTTGACGGCAAAGGCCAGAACACGCTGACCAAGATCCGCTACGCTATCAGCTTGTTGGTGCCAATAAGTTTCATTTAGCGGTTCCGTCTTCCCATTTATACCACGCTGATTCTGGCACATGCCAATAACCTGTTCAGGGGCACCTTTGACGAATACAAAAGCATGATTTTCATCATCATGACTAAGCGCTGCCATATAACGATGCTTAGCATCAAATGGAATAGCACTTGTGCGTGTCCATTTCAATTGCTCCTCGCGAGCATCCACATCCATTTTGCCTGCAAATGCCAACAAGGCCCCTTCCATGGGATCGCCTTCTACATGCCAGCCACTATCCTGTTCACCTAAACTGGCATCATTACAGAGCGCAGAAGCGCGAGCTAATTCTTCCAGCACCGTATGTTCAGACAACGAAACATTCGCTTG
The DNA here is from genome assembly GCA_905479985.1 of uncultured Gammaproteobacteria bacterium. Lineage (GTDB taxonomy): Bacteria > Pseudomonadota > Gammaproteobacteria > Nitrosococcales > Methylophagaceae. The sequence goes on along the minus strand of CAJQOM010000043.1, from coordinate 7,898 downwards.
CTCCAGCTTCAATTCCCCTCTGGGTTCGTAACCTGTCCCTTCCAGTGTAAATAAATGCTGGTGTGTCAACACAGAGGCAACCATCATTTCATTCCGCGTTAACGTGCCGGTTTTATCCGTACAAATAACCGATACTGATCCCAGTGTTTCAATAGCAGGTAAATGTCGCACAATAGCGTTGCGTCTGGCCATAGCCTGTACACCGATTGCCAACGTGATGGTCAACACCGCAGGTAAGCCCTCAGGAATGGCAGCTACCGATAACCCAACCACGACCATAAAAATTTCATTAAAGCCATAACCAGCAACAAAATAACCAAACAATAATAGAAGAAAAGCAATCAGCAAAATCATGATGGTCAGCCACTTAGCAAACACATTCATCTGCGTTACCAGTGGTGTTGTTAAAGCTTCCACCTGCGAAAGCAGACCACTAATACTTCCGATCTCGGTATCGGCTCCTGTGGCAACAACGACACCTTTACCTTGGCCGCTTGTTACAAGCGTGCCAGAAAATAGTATGCAGGTTCGATCCCCAAGCGCTGCTTCTTTTACTACCTGTTGTGTATGCTTTTCTACCGGAACTGATTCCCCAGTTAGAATGGCTTCTTGTACCGACATACCGTGAGCAGTTAGCAAGCGCAGATCGGCGGGCACTTTATCGCCAGCTTCCAAAAACACAATATCGCCAAGCACTAACTGCTCACCTTCAATACTGATGCGTTCGCCACCGCGAATCACATTGGCGTGGGGTGCAAGCATATGACGAATAGCCTCCATCGCCTTTTCAGCCTTACCTTCCTGAATAAAACCGATAAGGGCATTTGCCACTACCACGGCCAAGATGACAAAGGTATCAACCCAATGCCCCAAAAATGCAGTGATGATGGAGGAACCGATTAGGACATAAATTAGAATATTATGAAAATGCAATAAAAAGCGAATAAAGGCGCTCTGGCGAACAGCTTCGGGCAAGCGATTAGCACCATATTTAACAAATCGAGACTGGGCTTCAGGGTGGCTCAGGCCATCTTCGAGTGAAGTCTCCAATTTTTCAAGTGAGCTCTCCTTCGTTAAGCTATGCCATAAGTTTTCAACTTTGTTTGTTTTTTGCATTCCCATACCCATCGCACTTGCTCTTGCCGGTTTTATTTCTGCTCAAAGGTGAACCAATAATTGAGATTCATTTTGAAAATAGCTAGGCTAAGCTTCTTTTTGATCTTGAAACAAACTCCAAGTGTATGCTTCATCATAACTATCGCAATAATGCGTATTATTGTTTTTCTTGTGAACTAACATTGCGTGTAACCAAGGGTCGCGTGTTGCAGTTTCTTGTTTTACAACATAGGCAATAGATTTAAAGTAAGCCATGCCCGCTAGAAAATTGTCAGTACAGAATGCATTACAATTGTTGTCACCAGTATCAAATATTAATCTAGCGTTAATGGGGATTTGTTGTTCTATTAGTTGCTCTATCTGTGTTAGCAGTTCTTTACCACATAGAGAGCAATCTTCAACCTTAGCCAGTTTGAGGTAAAAAAGATTGTTGGTTATTTTTTTTATAGAACTAATCATACTAAGCTCCTAGTTAAATTTAAGGCCAGAACTCTCTGTAGGTTAAATAGGCACAGCAAAGTAGCGCTTTTTGCGTCCGAGTGAATTTGCGTTATTAGGTTTCGATTTTTTCGGCGAAGAAGTAAAAGAAAATATTGCCAATTAAAATACCAAACCCAATTACCAATCCTCCTACACCAACATAAGTTAGTAACTCTGTGACAATATGAGAATGAGCCGCACTCTGACCAATCGAAGGGGCTAGCAAAAACATAGTCAGCCATGATAAGGGGTAAAAAAACCTAAACCTATAAGAACAGAGGTGACCTTTTTAAGTTTTTGGCTTGAATTTGTAATAGAAACCAAAAGTAGTAAGCCAATTGAAAATGCAACTATACCGGTAGAGTGGAAATGTGCACGTTGTGCATATCGCCAGATCTTATGTTGGCTTTTGGCATCATGAACATCAGGATGTGCTGCAATCCCTTGCGTCACAAAATCTTTAAAAACAGCTTCATTCACGCCTAAGGCTATACCGAAAGGAAGTCCCAAAAGGACTAATGCAAGGCATGGTTTTATTGCTGATAGCTGAATACTCATAAAGCTCTCCTGTGAGACCAAAGATATGTCGGCAACCCCTTTCACCTGCTAGACACCCCCCTATCGTGATATATCATTCAAATAGCGAACACTTGGTCTTTGCCACTATTTGGATCAACGAATGCGATAAGCTGCATGACACGCTACACAAAAAGAGGTCACCTTAGACAAAGCATTAAATGCTGGCAATAATTCCCCTTCTTGGGCTCTTAATGCGAAGCGGCTTGCTGCTCTATGCATACTTGTACCGGTTTGCCGCATGCCTTCTGGCATGAATTTGGCCATATGACCTGCCCCATGTGATTTTAATGAACTCATTCCTAAACGTGACTCTGCAATATCTGCTGCTTCGTCAAGTTGATCATTGGCCATATAGAACACTATTTCATTGATAACCTCCAAGTGATCACGCATGTTTGACATCATGTGTTTTTGCATCATTTTGGGAAGCTTAACGAACTGCCTTGAATCTTCATGAGCGATGGCTATATTGCTGGCAAGAATAATAAGAAGCGGGGCAATGATAGATAGTCTTTTTTTCATGGGTATTTCCTTTTATGACTAAAATCGGAAACGGACTCTGACGACGAAAAGCATAGCGATAAACTCACAACACTTTGACGACGGTGAGTTTGACTTGTCAGGCTAATAAGTCAACACAGTTGTGTCATCTTCAAATAATGCAGACATGCCATCACCGTATTGGACACCCTTAAGCACATCATCTTCATCGATACCACCGACATTCCTCGCACACATTCCACACAAGAGTACGCGCCCGCCCGCATCCATAAATTCAGACATCATTTCATTTAATGATTTTCCATAAGCATTTCTATGTTTAGGAAGAGTCATATCAACTATTCGAACACCTTCCACACTCAAAAATATCGTTACGGGTATGTCTTCCTGAGTAAGTACCATTGTGCTATAGGCGATAGCCATCGTAGCTCGATTCATCTCATCGCTAGTCAAGTTTACAAATAGCTTCTCGTCACCATCAGAAGCGAATAAACTAGTAGACGCAATTAAACATAAAAATGCGAGTACGGTAGTTAACTTTTTTATTGTCATCATTAGATTTCTCCTAATCATTACCCAAACTTGAACTTAGTTAGGCCATAGATGGGCAGCTCTATGCCCTAACTTTTTTATATCTATTTTTACGGTTACTCTTGTCCCCAAAAAAATAGGGCGCTATGTGATTAAATTTGTAAGTTATTGATTCTAGATTTCTATGGTATTTTTTTCCGTAACAATTTAATTTCATCCAATAACTCGATTGCAAGCGCAGCACCGGCTATATTCAAATCTAAGTCACGTTGTAATCTCATTGCTGTTTGAGCCTTAACTATGCAATTAAGCGTAAACCGCCATCGGATATGACTTAATTTGTCATTTATTGGCTGAAAAACCCCATATTCCACCATTGCTACAACATGCTGTACCGGTATTGCTGAGCAACGACAGAACTCAATCAATGAAATTGTTTCATCTTCACAGAGCACAGAGCCATCAAATAAATTTATGCTGCCTTTATCCACAACTATCACCCTATTTAGATACAACCAGTCCAAAATGATTAAAAGCCCTCACTTATCCTTTTCCAGACTAGTCAGTGGTGCGATTATAAAAGCCTAAGTACCTGGGCCTAGAATCAACGTCACTTGAATCGGATTTGCTCCTAATCACGTTACTGCCTATACGAGGATAGGCAAAGGTATTGCAAGCTTTCATTTTTCAACTTTTATACCAATCCGTTTAGATTTTGTTTTTGCTATTTTTGGCACCACAAGATCCAATACTCCATTTTTAGTTTTGGCTGAAATTTTATCGATGTTCGCGCCATCAGGTAAGGTAAATCGACGCATGAAACTACCATTGAAACGTTCCACTCGTTTGAAGTTGTCCTTTTCTTCTTCTTTTACATTTTCACGTTTGCCTTTGATTGTTAAGACACCGTTTTCAACTGAAACATCAATATCCTCGGTTTTAACACCCGGCAAATCGGCATGAATAACAAATTTGTCATCTTCATCTTTAATATCGACTGCGGGTGCCCATTCCTCTGTACTAAAGTTCGATAGAACGGGCTCGCTAAAGAGTGCAGATACTTCTTGTTGTAGTTGATCTAACAAACTTAATGATTTGTATTTCTGGATAGTCATATTTTTTCCTGTCATGTGAAATTAGAATAAACCAAGCATTTGTTTACTGTTGGTTTGACCATTCCTTATCAATTTCCGCCTCAGCGGCTAGCCAGTCATCATATTCTGATGATTCATCAAAACCTTGTTCTTCAGAAATATAATAAGCAGCTTCTGAAATCATATTGTGTCTCACTTCAGCATCAATTCCCGATGCCTTTCCCTTAATTTCATTTGTAGCTGCTGTTAAATTTTAAGGGGCAATATTTTCTGCTATATTTTTTTCTTTTTGCATTTTTATCATGATATAAGCACCTTATATTTAGTCTAGATGTTGGCTAATATCCTGAACCCAATTATTAGAACCATATTGGTTATCATTCATAGCTTTAGAATCGCAGCAGCGATCATGCCAACAATATACCTTATTGTTTTCAAAAGGTTTATCAGAATTATGCTTTAGTGGCAATGCCTTAATGTGTAAATAAAAGTTAACATTACCAGGTAATTAATATAGCGCTATGAGTTGAGATATATGCTAATAGAGGAGCTCTATAGCAATTGTAAACTCTTGTTTACATATACAGCCTTTGCAGTATGTGACTAACGAGAAGGAGATGGTTGTTAGTGTAGAATTTTAACTAAAAGGTGATTGCACTCAGGTTCGAGATAATTAGCTGAGCACCTAGTAAGTAATTTGATATTTCTCAATTAATCGATAGAGCATAACTCTTGAAATTCCTAGATGCCTGGCTGCTAGTGATATATTGGCATCAGTCCGATTTAAAGTTTCCTGAATCGCTTCTTTTTCTGCGCGATCTTTTATCTCTTTTAAGGAAACCCATTCAAAATAGGACGAGCCGCCTTCAATCCCAAGATCCTCAGCCGAAATCAAACTATTCTCAGACATCACCAAAGCACGCCGTACGCGGTTTACTAATTCTCGAATATTCCCTTTCCAAGCGTAATAGTTCATTGTCTTAATACAACTCGCGGAGAAGCCCCGTAGATTATTTTGATTTTCATCTGAAAACTGTTGAAAAAAATAATAAGCTAATAATTCAATATCGCCTTCACGCTCTCTCAAAGGGGGTGTTTTTAATTGCAGCACATTTAACCGATAATATAAATCCTCTCTTAGTCGACCATTTGCAACTGCCGCTTCCAAATCAATATGCGTTGCAGAAATTACCCGAACATCGATATGAATATGTTCGGTGCCCCCCACACGTTGAATCGTTTTTTCCTGCAAAAACCGGAGTAAATTGACTTGTTGTTCTAAAGGTAAATCACCAATTTCATCAAGAAAAATCGTTCCGCCCTTTGCCGACTCAATATAGCCAATCTTACGCTTACCAGCACCCGTAAAGGCTCCTTTTTCATAGCCAAATAACTCCGCTTGAATAAGAGTACTGGTAATTGCACCGCAGTTTACGGCAACAAATGGGCCCTCTTTAAACCTTGAACTGTTATGTATAGTCTTAGCAACCAATTCTTTACCAGTACCACTTTCACCTGTAATCAGTACAGGTGTCGCAACATGGGCAATCTTCTCAATTTTAGACATTAAACGTCTTAGCGCGGTACTCTTACCCACTAAGTCTGTTTTTATCTGCAACTCTTTGTTTTGAACCCATCTCATTCGAGCAATTTGATCTGCATGATCTAGGGTGAATAACAAATTTTTCACATCGTAAGGCAAAGAATGAAAACCGAAGAAGAATTCACCTAGCATTCTGTGAATAAACTCATAATTCACATTAATCACTGGAAACAGGGCAACCCACTCCACTCGAAGACTAGACTGCATTAAGGCTTCAATAGGCGGTAACCATTCTTCAGACTGAATATCATTTATCCCTGCTAAAGCCACATGAATTTCTCGTTCCTTGATAATTTTGCAGGCGTCTTGAACATCTCTTGCTACTGAAACTAGCCAACCTGCATCCTGAAGACGGTTAATGACTGACTCGGAGATAGCACTAGCGCCAAAGTAAAGTATCTTTCGTTGATTGCTAGACGCCATAAAAATATCTTTCAGAGGGTAGTATTGGATAAAAACCACACGCTAAAAATGTGTGTTTAATCATGATGAATTTTTTGTAAAAAGACAGCCTCAGCTTCATTTCGCAACTCAGAAAACTTATCAAGTTTCGACACATTTATTCACCGATAAACACTAAATAATAAAACCTAGCCTACTACAAAGACTATAACAGTATTAGCAAAATTAAACCTGCCCCCTTTTTGCTCTTAGTTCGTGCACACAAAGTGGCAAAGGAAACGCCTAGCGTTAGGCAGCGTATGCATGTTCATGATAATTGCACTTATATGATTACCTCCTCTACAGGTCTTCGTAAGGAGAGCGGCATTTTTGATCCGCGTCCAAAACGCACCATCAGGTTCGGCCGTCGTTTACCGAGACCAATCCAGGATGCAAATTCGGAGCGAATTTCGCTCACTTCCACTGGAGGATTAGTAAATGCTTCAATGCCTCCGCTTGAAGCGCAAATCGCTCATAGCATTTTCCGGCCTCTATCCAATGCTCCTTATCATCGGATTCGGAATAAAAAACTGCAACACCTGACGAGCTCAGAATGTTCTTCATATCCTTACGATTTTGATTCTCGGGTGTTAAGGCAAAACGAAGTATTAGATTGCTAAGCCATTTTGGTACGTCGGGGCTACCCATTACTCGACCATACAATCCATCGCCTGTCGAGATGGCATGAGACGCGTTGAAACGGATCCAGGCTTTTAATTCGTTGACCCATGCGGAATCGTTAATTTGTGTGGTGTTACCTTTAGCTACATAATCTGCAACACCTCTCAAGCTTTCCTCTCCAGTAAGGATCATCAGAGAAACACCGTCACCAAAACCTACTTTCTCTAAATCCTGGATATCATGAGTGTTGATTTCAGTTCCATCATAGGTTGTTCGACTACATTCTCTCTTCGGAATGGCATTAAAAAGAACAGATCTTGATGGAGAAGCCGTCTTTAAATCAATCACCAATCCAGAGATTGTTTTGTCATAATGAATCTGGCTGCCTAGGCCGGCGGCGGTAGCCGCTTCCACCAAGTTCGTGGCAGCGCAACCCAAGCTCACAAACAGGTGGTGATTATCAGGATCTAGAGCAGGACATCGTCGCGTTAAATCTGGGAGAATCGATATCCGGCCCGGCTCAAGCCGAAATTTCCAGGGCTGAGTATTGTGACTAGATGCTGCCATCGTGGCGTAACGAATAAGATTCGTATAGTCATGCGCAGCGGTTTCCAGACTATGGTGTCGCCAGATTTTTTCCGTGATTTTTTGATAATTCATGGGTAGACAATCCTTGTTAAGTCTCGATGCCACCTTGATTAAATCAGGTAGAAAAGGAGACCCAACCTTTTGTTATTGATGATGCAATTTAATTCCAACTTCTTATGAATTAATCAATTAAATAACTGCCCGCTTCACGCCCTGAGGTGTTCGGTCAAGTCATTTTAGCTTCTGTAAGCAGTGGTGAACCTCTTCGCTCCAGGGCTTTAAGATAAACCACCTCATCATAGGCTGTTCGTGTTTGCCAACAACGATAAAGAATACGGATCCAT
>CAJQOM010000042.1 GCA_905479985.1 uncultured Gammaproteobacteria bacterium | reverse complement strand
ATGTTTTAGCTTTTATCGAGATAACACCTTCATTGTTTTATAAAAAAGTCGTTAACGAGTGCTAACGTGCTGGGTTTTGTCCTTATTTATCGTATTTATAGCCATTTAAGTCGATAATTTAAATTATGATGAACAATAATCGATAAAATAGCCGCTAGCCTTAAATTTGCGCATCTTCTTTGAATCTACACTAATAAGCTGAACTATTTCTTAACAACCCAGAAAACACCGTATTTGTTTTGATTTTCTTCACGGAGTGCTTGCTCAATAAGTAAAGAGTAATGGCTTATTTCTACATCAGGCTTATGCTCAGACGCTACAATTGACGAATAGTATGTTGGTTTACCGAGCTTTGTCAGCAAAGTATTAATTTGCTCTGGTGATACGGCAGCGCCACTTTCATGAATAATGAGCAAGCCTCCGGTGGTGAGTTTTTGCCAAGCGTTATCAATTAAAGCAGATTGGTCATCAGCGGTTAAATCATTTAGCGTATTGATTAAACTAACAGCATTGAGCGATTCCAGTGTCAAAGCAACGCTCTGATCATTACACACAGTTAATTCATTGACTAATTCGCGGCTGTGGTAAGCAAGGAGATCTTGCGAAGCGTGTATGGTTAAATCAATATCAGCTAATTGGCTATTAGCACTAGCAATATTGATATAGGGGCTGAGCATGAGTTCGGCCGTGAGTAAAGTATTATTGTGGTCCGTGCCTAGGGCACAAAAATTGACAGCACCTTTTCGGCCAAAATGATCTTGGATAATCTTCTCTACGATGGCGCTGGTAGTCATATTTTGCCAGTGGGCTGCATGCAGGCTTAAGAAGTTATTACTGGTCGTGGCGTCATATTCAGGGAGCCGTATTGAGTGTCTAATGGCTGCTTGGCTACCCTGCCTCAACAAGTAATTCGCAGTGCTATTGATTTCAGGTGGGTTTTTCCGTCCAATCCGCATTGACATGACCCCATCATTTTCAGCCCAAATGTTGCTCATGCCTTTCCAGCGACTGCGACTGATAAACGTACTTTCTAGAATGCTGCGAGCCCAAAAGTTTTTTTCAGATGCCTGCATCTCAGGGTAAACAGGGAGTACGACACAGCCATCGGGCTTTACGAGTGTCATGAGATGACGAAGAAAAGAGGCACCCCAATTATTCGCGAATAAAGGAAAACTAATGCCGATGTAGATGCGGTCAAGGGAACCGGGTGAGAAAGGGAAAAAGAAGTTGCCGACCTTACCATCCTTAAAATCGATATTGAGGTGAGCTGAGTCCGGTGTAAAGCTATAGATGTCTTGGCCGGGCTTAACTTGACTGTGAATATCGCGCTCACCAGAAAAATAATATTCTAAATCTTCCTCAATATATTTCTCAGCTTTATGAAATACCAAATCAGTCATTGTGCATAGCCATCTATTTTAAAAAGGCGTGACTATAGCGTGTTTGGCTAATTTTGCCAATTAAAACGCTTGCTTAGCATTGTTTTGGGAGGGGGACTTAAAGTCTGGGGAGGAATGTATTGAAAAAGGGTAAGGATGTGTGGAGCGGAGAGGAGAGCTATTCGTTTTAAAGTCCAGCCCCCTTATTATAAAGAGGGCTGGAAACAATAAGTGCTTAGTGAGCGTGTTGCGCTGCTGCTGGTGATAAAGCTTTTGTAGAGATGTTTGAGTTAACAACATCAGGTCTGACAGACCAAAGAATAGCGAGCACTTCATTTTTTTCTTGTGCAGCAATATTATTTTCGTCTAAAGCGTCCATAATATCATCAACAACGGCATTGAATTCCATTTCACTGATATTCATTGTCGCATGGGTTGTTTTCATGTCTTGACCAGTATATTCAACATCAGCACCTGTTGCCATTGCGAAGATTTCATATACTTTTTGTTTGACATAAACAGGATCGCTGTGCTGAAAACGGTTTTTAACGATCGGGTTTTTACCATGGTTATCCCAGATATCAGAAACGATCTCTCTTGCTACTGGCTCACCACCCATACGTTCAAATAACGTTGGGCCTTTTGCTTCTTCTGCGACTGCAGTTAGTGAAGCTGCTAACAAAGTAGCAGACAACACAATGTTAAGTAATTTTTTCATTCGATTCTCTCATTATATTGATGGGCAAAAATAAAAGCCAGAACAAATGTCCTGGCTTTTATTCTTAAAACTAATAATACAACTAAACCGTATTATATTTCAAACAAGCAATTGCTTATTCAAAGTGCCATGTTAGTGCGAAACCAGCATGCCAAGATGAAACTTCTGAGTTAGTATGGTTTTCATTTATGGCACCACCTAAGCCGCCACTACCATAATCTCTATCTTCTTCAAGTTGATAGGCAGCATGCATATCTAAATCCAAGAAAGGTGCTAAGAAGCCTTTATAACCTACACCGGCACTGACGCGGTGACGGTAAATCACTTGTGTTTGCGCTGCTTGTAAGTATTCTGAAACATTGACACCAAGCTCAGAACCATCTGTTGCTATCGCGGCACATGAAGCGGGTAGGCCAGCACAAGCATTAGCAAGCTGACTTAGCCCTTCTATATTTTCACGGGTAGGGTCATCAGCATAACCATAACCAGCACGGAATTCCCATGGGCCCATTGTGTATTGACCACCCATAGAGAAAATCCATTGGTCAACATAGACATCTTGCCAGAAATCAGCATTGGCCCAGTTTTTATACATTACATCTGCTGCAAGGTATAAATTACCGTCCATCAGCATCTCATTACTGATACCAATACCAAGGGTACGAGGCTGTTCGATTACAAGGTTAGTTGTGACACCATCGGAACCTGAACCACTTGGTGAGGTTTGGATAATATCATCAAAGTCTTGACGCAATTCTGAGTGATAGAACACACCAATTTGAGTAGCATGTGGCAACTTGTAAGTTAGACCTAAGCTACCTTTAAAGGCGATATCATGTGTTTGAGCAGATGTTGATAATAAACCAAGATCTAACATCGAGTAGGTCGTTGTCGCAGCAGCACCAATCGTTAAGTTTTCTGATAAATCCCAGCTTAAACCAAAGTTAGCGCCTAGTACGATTAGTTCAGCACTTGCGCCTAGTGAGTTTGGCTCTTTACGGTATTCAACACCGATACCATTAGTTGCAGTGACACCGGCACCTAATGTACCAGGGATACCTAGTCCACGAAGATCTTGAGTCACAGCAATTTGTGGCACTAAATAACCTTCATTGCGGTTGCTTTGTTTGAATGCACCGCCACCGACTAAGCTGGTGACTGAACCATCATGCTCTAAAACAGCGCTAGGTTTATACCATGTTGCACCGAAAGTGAATTCAGTACCACGGAATTCTGATAGACCCGCTGGGTTACCAAATACGGCTGATACGTTATCTAAAGGTTTAGCGATACTTGTACCAGCCATTGAAGCTGATACTGGCGCTAAAACATTGTGAAGGTCATAGCCGTAAGGCCCTGCCATCACGCTTGTAGACGTTGCTGCTAGCAGCGCTGTCGACAAAGCTAAGCGATTAAATTTTTTCATTAACTTGCCTCTTTGTTTCATTTATAAATTTAGTTAGTATGAAATTCATTTGTATCATGTGCTCTAAAAATAACTGTTCAATTTACTCTTAGCATTCACAAATTCCTGTCATACCTTTAGTTTGTTGTAGTTAGAGAAGATTTGAGTCTTAACACTTAAATCAATTCTTTAACGT
>CAJQOM010000041.1 GCA_905479985.1 uncultured Gammaproteobacteria bacterium | reverse complement strand
AACAGACTTGTCCAGCCACTCACAAACAAAGTTAAATGCAGTCGCACGACGTCTGAATGAACGCCCTAGAAAGACACTAAACTTTGAAACACCAGCAGAACGATTTAATATATGCGTTGCGTCGACCGGTTGAACTCACAGCCAATAGCGGCCATTCGTTTAACACTTTACTCACCGGTAAATTGCGAGCGCAGCGAGTGATTTATCCGCGTGCAACAACTTGTTATGGCATTTAGGTACAGGCTTCTGAGAAGCGCTCTACCCATAGCTGCCCTTGTACTAGCTCGTTGTATGCTTCTTCTATATCATATTTCTTTAGCGTATTTCCAACTCCTGGGCTTGCAGAAACGATCTCGCAATCACCAAGTAGAACAGGAGGAAGATCGAAAGATGAAAAGTCGTACATTCCTCGCTTGGTAGACAACTTTTGATCAAAATTTTTCAAGAGCGAGCCAGACAGCTCTGAGATACATTTAATTGGTGACTTTGACAAGGTTTGTGAAGCAACCTCAACTTCTCGCCTCGCGGCCATCAGAACTTGATAGTAATCGAGCCCCATAGCTTCTAATGAAGCTGATATGCCTTTAAGTATTTCTTCACAACTCTCATAATTATTTTTTGGCATCAAAAGGCAAATCAAATAGAAAATGTATCCCCTATCTCTACTTTTTATGGAGTTTTCAGTAATGGCCTCTAGTGACTTGTTCGTGTCAATATTAAGTGTCTTTTTAGCAAGATCCGAAAATGAAATTTCATCAAAACAATTGTCGGTAAAATTAAGTACGACAGTCGCTATTCTTTCGCAAACAGAATAGGCCATAATAATATCTGTAAGCCCGTGAATATTGGCCACCAGATGTGCACATGCAGAGTATTCAGTCAGTTGGTGGTTGTATATAAATTTTAAAGACTCTTTCTGCAATATGCGGCTTTCTACTATACGGGTATCTTCTGGAAGCGCATTAACCAAAAAACTCTTGTATAGAATTTCCTGCGCCATTGCAGAAACCTCTAAAACTGCAACCATCGACAGAGGAGATCTAACAATTCTCTCGTTATTTGAGTTTCCAAATGAGATAAAAGTTATGGGAACATCAGAGAGCTGTCCTTTGCTATTGAACCTTTTCCCGGCAGTTACTTGGTATGACCAAGGAGTAGAGGGATCTACTCCCGGGGTTTTAGCGGTATAGTAGTCTGGAAGCTTGAAAGACTTAGCTAAATCAAAGAAATGCTTGGCTTTGTGATACTCGCTCTCCTCTACGCCAAATATGTCATGATTTGTCAGATATGCCTCATTCAGACTGAGTAAAAAGCTCACCCCCCAAGCAGTCGATGTAGAATCAATAAAGTGGGTGTACTCATGAAAAGAAAGGCCGTAAATCTTTTTAAGAGTTTCATACAGATCGTATTCAAGATTCCGGTTTAATATCCCATCTGTGTAATCCCCTCGCGCCAACAAGCTCCCAAGATGATTGAAATCATTAATATCAAGTGAATCTAGCGATATAGTTAGAGTCATAAAGTCGAATGAGCCAAGAACATCAGCCTTAGAGAAGCAGTTCCAACTTGCGCTAGTCTTTTCTCTTTTTTGTAGGAAATTCATTTTAAATTACATTTATAGCGCTGAGTGAGGTTTAAGCCATAACGTTCGAGTTAAGTGGCCGCAGCGAAGCGGAGGTCACGCTTGAACGATTTGTTAGCTTTGAATGTCATGACGTAATTTCATAAACATGAAGGTATATATTACCTGTTTGTGACGCATGTTTTTTCTTGCGTAGTAATAAAGTAACAAAATCTATTCTTTCTTCTAGCACTGCCATTAAATCGGCTCCATCCATAAGTACTATATTTGGACGACCAGTTGAGTGGGCTGTAACGCCATCTGGAGAAAAGCCATTCATTGATAAAAATACACCTAAAGTGTTATCTAGTTTTCTTCTAACCTTTGAAGAGAAAGCATCAAGATCTTGGACACCTACTAAATCTTTTTGCCATTTTGCCTCGAATAAATACTCAGTACCTTCTAATGAAAACGCACCATCTATTTGCTCGCCGGTATTTTTAAATGATGCTTTTGGGTCTAAATCAAATAATTCGAATAAATCATACATTAAACGCTCTAAATCAAATCCTCTTGTTTGAGGGTTAGTACCAGCCGCTATTGCCATAAATGCACTGTTTATTTCGCTTAGCTTTTGTCTTACAGCGCTATTTTTCTTTAGTTTTTCTACTCGGGCTTTATTTCTTTTCTCTGACTCCTCTTCTTCATTAACTTTATCTTTATGAGGCTCAACTAATTGGCGGAGTTGTTCTACAGCTTCGCGAGCTCTCCTCGCTTTTTGCTCTCCACCATCTAATTGCTCAAGATGTGTAAAAGTAGTAATGCTAGTAACTTCGTAGCATAACTTGGTTAATGTGCCTAAGTGTTTTTCATGGTCTTTAGATAACTCATCTATTAGGTCTGTTACAACTTGCCGTTTTATAGTCATCCCAGTTTAATGAGCTAATAAATTGTGAGTTACCTGTGCAATTAGAAAGAAAACTCCTTAAGTCAGATTTGTACCAGTAAATACTACAAAGAGCTTCTTTTAAAGTAATGATTGCTGATGGAGATAGTCTTTTTGATTTTGCCATATGTGAATAATTTATTTTTTTAAGAAGCTAACAGTGTGTTTATGAGGCCGAATCAATAGGGTTAGACTCGATTGATTTATGCTTTTATATTTAGAGTCCTAATAGTCCCAGTTTGTTAGAGATTAATCAATGGCTGCTTTGGGTGGTGACGTATGACATTCCGTTAAGGGTAATGGTTTTGGCCTGTAACATAATCAACTACGGCATTGATTAATCATTTAATAAATTTATAAATATTAACTTAGCTCATAATTGTTCGTGAAAATTTCGTGAAACAGTCATGACTAGTTGTGATTCGTTATGATATTAGCAGCGGGCGCCGCATAATATTTAATAATATTATCAATAACTTAACAGTTAATATTATAACTACGAACCAGGCGGTCACACGTTCGAATCGTGTCGGGCGCACCATTAATTTGGTATATAAATAGCAGTTAGTCACTTAGTGATTAGCTGCTTTTTTGTTTCTAGCCTTTCTTAACTTTCCTGCAAGTCAACTCCCTTCACAACCACCATATTTTGATTAATGCTCATCTATAAAACCGCCTAACTTCAGTCTAATGTTCTTGTCTGAGCTTTAAATAGTTGATATGCTTCAAAATAATGCGTTCCTCTCCTGCCTAAGGAGACAAAAATATAATCTATCCATCATTCCAGGAGTACCACGCCATGGATAATGTATTAGTTTTTATTACCTTGTTTATCATCCTGCCACTTTGTCTTTGGCTAAACTACCGTTCTAAATCCACTCAAAGAACGTCGCATAAAGACACTCAACAATTCCACGCTGTTTCAATTAAGCCTTGTGCGAACGCCTGCACACAGGTTAAGAAATTAAAAAGAAAATCATTTCTAGCCAGTGAGGTCAGCCAGATACCGCTAACGGGCTGTAATGCTAAAGCCTGTACATGTCGCTATGTGCACTACAAAGATCGCCGTGACGGTGAAAATAGGCGTTACCCAAGTGGGCTTGCGTCAAGTATCTTAGCCAATAAAGAGCAGCGGTTTACAGATAATGACCGACGCAAACTCAGCTTTGTATAAAGGGCATTAACCACATAAGCCCAATTAACTTCGCGTTTAATTGAGCCAACTTGTTATTTTGCTTCCTTCGGTGCGAGAACTTCCTCTAGTTTAAGTCCCGTCGAGTTATGAATGGAACGCTACAAATAATAAAATATACCCATCACCATGCTCGGAAGAGCTATCACCGGGCTACTATATAAAGTCAATTGGCCAAGTTCCTCATTAAATTCTGGTGTCCCAGAAGGGTTCGTTACAAGCCATTTGGCAAGTATATAATTCATTATTGCCGAAAAGGAAAAAGAACCAACGACAAAGTAAGTGGCCTTCAACAAGCGGTTATCGAATACAACAGTACTATTCTTCTGTTCTAGCCTTTTATTTATTTTTTCAACATCCATCAATGTCGGATTGAAAAGCAAGGCTTTAACTAAAGGGTAAGGCGTAAAGGCGGAGATTAAAATGGCAATACCTATCGCAGCGGGAATAGCCGCTTCTTTAATCGCTAACCATTTGGTATCGAGTTCAAATAAACCAATACCACCTGTCTATAAAACGCTGACTAAACCCAACAAAGCGATAAAATTAAATTTTCTATATTTTATTAACTAAAAAAGGCCCCACCCCAGCGGGAAGGCCAGCGCTGCAATCTACCCACCGCTCACACCTAAATCATTTTCACCGCTCAATTTCAATAGAATAAAAGACGGTAAAATAATGCTGAATATAAGGTCAACCATCGGGCGCGATTTATGTGTTAAAGCTTTATTTATGATTTTTGTTGTTCCAGGTTAAGTTCTTATCGTTATAATAATTATATAGAATGAGAAAACATAAAGACTAAACCAGCATCAACAAAACAAATCAACACCGTAAAACGGCATGCTTAATAGCCCTATGTCTATCCAACTCAAACAAGTAATCGACCCTCGTAGGCAAATCAATTAACATTTGTTCAGTAATACGCTGATAGTGTTGGATAAAAATACCAAGCTGTTCATCATCCATTAGTTGATGCGCCGTGCCGAGTTTTGTTTGTTGACGTAAATGCTGTTCATGTTGCTGACGCCATTCAAAAACACAATCAAAGCTTGGCGCTTTCAACATCACCCAACGGTCAATCAAGTTAAATAATGCTGGGTAATTAATCGCGAGTCGTTGATTCACATAACTTCGCCACTTCCCGCCCTCATCCTGTTCACGCTCTAGGCTGTTCACAGCTTGTCGCAAAGCGGCTTCGTCTTGTGCCAATGCACCTAAACACCAACCTTCAATAATCACAACATCAATATCAGAGACCTTATCCCATTTTGACTCGGGATAACGGTCATCTTGCGTCTTATCAAATCGAGGAATAGCGACCTCTTTTTGTTGATATTGCAGCATCTTTAACACATCAACAGCTAACGCAATATCGTGAGTGCCGGGCACACCACGAGTCTGTAATAAAGGATGTATTTTATCCGCCAACAGCAAACGCTGAGCACGCGTGTAATAAAAATCATCTAATGAAAGTGCAACGGCCTTAAGCTGTCGTTGTGCAAGCAATGTCACCATTAATGCCGCAAGCGTCGATTTGCCACTACCTTGAACGCCATTAATACCAATGATTAACGGGTGAGCTGCATGACTCTGCTCGGACGTTAATTGTGCCACCATGGGCACAAACCACTTTTCCGCCTTGGTCTGGTATGACCGAGGCAATCCATGCGTATCGATAAAGGCCGCTAACGCGCTCTTATTCATAAACCTTACACTTCACAGTACCGACATGCTCACTTTGCGCCAAAATAAAGCGTGTTACAAGTGAGAAATGCTCAATACTAGTCCTGATATGCCTGAATCAGCTACAATGCCTCACTTCCTTCGACATCAAAGAATCTAATGAAACTATTGTCCATTAATGTCTCAAAACCAAAACTACGGCGCTTTGGCCTCAAGTTTTACACCACCGCCTTCTTAAAAAAGCCAGTTAATGGTCCAGTTGTCTTAACACAAGACAATTTTGTTGGTGATAAACAAGCTGATTTGATGAACCATGGTGGTAATGACAAAGCCGTTTATGCATTTTCACCGGATCATCATGGTTACTGGAAACAGAAACTCGGTATTGACCAAATTAATTATGGCAAGTTTGGTGAAAATCTCAGTATCTCAGGCTTAGATGAGTCTGACATGGCCATCGGTGATCGCATTCAAATTAACGACTGTATTCTCGAAGTTAGCCAGCCTCGAATTCCTTGCTATAAAATCAGCTTCGAATTTAAAGAAATGAGTCTATTAAATAAGTTTATTGCCTACGGCCATACCGGTGTTTATTTTCGCGTTATTCAAACCGGTACCATGACAGCAGACAGTCCCGTTGAAGTCATTTATAAACACCCTGATAACATCACCATCAAGGACCTCTTCAGCGCCTATTTTGATAGCCAATTTCCTGATCAAGAAAGCGTCATGAGAACGGCAATTGCCATTCCTGAACTCGCTGAAGCTTGGCGTTCTAAAATAGAACCGGTCGTTCACAGAATCGATTTATATCATGAACGTCAAAACAAAAAGTAACACTTATAAATACAATATTACCTATAACTATCAAATAAATACAAATACTTTGTAAAGTAAATTATTTAGAGCTGAATTCTTGTCTATTACTCATTCTCAATATGATGTCATTATCCTTGGTGCAGGTGCATCCGGCTTATTATGTGCCATCACAGCAGCTAAAAAAGGCCGCCAAGTTTTACTCTTAGAGCGCTCAAATAAAGTTGGAAAAAAGATCTTAATGTCTGGTGGTGGTCGGTGTAATTTCACCAACCAATTTGTCGATGCTGATAACTTTATTTCCCAGAACAAACACTTCAGTAAAGCCGCCTTAAAGCGCTATACCCAATGGGATTTTATTGGCCTCGTTGAGCATCACAATATTGAAATAGAACAACGGCGACATAATCAATTATTTTGCCAAAACTCAGCCAAAGACATTCTCAATATGTTGCTAGCAGAATGTGATCAAGCGGATGTCGACATTAAAACCCACTGCGAAGTCGAACATATCAACGCCTTCGATATCAAAGGCCATTCTGATAAACACCAACATCATGATGATCGTCAGCGGTATCAAGTTCAATTCACCAATGATAAAACAAGCCAGAAACTCAATTGCCAATCACTGGTTATCGCCACTGGCGCCCTGTCGATACCCTCTCTAGGGGGGAGTGGCCTTGGTTATGACATTGCACAACAGTTTGGTTTAACACTCACACCGCGCCAAGCGGGCTTAGTACCGTTTATGTTTAGCGATGATATGAAACCTGTCTGTGAACGGTTATCCGGCTTAGCATTAGAAGTCACTGTCAGTTGTAACAAACAAAGCTTTACTGAAAACATGTTATTTACCCATCGCGGTCTCAGTGGCCCCGTAATGCTGCAAATCTCAAATTATTGGCAAGCAGGTGATGCCATCGACATTGATCTATTACCCAACCTAGACGCCGCCCATTGGCTACTCGAGTCAAAACAACAACATCCTAAAAATCAGCTCAAAACCATCTTAGCCCATCAACTGGCTAAACCGCTTGTGACTGAATTACAAACACGATGGTGGCCAGAACAAGCACAATCTCCTCTGGCAGAATTGTCCGATAAACAACTCATCGCTATCGGGCACAAGCTCAATCAATGGTCTTTAAAGCCATCGGCAACCGAAGGTTACCGAACAGCAGAAGTCACCTTAGGGGGTATTGATACCGACGGCATCAGCTCTAAAACAATGGAAGCCAAACAGCAGCCCGGCCTATTTTTTATTGGTGAGGTCCTTGATGTGACTGGTCACCTCGGTGGCTTTAACTTTCAGTGGGCTTGGTCATCAGGCTACAGCGCGGGGTTATTTGTTTAGATACAAGCAGCAATTCGGATATTGCTCTCATAATAGATAAGGCGTGAAGATCGTTCTATCGCGTAAACACAACCGCAGGCTTCGTCTTTAAAAACACGTTTTCGTCGAACGTATCGATGCAGATGACATTGAGACACACTTCTTCATACAGCCAATAATAAAACCCGCCTTCGTAGACGCTATACCGCCAATCATACTTGCACTGGATCCAGTTATTATCTAGCGAACCAATTGTTTCAGACTCTTTATCTGAATCAGCTTTATCGATGTATTCAAGCAGCTTGCTGTTTAAGCAAACCTGAAACCGATCAAATTTTACCTTCTCATCATCGGCCAATGAATAGCTGACGCGATCACCCAGCAAATCATCGCCGTGCTGGTCGATGACACATTGCTTGTCGAACACATAAAAAGCAGGCGGGAAATCTATCGGATATTGATCAGGATTTTTAGCCCGTTGCGCAACATGCTCTGCTGTTCGTTGACCCTTATCCCACTGCTTAATAACGACCTGTAAGACTAAAGTGCTCATATTAATAATCTGGCACGAGGGCGATAAGCGACTTAACGTTATTTTACGATTGATTTAGTCTGGTTTATCACTCTAGTCAAACGATTAAAGAAGCGCTTTTTCATATCACCTGCGCTGTGCATATAGCGTTTTTTAAGTGCTTTCTTCACTTTCCAAGTGCCTTTATAGCCTAATGGAAACACGACTAAATCACCGGCTTTAAAAGTCGTTGAAGGGCCGCCATCTTCCGGTGTCATTTCACATTCACCTTCTAAAATAAGCGCTGTTTCTGTAGTCACAAATTCCCATGGAAAGACAGAAACTTCTTTTTGCCATGTTGGCCAATGAGCAGCACCCATTTCTTTTAAAAGTGCGTCACTTGGGTTGCTATCAACGGTAATTTCTTTCATGCTAATTCCTAAGGTTTAGACTGATGCCCAGAATCAGAATGATTTGGATGGGCGATATAATAAGCTTTTCGCTCTTTTTTTGCCGACCTTTTTTAAGGATAATCATTGAAAAGTACAACAGGACAGGCACGTATTAATTGATATTATGCGTTTAGATAAATTCATCTGTAAAAGTACAGAATACGATTTAGTTGATGCAACCGCATTAATCGAAAATAGTCGTGTGGTCGTCAATGAAGTTATAACCCATGAGCCCACCCATCAAGTACACAAAAACAATGTGGTGACGTTAGATGGCAAAACATTAACACCCAGACTTTCTCGCTATTTTATGCTGAATAAACCCCTGAATATGATTTGTTCTAACATTGATGAGCAATATCCATCTGCACTCAACCTCCTTGATATCGATAACAAGACAGAGCTCCACATAGCAGGACGTTTAGATGCCGATACCACCGGCCTTGTGCTAATCACAGACGATGGCCATTGGTCTTTTAACATCACCGCCCCTAAAAATAAATGCGAAAAAGTCTACAAAGTAGTGTTATCTCGGCCAATATCACCTGACATCACGCAACGTTTTCAACAAGGTATTCTGCTGCAAGGTGAATCAAGCCCGACGCTTCCCGCGACATTACACATTATTGACGCACATAACGTATTGTTAACCCTAACAGAAGGCCGTTTTCATCAGATAAAACGGATGTTTTCTGCTATCGGCAACCGTGTTAAATCACTACACCGTCAGCAGATAGCTAACCTAGAACTAGATGTCGATATAGGGCATTGGCGCAGCTTAACCCAAGCAGAAGTTGAAGCCCTTTCCCTTAGCGACAAATTACTTTAAGGCCTCAGTTTTAAACCCGTCAAACAAACTTTATTGTCTTTACCCAAAGTCTCTTTAAACAGCCATGATAGAATACCGCCTCTAAACTCCCCTTCCCCACAAGCGAAACCCATCATGTTGCGACTCAATGAAATAAAACTGGCCCTCGATCATAACGAGGATGACTTGATTCAAGCCATTGTCGATAAACTGGCCATTCAACGCGATGATTTGTTAAGTTTCACCATTTTCAAACGCAGTCCTGATGCCCGTAAAAAAACCAATATCTTATTAATTTATCAACTAGATGTGGTACTTGAAGACAGTGTTGAAGCGTCTGTTTTAGAACATTTCTCAGAGCAAAACTTTATTAAAGTCAGCCCTGATACCAGCTACAAATTTGTGGCGCAAGCCGAAGAGAGTTATCCCAATAAAGACCAACAACGGCCCATTATTGTTGGCTTTGGCCCCTGCGGTATCTTAGCCGCCTTGGTCTTGGCGCAAATGGGTTTGAAGCCAATTGTGCTAGACCGCGGCCAAGATGTCAGACAACGCACCAAAGACACATGGGAACTATGGAAAAATGGCAAGTTAAATACCGAATCCAATGTGCAGTTTGGTGAAGGTGGTGCCGGTACATTCTCCGATGGCAAACTCTGGAGCCAAGTCAAAGACAAACGTTTCCTAGGCAGAAAAGTACTGACTGAATTTGTTAAAGCCGGTGCACCCGAAGAAATATTAATGGTCAGCAAGCCACATATCGGCACCTTTAAACTGGTTAGCATGGTCGAAAAAATGCGCGCCGAGATCATCGCTTTAGGGGGTGAGATTCGTTTTGGTAGCAAAGTCGAGACCATACATCGTGAACACAATCCTGACGATAGTGGCCAAATTACCGGTTTAACGCTCAGTAATGGCGACACGTTGCAAAGCCGACACATTATCATGGCGATTGGCCACAGCGCCCGCGATACCTTTGAAATGTTATTGGAATACGGTGTTTATATCGAATCCAAACCTTTCTCTATCGGCTTTCGGGTTGAGCATCCACAATCAGTGATTGATAAAGCCCAGTATGGGGACAATGCAGGCAACGAGATTTTGGGCGCGGCTGAATATCATTTGGTTCATCATTGTAAAAACGGCCGTAGTGTTTATAGTTTTTGTATGTGTCCAGGTGGGACTGTTGTCGCCGCTGCTTCTGAAGAAGGCGGCGTCGTCGTCAATGGCATGTCGCAATACTCGCGTAATGAACGTAATGCCAATGCCGCCATCGTGGTTGGTATCGACCCAGAACAAGACTATCCTGAACACGTTTTATCCGGTATCGACTTACAGCGGGATTTAGAAAAATTAGCCTATAACTTGGGCGGCGGCGATTATAAAGCCCCAGCACAGTTGATCGGTGACTTTTTACAAGATAAACCGTCAACAGAACTCGGCGCTGTCACCCCGTCATACTCACCGGGCATTACGTTAGGCGATTTATCCAAAGCATTGCCCGATTTTGCTATTGCTGCGATACGAGAAGCGATTCCGGTCTTCAATAGAAAAATTGAGGGTTATGCGATGGATGATGCCATCCTGACGGGCGTTGAAACCAGAACATCAGCACCGATTTGTATCAGACGCGACAAGAGCTTCCAGAGTATTAATACTTATGGCTTATACCCTGCTGGCGAAGGCGCAGGCTATGCCGGTGGCATCTTGTCAGCAGCGATTGATGGCATTAAAGTAGCTGAGGCCGTTGCTAAAAGCATCCTCGAAGACACAGTGTCATAAAAGCAAACAGAATCAAGCCTGCTCAGCGCGGGCTTGGTTTTTCTGTTGAATATACTTAAACCAACCCTGAAAACGCTCAATATAATAAGCACCGCCAAATTCATCGTTCATGTCATAAATCAAATAATCTGTACCACCGCCACGAAACATTAATGTCTTATCGTCGGCGTCTTGCCAAAAACACATATTCAAAAACAAGTAATTATCATTAATCAAAAACCCCGTGAAATTGGGCATGTAATCATAATAATCCAAATCAAACTGGCGACGCTCATCATTTGGATATTGCACACCGAGTTGCGTTCTAACACGTTCAATATCATTAATAATCGGTAGTAACGCATCTATTTTCGTTAATTCATCTTTGTTGTTTTCATAAAATGTCGGCGAGATCAAAGCCATTTTGATATGAAAACTATGCACATCGTGCAAAGAGTCAGGCGTATTTTTATCCAATAGTTTCGCCAATACCGGCGTCCAACCATGTCGGCCTGCGGCACCGATATATTTGATATCGACATCTTTACTATTTTTAATCAACGGTAAAACTTCATCATACAAAGCATTAGGGCCAATTCTCTTTAATGAGGTTTTCTTCGCCACCACTTTTTCATAAATCTGAAATAAAACTTCAAGCATCATAATGGATAGCGTCACGAGCAATGTCTGCTCAATCTTACCGGCCATATCACTATCAACAATCGCGAGATTTGATAACACTTCTAGAATAAAAACTGAGAAAATAATAATGTAAGCGAATGGTTTTTTACCATTTTCGTATGCTTGCTTAAGGCGATCCACTAACGATTTCTTCTTCACACTCTAGCCCTCCTTGAATTGATATTGTCTAACTTAGCTTTGCTATATAAGCCCAAAAATCAATCTACACTTTTTTAGCACATGATGCCAGCGAAGCCAGCGGCATACGCGTGATAGCACTTATCGGCATAACAAATCATTCCCAGCCAGAAAACCCATCACGCTCGGTGTAACAATGACATAGACTAATCGTCAGCAATACAACAACACAGGAGTATGCCAGATGAAAACAACATCATTAATCTCGAGTGCCATCATGATATGGGCTCTGTCGCAAACGGCTTATGGTCAGACCTTTAAGAGTTCAGATAAACAAGTCAGCTTAATCGAGCTTTATACCTCTGAAGGTTGCAGTAGTTGCCCGCCAGCTGATCACTGGTTAAATGGTTTAACAGACCAACAAGGGCTATGGACAGACTTCATACCGATCGCTTTTCACGTTGATTACTGGGATTACATTGGCTGGCAAGATCCGTATGCACACAGCCGCTATACCCAACGGCAATATCGCTACCAAGAAAATAACAATATCCGATCGGTCTATACACCCGCTGTCATCGTCAATGGCAACGAATGGCGATCATGGCGTCGCAGTGATCTGCCCAGTGCCAAAACGACTAAAACGGGTCAGTTGAATATCAACGTAGAACAAGACCAATTAACAGCACAGTTCCAAGCCAATGTGCCACGCAATCAAGCCTTAATATTAAACATTGCCATACTAGGCTTTGACCTCACATCAAAAGTCAAAAAAGGTGAAAATACCGGACGAACGCTCAAACATGAATTTGTTGTACTAGGCTATCGTTCAGTAGGGATGCAAGCAACCCAAGCGGGTCACTTTAATGTTAACAATATCGCCTTACCAACAACCTCAATCAACAGCACACGCACGGCCTTAGCAACGTGGGTCAGTACCGCTAAAGATCAAGCACCGCTACAAGCCACAGGCGGCTGGTTAAACTAACGGTAATGTCACGGTGATACATAGACCACCCTCTTTACGATTCGTCGCCTGAATTGTCCCTTTATGCAAAGAAATTGCCCTAGCTGCAATCGCCAAACCCAAGCCATAACCTGGAATATCACTATTCTGCTCATGGCCCATACGAACAAAAGGTAAAAATAGTTGTGATAATTCAGCCTCTTTTACGCCTTGCCCTTCATCACTCACCGTCAATATCAGAGCCGATGCGCTCTGTAAAAGTGTCACCGAGACCTGACTATTGTCAGCGGTATAAAACACCGCATTACGAATAATATTCTCAATGGCGCGGCGTAATAATTCGATACTGCCTTTTAATAAATATTCTGGACCAGCCTCAAATGTCACAGACTTTCCTAGTTCATTCCCTTCGAACGCCGCATCACTACAAATAAGTGATACCAAACCCGTTACATCAAAATAGTCTTGCTCATCATGTTCTACAGCTGCTTCTAATCTAGATAAGGTTAACAACTCCCCTACTAACGTATCTAAACGCTGGCTCTCCTTCTCAACCCGCATCATCATCGCCTCTGATTGTTCAGGTTGTTGCCTCCCCAACTCAACCGCCAACTGTAACCTTGCCAACGGGGAACGTAATTCATGCGACACATCATTCAATAATCGTTGTTGGCCTGCAATAAGCCGCTGAACCTGTTCTGCCATTTGATCAAAGTCTGCGGCCAAATCGACAATTTCATCTCGCCGTCCAGCCATCTTATTCATCACACGACTATCTAAATCACCTTCGGCAAAACGTTGTGTTGCATCCCGTAAATGTTGTAAAGGCCGTGTTAAGTAAAAGGCCAGTCCAGCACTGAAAAGCAAACTACCCAGCAATAAGACAAATAACGGTAACACCGGCAAATCAGATGGAAACAGCCGACCTCTTTGCATCACTGGGTGATCACGCCGAGGAATAAAAACCAACAGCTTCTCACCTTCAGGTGTCACCACTTGTTTAATCGCCGTATGTTCGGGTTCATCCAACGATTGATAGACTTTATCTAACAACATTTTAGGCACTGGACGCCCTAAGAAGTCTTCACCCTGTTCATTAACGATAAACATGGGCAAAGGATGCTTTCTACGCATCTCTCGCTTCGTCATAAACTGATCTAACCCATCTAAGCCCCGCTTGCTTAGTATCTGAGCGACCTTATTCAGGTTCTGATCGGCCATCGGGTGATCAACCAAAATTTCTAAATGGGCAATATGTTCCTTAGCATGATGCCAAACTAACGAACCCACGGTTGAACCCGTAATCAACAAGGTTAACCAAAAGCCAAAAAATATTTTCCAGAATAACCGGCCCATATTAACCTGCCGCCAACTGGTAACCCTGCCCACGCACAGTCACAATACTCAGCGGTAAACCGTTTTCGCTTAATTTCTTACGTAAATTACTCATATGCATATCAATACTACGATCGTATTTTTCTAATGACCGGCCCATCGCAGTTTGAGATAACACCTCTTTTGTCACCACATGACCGACTTGACGAAGCAACACACTCAATAAATTAAATTCAGTACTCGTCACATCCATTAATTGACCATTGGCTTTGACTTGCCGCGTACTGCTATCCATCTCTAAGCCCGCTACTGATAAGGCATCGTCTAACACCTCAGAATCAACTGAAATAGTACTACGTCGTAATACTGCCCTGACACGTGCTAATAACTCTCGTGGGTTAAACGGCTTAGATAGATAATCATCGGCCCCCATTTCTAAACCGACAATGCGATCAACATCATCGCCCTTAGCCGTGTGCATTAAGACCGGCACATCAGAATAAGTTCGAATATGACGCAACACACCAAAGCCATCCAACTCTGGCATCATCACATCCAATATCAACGCATCGTATTGTTGCCCTTTAACTTTTTCAATGGCCGACAAACCATCATAGGTCACTTCTATATCAAAGCCTTCCGAACTTAAATATTCGACCAGCATTGCAGATAACTCTTTGTCATCATCAATAATTAATAATCGTGCCATCACATTGGCTCATCATCTTTCGTTAAAGCAGATTCTGACACAATTCAATACAACTGCCGACCCCTTTGCCATTCTTTACAAAGCTTTACATAACCCTGACACAAAATTGCACCCATCCTCGGCATACTGGTCACCGAGTTAAGCAGTTATTGCTCAGCACATTAACCACTATTAAAGGGATTGTCCTATGAAAAAGCACACTAAAATCATCGCACTGCTGTTAACAGGGTCATTACTAACCGTCGGCTCAATACAAGCAGCAGATCACCATGGTAAAAAACAAGGTGATGGCAAAATGATGCATATGCTCAAAAAACTTGACCTAAGTGATTCGCAACACGATGCCATCAAATCAATTAAAGAAACACAGCACGCTAATAAAAGTGCCCATAAAGACCAAATGAAATCGATCCGTGAGGCGATGAGACAACAAGTCGAATCTGACAACATAAATATGTCAGAAGTCCGTAACCTAGCGCATCAAAAAGCATTATTAGTTGAAACCATGACGGTAATGAAAGTCCAGTCCATGCACCAAATTCACCAACAGCTCACAACAGAACAACGCGCTAAGCTAAACAGGATGAAGGATAAAATGCATAAGAAAATGCGCGACAAGCATGACCATCATTAACCCCCCTTATCTCAATAACAAAAAAGCCGCGATACACTCGCGGCTTTTTTATTCTGACTATCGTATATCAAACTCAGTCTGTACTGTCGTCTGACTCGCTCACTGTTGCTGGTTTATCATCGTTTTCTGATAGAGGCTGAGTATCCAGTGCATTACTCTCAGCTAACCCTGCTTTCAATAAGCGCTTCTCTTCCTTCTTTTTCTTTTTAGCGATTTCTTTTTGGCGCTTTTCAAAAGCGTAATTAGGTTTAGCCACTGAGACTCTCCTCTACATAGTTATAGGATTAGGGCCGCTATAATACGGTATTTCACAAACGATTGCGCTTTTCAGCACTGGCTATATTCTCGCTTAACCTATTTTATCTTCATCTAATAAAGGTTGTAGATAGGGCAAGATGTTTTCCAGCACAAGCGGTTGCGCTTCCTCATTCGGGTGAAAACCATCAGCTTGCATCAAGCTTTTATTCAGCGCCACGCCTTCTAACATAAAGGGCAAGTAAGCTATCTCGTATTGATTAGCAATCTTCTCGTATAAGCGATAAAACATCTCGGTATAACGTTGTCCGTAGTTTTGGGGTATTTGATTACCGATCAACAACACCTTTGCATTAACTTTAAGCGCCTGTTCAATCATTGCTTCAAGGTTTTCGGTCGTTTTCTCTAGAGGGTAACCCCGTAAAGCATCATTTGCCCCCAACTCTAAAATAACCCAACAGGGTTTTTGTTCAGAAAGAAGCGCATCAAAACGAGACAATCCACCTTGAGACGTTTCACCACTGATACTCGCATTCACCACTTTAATATCAGGATGTGATTGAGCAAGTTGATTTTCGAGTAAACTAACCCAGCCCTCGGCTTGTCGTAAGTTGTACGCTGCGCTTAGACTATCCCCCATCACCAGTAATGTTGATGCTGAAACTGAGTGCGTAAAGCATAAAAGTGCAGACAAAAAAAGTATCAATTGTTTTTTAAAAAACATACAAACCTTAATTAGAGTGACATGCCATGGCGGTGAAAACTGCAATTAAAGTAACCAATTTAACGCATACCGTGACTGCAAATACCGGAGATTTAACTATATTGAAGGGTATCAATATGGAAATCAAGGCAGGGGAGTCTGTTGCCATTGTCGGGGCTTCTGGCTCAGGAAAATCCACTTTACTTGGTTTATTAGCAGGGTTAGATGTCAATACTTCAGGTGAAGTCGTGCTTTACGAACACCCCTTTTCCAGTTTGGATGAAGAGGCGCGTGCCTTAATACGGGGACAATACGTGGGGTTTATTTTCCAATCTTTTCATCTTTTACCGAGCCTCCAAGCGGTTGAAAATGTCATGCTGCCGGCAGAGCTTAAAGGCGATAAAAATGCCCGAGATAAAGCAGAAGCATTATTAGAGAAAGTCGGCTTGTCACATCGCTTAACGCATTATCCTAATCAACTATCTGGTGGAGAACAGCAACGCGTGGCAATCGCCCGTGCTTTTGCTTCAAGCCCTAAAATTCTGTTTGCCGATGAGCCCACAGGCAATCTCGATGAAGGCAATGGCAAAATTATTATTGAGCAGCTGTTTGAGCTTAATCAGTCACAAGGCACAACACTCGTGATGGTAACGCATGATAATGAACTCGCTAAGAAATGTGATCGTCAATTGATGATGTCAGCCGGCCAGCTGGTGGAAAAAGTCTAATGCATCTTGCCTTGCGGTTAATGCTCAGAGATCTACGCAGTGGAGATATTCTCACTCTACTGCTCGCACTGATTATTTCAGTGAGTACTGTCACCTCAATTAGTTTATTTATCGATAGACTGCAACTTTCCTTCGAGCAAGAATCTGCCAACCTGCTGGCTGCAGATAGGTTAATCCGTTCTGATGATGTAATGCCCAACAACTGGCAAAGCAAAGCCCGTAAATTGTCTCTACACATTGCTGAGAGCACCTCATTTCGTACCATGATCTTCGCGGGTGATAGATTGCAACTCAGTCAATTGAGTGCCGTCACCGACAGCTATCCTTTAAAAGGCGCCTACTTAGTAGACGATACCTTATTTGGAACAGGACACCCTTTCACCAAACCACCGGAAAAGGGAAAAATATGGTTATCGTCTAGGCTCGCCAGTTTATTAGCTGTCAGCATTGGTGATGAGATAGATGTCGGCGAATCTAAATTAACTGTTGCCAAGTATTTAGTCCGAGACCCAGGGTCAAGTAGCTCGGCCTTTGCCCTCTCCCCCCGTGCTGTCATGAATAGTGCCGATCTCGCGGCGACCCAAGTCGTTATTCCCGGTAGCCGAGTACGCTACGCCCTTTTACTGGCAGGAAAACGTAGCGATCTGGACAACTATGAAGCGTGGGTAACACCACAACTAAACTCAGGACAACGCTGGCAAACACCGACACAAAAAGGCAATCGTATCGGAGACACAATAGCCAAAGCGGAATCCTTTTTATTATTAACAGGCACCTTAGCCGTTATTCTCTCGGGCATAGCAATGGCACTGGCCTCAGCACGGTTTGTGAAACGCCATTTAATGCAGGTTGCTGTATTAAAAACATTAGGCGCAACGCCAAAAACCTTGATAAATGTATTCCTCATACAATTCACAGTACTCTTTGTCATAGGCGCCCTAATAGGCTTGGCTGCTGGCTGGATAATTCAAGGCCTTATTGCATCCCTGTTATCAGATTTAATGTCGACATCGTTACCAGCGCCTTCACCCAGTCGTTTATGGCTGGGCATCGCAACCGGCTTGATTTCTATGCTGGCTTTTTGCGTGCCCCTGCTACAACGCCTTATCAAAACCTCGCCTATGTCGGTACTACACCCTAAACTAAAAATAGAACAAAATACCTTAGTCATTTATAGCATTGGTTTTATCGGCATGTATGGGCTGATGTGCCTTTATACCAAAGGGTTTTTATTACCCAGTATCATGACCATCGCCATATTTGGCATTGGGCTTATCGTCACCCTGTTAGGATGGATGGTATTTAAACTAGGCCGTTCTTTAACCTCCGGTGCGACCAGTGGCTGGCAAATTGGTTTAGCATCACTTTACCGAAGACTCGTACCCAACCTGTTTCAATTACTGGTGTTTACACTCATCATCATGCTGGGACTGATCTTGCTTGGTGTGAAAACCAGCTTAGTGGCTGACTGGCAAAACCAGCTACCCGCCGATACCCCCAATCATTACTTATTTAACGTTCAAGCCAATCAAATAGATCACATCAACATCGCTACCGAGCAACTAGGCATCATAAAGTCTGATTGGTATCCCATGGTAAGAGGCCGCATCATCTCGGCCAATGGCCAATCTATTCAGACGCTTTATCCCGAAGACAAAAGTGAGCCCGAAATCTATAGCCGCGAGCTAAACCTCACCTGGGCCGAGTCGTTAGGTAAAGCAAGCCAACTGGTGTCTGGTGACCTGAGCGCTCATGGACTCTCTATCGAGCAAAGAGCGGCACAAGAGACTAATCTCAGCTTAGGGGATGAGTTAACCCTCAACATTGGCGGCAATATGATTACCTTGCCAATCACCTCAATTCGCACGGTTGACTGGAGTTCAATGCAACCTAATTTCTTTCTAATTTTGCCGAAAAAAGCATTGCAAGATTACCCAGCAAATTTTGTCAGCAGCTTGTTTATTAATGATGCGAACGCCCAAACTTTTTATAAAGCGATGTCTCAATTTCCCACCGTTTCAATTCTCAATGTCGGCGACATTTTAAAACAGGTACAAACCATCATAGGACAATTATCACAAGCGATTGAGCTGGTATTACTCTGCATATTGATTGCAGGTGCCATCGTCCTACTGGCCAGCGTACGTGCAACATTAGAAGAACGACTCGAAGAAGGCGCCCTGTTACGCGTTTTAGGCGCAAGGAAAGCCTTGGTACAACAAGCGCTTTTTGTAGAATTTGGTGCGCTTGGACTATTTTCAGGATTGATTGCAGCGGCTGGCGCAGAAGCGTGCCTATACGGTTTACAAGTTTTTGTCTTTAAATCTCAAGCCGCTTGGCATCCCTTATTATGGGGCTTGGGTCCATTGATTGGTGTATGTATTATTTCCGGCATTGGACTCTTCGCCAGCAGGACTGTCTTAAAAGTACCGCCGATGCATTTATTACGTGATTTCTAATTTAGATAGAATTTAACCAATCCAAAACGAGTTGGTACTTTAAAGCTGGCATACTGTCAGCCTTAATCCCCTTCAAGAAACCTCAGCCAATGGCGCAAGAAAACACCGCGAATCAGCAAGACAAGCCCACACCAAAACGCGTTGTCTCGTTAAAAGATTTATGGCCTTTTTTAAAACCTTATCGCTTACAAGTTGGCATTGCTTTTGTGTTGTTAACCTTGGCGTCGGCAACGTTACTCTTAGTCCCATTAGCCTTTCGTGATTTAATTGATGTCGGCTTTGGCCAAAATGAGGGTACAGCCCCGGCTATTAACATTGATACCAAGTTTGGCGTGCTCTTTGGTTTATCCTCTTTTTGGGCACTCATGGTGGCATCACGTTTCTACATGGTGTCTTGGATAGGCGAACGCGTAACGGTCGATTTACGGAGTGCGGTTTATGGCAGCGTATTAAAGCAGTCACCGCAGTTTTTTGAAACGTTACAAACTGGCGAAGTACTTTCTCGTTTAACGGGAGATACTACGCTTATTCAAACAGTTGTCGGTAGCTCAGCGTCAATGGGTTTACGCAGCTTGTTTCAGTTTACCGGCGGTATGATTATGCTTGCCGCCACCAGCTTTTACTTGTTTTCGATCAATATTGCTTTAATGATCTGTTTGATTTTCCCCATCATGTTAATCGGCCGTTCAGTCAAAAAACTGTCACGTGAATCGCAAGATCGTATTGCCGATAGCTCAGCCATGGCAGGTGAGATTTTAAATGCCATACCAACAGTACAATCATATACGCAAGAGGTGCGTGAAACTAATCGCTTTGCTGATAGCGCACAGTTAAGTTTTTTAACTGCGATTCGGAGAGTAAAAGTCAGGGCATTACTCACCGCCGTGATTATTACCGCCGTCATGGGCACGATTATTTTTGTATTATGGCTAGGTGCCCACCAAGTAAGTCAGGACATGATGACTGGTGGCGAATTGGCTTCCTTTGTCTTATATGCCGCCATGGTTGCTGGTAGTGTGAGCACAATGACACAGGTCTGGGGCGACATTATGCGTGCCGCCGGCGCCACCGAACGTTTGCTCGAATTATTGCATACCAAAACAGCCATTACTGACCTGGCTAACCCTTTGCCCTTTGCCACTGAATCCACAGCCGACATCCAATTTAACAATGTGACATTCCATTATCCATCGCGACCACTGAACCTAACGTTAAACAAGGTTAACCTGCATATTAATACCGCTGAAACCGTGGCCTTTGTTGGGCCCTCTGGTGCAGGGAAAACCACCATTTTTCAGCTGTTATTACGGTTCTACGATGCCCAAACCGGCAGCATTATAATTAATGGCCAAAAGATTAGTGATATTAGTCTCCATGATTTACGTCGCTTAATTGCTGTTGTCCCGCAAGACCCTGTTATTTTTTCTGCCAATGTTTTAGACAATATCCGCTACGGACAACATGATGCCAGCGATGAAGCCGTGATGGCAGCAGCCAAAGCCGCACAAGTCGCCCAATTTGTCCCACAGCTACCAGAGGGTTACGACACCTTCTTAGGCGAGCGTGGTACACGCTTATCCGGTGGACAAAGACAACGCATCGCCATTGCACGGGCCATGTTAAAAGATGCGCCTATCTTATTATTAGACGAAGCTACCAGTGCACTCGATGCTGAATCAGAAATTCTCGTACAACAAGGCCTCAATGCCGCCATGAAGGGCAGAACCACACTGATTATTGCCCACCGATTAGCCACTGTACAAAAGGCCGATAAAATTGTCGTGATGGATAATGGCAAAATTGTAGAAACTGGACATGCTACAGAGCTGAGAAAACAAGGTGGTTTGTATGCAAGACTTGCTGAACTGCAGCTCAAAAGCTAATCATTAAAAACTCATCAAGGTAAATAATACCTATTTCGCCAGAGTCCTTAAGCAGCTAGCACCCTCTAGAAGCTTTTTTATAAAGCTTAATAATTTTCGCCTGCCTTAGAATTGGTTTTAATACCTGATACACAGCAATCAGAGCAAAATCTAATATAAGCAAGATCGATCTTATTTTAAATTCTAGTCCACACACTCTTGCGCTAACTAATGATATATCATATCATTCTGCCCTTTGCTCGCTTCGACATAGTCGATTTTTCCGCCTGTCAAAATAATCAATTGAGGATTAATTAAGTGAAAAACAAATTTACTCTTTCCATGCTGCTGTGCAGCTCAAGTTTTGTATTATTAGGATCAAATACTGTTCTAGCCCAGACTAATGAAACTGGAAGCGTTGTGCTCGACAGTTACGAAATTATCGGGACTCGTCAGGCCTATCAAGGTGAGTTTACACCGCTAGAAACGCCTCAGTCCGAATTGAAAATCGATGCAAAGACATTAGAGTATGCCGGTGCGCTTGACCTTAACAGAGCCTTAGACCTTTCCGCTTCGGTTGCGCGCCAAAATAATTTTGGCGGGTTATGGAACAGCTTTGCCGTACGCGGGTTCGTAGGAGATGAAAACCTCCCAAGTAACTACTTGGTAAACGGCTTTAACGCTGGGCGAGGCTTTGGTGGCCCACGAGAGCTATCTGGTCTTCAGTCTGTCGAAGTACTCAAAGGACCACGTGCTGCATTGTTTGGGCGAGGGGAACCAGGTGGTACGATTAATCTCGTTACGAAACGCCCCACTTTTGAAACAGCAGGAGAGTTACGTCTGTCTGCTGGGAGTGAGGATACCTACCGTACTGATTTTGATTGGACGTCGCCCCTCTCTGAGAATGTCGCTGTTCGCCTGGTCGGTTTCTATGAAGATGCGGGCAGTTTTCGCGACACGGTTAAGACGGAAAAGCAAGGTTTAACACCTTCCGTTTTATTCCTAATAGGTGACAATAGTCAGCTCATTTATGAGCTTGAATATAGCGAACAAGAAATCCCTTTTGATCGCGGTGTTATCGCAATCGATGGGAAATTGGGACGTATCTCTGAGAGCCGTTTCTTGGGTGAACCTGGTTTTGGCCCGATCGACACTGATGTCCTTGGACATCAGATAGAATTCCAACATGACTTTAACGACGACTGGAGCGCACTCGTTGGTTTCAACTATCGTGATACCACACTAAAAGGCTTTGCAGCAGAAAATGGCTTTAGCGCTCCTGCTGCTAATGGCGATTTTGGGCGTTTTTCTCGTTACCGTGATTACGATGCGAATTACCAAGTATTTCGAGCTGAGTTAACGGGTAACTTTAATACAGGTTGGCTAGAACATCGCATTATCGTCGGTGTCGATGCTGATAAGTTTGAAAATGATCAATTTGCTCTACGAGATAGGACAACGGCTCAAAGTATTAATATCTTTAATCCAGTGTATGGAAACACCACAACTGCTGGCCTTGCAAATCTAGCTGTTCAAATTGATAGATTTGAAACCCAGGAGTCTATCGGTTTATATGTTCAAGACCAAATAAGCCTAACGGACAAATTAGATGTCCGAGTCGGTGCACGTTTTGATGACTATAAACAAAAACTTGAAAACCGTAGAAACAATAACGTCTCTAAGTTTTCTACGACTGAAGTGAGTCCACAATTCGGCGTAGTCTATAAGGCAACTGATGCTATCTCATTTTATGCGAGTTATGGCGAAAACTTCCGCCCGCTTTCAGGTGCAACAGATACCAACGATCTTGAACCGAATAAATCGAAGTCGAAGGAAATCGGAATTAATTTTTCTCTTAATGATGGAACGCTTCAGGGTAACTTGGCATTCTTTAATGTTGAGCAGTCAAATATTTCCACGGTTGACGATGGTTTTAATGCAACAGCAATAGGCGAAGCAGAAAGCAACGGGGTTGAGTTGGATCTAAACGGGCAACTGACTGACACACTCAGCCTATTCCTATCTTATGCTTATGTTGATGCTGAAACCAAAAATGACTTCAACGACCCTAACTTTGGTACTGTCATCCCTGCAGGGGCTGATCTGCTCAATATTCCTGAAAAACAATTCAGCATGCAACTTGCTCAAGAAACTCGTTTAGCAGGTAAGTCGCTTACTTTAATTGGCGGTTTAGTCTACGTTGATGAAAGAAATGGTTTCTTTAGTAATCAAGATTTCAAATTGCCAAGTTACACCACCGTCCAGGTTGCCGCCAACTATGAAGTGACATCATCCATAGAATTACGTGCAGAAATAAATAACTTGTTTGATAGAGAGTACTATACGAATTCATTTGCTGATGTTTGGGTACAACCCGGTGCACCACGAAATGCACATGTCTCAGCGACATTCCGTTATTAAAATAATGAAACTACAAGCAGATTCATTGCACATTACCCGCTCAGGAAAGAAGATCCTGAGCGGGATCTCATTTATGGTTGAGGCTGGCGAGATATATGCGCTACTTGGAGGCAATGGTGCTGGCAAGTCAACCACCTTACTGAGCTTTTTGGGGTTCCTATCACCTTCTAGCGGTCATGTTCGTATCAATGGGAAGGATGTAAATTATGATATTACAGCAGCACGTAATGTCATTGCCTATCTCCCTGAATCCGCGTCATTGTACGAACACCTCAATGCCCACGAAAACATACACTATTTTTTACAATTGTCTGGTTCGTCTGCAAGCCAAGAAGATATTAATACGGCACTTGATCAAGTCTCGTTAGTCGTTGATGCGAGACAACGCAAACTGAGTGAATACTCTAAAGGAATGCGTCAGAAAGTAGCGATCGCACTGGCCATTTTACGTGATACTGAAATCTTACTCCTTGATGAACCCACATCTGGCTTAGATCCTAGCGCTATTGACGAGTTTCACCAACTCATTCGTAGCTTAGCCGACACGGGTAAAATTGTTCTTATGGTGACACATGACGTCTATGGTGCTTGCCAAGTAGCCGATAAAATCGGGCTACTTCAGAACGGTGTTTTGGTCGGGGAATTTATGGCTAATGAAGGAAGCATTGACACAGAAACAGTGCATAAGGCGTTTTCTTCAAACTCTTCTCCGTCATGACAACGCTTTCCAGCATAAAGCTTATAAAAAAGATTTGGCTTATTGCAGCCAATGAATGGCAATACTGGTTGAGATCACACTTATCCTTAGGTGCAACAGGCATATTTTTAGTACTCATTCTCACAACCAGCTTTCTAACTACCGCACATATGGACTCTGAAAACCATCTCAGAAGTCATCAGCAATCTGAGGCTGAGGAGACATTTTTATCCCAGCCCGATCGCCACCCTCATAGAATGGTGCACTACGGACACTATCTTTTTCGAACACCCGCTCCTTTGGCCATATTTGATCCCGGCCTTGACCCCGTTACCGGCCAAGCCATTTTTCTTGAAGGCCATCATCAGAATAGCGTCATGTTTGCAGAGTCAACTGCGAGTGCCGATTTAGGTGGGTTATCTTGGCTAAACCCAGCACTGGTTTACCAATTGTTTGCACCTCTTGTTCTCCTTCTAGTAGGGCATAGCTCAGTTGTTCGTGAACGTGAGGCAGCTGGACTCTTACCTTTATTGGCTTTAGGTATCAGTCCCCACACATTGGTTTTTGGTAAAGCCTTAGCTCTACTCTTATTTTCACTACTTCTACTAATACCCTTGTTGATAAGTAGTACCATGGCTTTTATGAGCGGTGAAAGCAGTATGACACTACTACTGCTATTCCTTAATTATGCTATTTATATCGCTATCTGGGTTGTTCTTACCCTACTTGTTTCTATTGCTTTTACTAAACGATCGACTGTATTGGCAGCAATGACCGGTCTTTGGTTTAGCTTTTCTCTGGTACTCCCTTCTATTGCGGTCAGCATTACGGCAGATACCGTTCCAGTGGCAGGCAAAATCGAGACCGATCTTGCAATGCTGTCAAGCTTAAGAAAACTGGGCGATGGCCACAACGCAAACGACCCTGCGTTTCAGCAACTTCGTGCTGATGTACTTAAAAAATATAATGTGGAACGCATTGAAGATTTACCGGTTAACTTTCGTGGCATCGTCGCAATGGAAGGCGAACAGAAACTCACTAAAGTGTTGAATGAGTTTGCTAATTTACGCATGGCCGCTGAACTGAGTCAGACAGAACATCTCGCCGACTATGGGTGGCTAACACCTATGCTAGCGATTACAGTCATTTCCCGCACTCTCGCAGGTACAGACCTCGCACATTATCATCGTTTTCAAAGAGAGGCTGAGGCCGTTCGCCTTGCGTTTGTTCAAGGCTTAAACCGTGCCCACATTGAAACGCTGTCTTATGAGGATGATATTAACCGCAATAAAAATGAGGATGCATGGCAACGCGCTCGTGTAGATGCCGCTAACTGGCAAGTGCTTGACGCATTCCAGTTCAACACGGCTAGTCTGACCGAACGCATTAACAGCGCCTCCCCCTCTATTAGAATCTTGCTCGCATGGCTTATAGCATTGCTTGGGCTCTTGTTATGGTCATGTAAGAGGGTAATGCCATGAGCTACTTTAATGCACTAATCCGCGAGGTGAAATTTACTGCTCATGATCGTTCCGTACGGCTTTGGTTTGCGCTTATATTTATTTTATCCACCATTGCAGTTGGGTTCGGACTGATTGAAGTAGAAAGACAGAATACGACAATCAATGCGCTCATTAAGACAAACCAACAAGAGCGGATACTCGAATCTGAAAAGCTAAAAGATTGGGGAAGCTCGGCTTACTATAACTTCCATCTAACTTATGACCGCCCATCTGACTTTGCTTATGCTGCTATGGGTCAGAGAGATGTTCAACCATGGAAACATCGTATTAGATTGCTTGCCTTAGAAAGTCAAATCTACGAACGTGATGTTGGCAACCCTAGCATCGCGTTAGTAGGCCGCTTTGATTTTGCTTTTTTGGCAGCCTTTATCATGCCACTCGTCCTCATCATGCTGTTGTATGATCTTAAAACCAGTGAAAAAGCAGCGGGTCGCCATCATTTATTAGAAGCAACGGCTGGGCGACCATTCTCTTTTTGGTTCCTACGTGCAGCCATACGAGTGGCAGGACTTTTTCTATGCTTAATTGTCCCCTTAATCGTGACAGGCATAATGGCAGAAACGGCAATCAGTACTTTGTTGCTCGCCTGTCTTTTCATTTTTGCTTACATCCTTTTTTGGGCGGCGCTCTGTTTTATTATTTCAGCATGGCAAAAACCCGGATCATTAATATTAATGACGCTCATCGCTATTTGGGTCTCGACCAGCGTGATATTACCGGCAGGAGCAAGGCTAATGATAGATCAATCAGTATCACTGCCTTCAGGCTCTGATATATTGATGTTGCAGCGCGAAACAGTTAATGACGCTTGGGACTTACCGAGAGAAGTCACCATGGAAGCCTTTTTTGAACACCATCCTGAATGGTCTAGTTATGAACCCATAAAGAGTTCATTTGAATGGCAATGGTATTATGCTTTCCAACAAGTTGGTGACCAACAGACAGAACCATTGTCTACTGCTTATCAAGAAGGCAGATTACGTCGTAACGGTATTGCTACATGGGTTTCCCTAATCGCCCCACCCTCACTGCTCGAAAGAACATTACAATCTTTAGCCAATACTGACTTGAAAGCGAGTATTCGATACGAAAAAGAAGTTCGGGCTTACCATGCTGCACTCCGTGCTTTTTACTACCCCAAGTTTTTTCACAATGAACCCTTTGATGCAGCTTTACTTGAAAAGTTACCCACGTTCGAATCTATTCTTCATTAGCCACTTGCTCCGCTATCTAACTCATTACGCAGATGAAAAATATACTTCATTATTGAAATCCTTTAATCCCGAAATTTAATGCAAACCTGTCATGCTGGAACTAAGAAAACAAGATGGTTTGTATTCAGAATTGGTAAAGTTACAGTTTGAAAATTGGCCAACTATCTAAATTATAATCAAGCAATTCCCTATAGCTGTTATTTTTGCATCATGCCAACCAAATCCTCAATATATTCATCAATTTCTTTGACTGGCATATTACGTTGCTTTTCAGTCGTATATGCAAAGGTATTTAATAAAAAAAGTTTGAACTTTTGGATGTTTTGATCGATAGTACGGTTTAATGCCTGACTTCGATACACCTCTGGATCAATTAATAATTGGAATAATTCCTTACTAAATTGTTCCCCCCTATCAGGTTCTTCAAATAGCTCTCTTAATTCAGCTTGATAGCTTTCTCTATATTTTAGCCACAACAAATCATTGGGCTGCAGCTGGTTATAGAGATCAATAGCCAAGGTTTCTTGTTCGGGTCTAGGTTCCCCTAACCAACGTATTAAATTTTCTTTATAGCCTTTTACAGCGTCATTTTCCTGTTGTTCAGGACTAAGAGCCAACACCGCTTCAATTTCCTCACGCTCTTCCACATTTTTTATCTAACTTTTCAAACAAATAAGACACTTGCTGCTCGCTGAGTAACGGGGACATTAAAACAAGATCCGGGACTAATTTAGTTTTTATGCTTTGCCAATGTTGTTTGATTGCGTCTACATGAAATGTCAACTTTTCAAGATTTAGCCGTTGCTGACTAATATCGCTGGTCAACGTATTAAGATCAGCTAAATATCTTGGCAGTTCTTCTCGTTTATGCCACGCCAACCAAGCAGCCAGTTTTTCATCAACAACGGCTTCTTGCTCTTCAGTCAACTGAACATAATCGCTAATATACCAAGAGGCTACCCAGTCTAAGTTTTTATAGGCAAACTTAGTTGTACAGCCCGTCAGTATCAAAATAACAGTAATAATTAATAAGTTTCTCACTGCCATCCATTTATCAAAATATGATTATTCGAGGTTAAGTACGAAAACCTAATTG
Organism: uncultured Gammaproteobacteria bacterium; assembly: GCA_905479985.1. GTDB lineage: Bacteria > Pseudomonadota > Gammaproteobacteria > Nitrosococcales > Methylophagaceae. Next base: position 1,831 of record CAJQOM010000041.1, on the reverse strand, counting down.
TCGTGTCAATCTATAACTTAAAGGTGATGCTATCCTTTTCCTGCCAGTCTAGGGCGACATTATTCATGCCACCGACGATGGCGAAATCTTACTCGAATATCAAGCCGACTGCCCACTAGATTCTCTTTAATCAGCTAATATCAGCTTGAAATCAATCCAACCAACACTGCTGATGTCTCAAATAAAAATATATCGACTATTTTGAGCAAGATGATAATATCGAAAAAAGGCAGTTGCTAATACAGCAATGGATTTTAGAGGGAAGTTTAAGGTCTAATTTTCCTGACACCATTGTGCGAATTTGAACATTATCGAAATAATGCCAGAAAATAATATTATAGGATGAATCGATGTTTAAGAAGTTAATGTCAAACGTCAACGAGCAACTAGGAAGCCTATCAGGACCTTACAGAAAAAAGGTGAGAGAGAAAGCCATCCAAAATGCAAAATCTCGTATTGTACTGAGCGAAAAAGACATACAAGATTTGAGTGAAGATGAGCTGGAGATCCTTGTCAAAGAAGAGGAAGACAAAATCTACGACAATATTAAAACTAAAGGCCTTTATGCTGCTTTAGCCTTGCTCGGTATCAACATCATATGATTAATAACCTTTTAAAAGCCGGTCTCTTCTATCAATTATGGCGGTGGTTTAAACCTCGCTCAAAATTTTTAATCACCGCTTTTACGATTATTGTTTTCACTTGGATATTCCACTCCGAATACACCGATTATTTAGCAAAATCTAATTCCGTAGAATACCTCGGGATTTCATATTTTATCAAATGGGCGATAACGATCGGTGTCATCTTCGCTTTTTATATCCGTGAGACATTGTCACAACGAAATATCTTAAAATCATCAACCTCAAAACCAGAAAAAAAATCGGTAAAGCCTAAAAAAATAGACGATACAGTCGATGAATCAGACGGTTTTGACAAAATAAGAAGCAAAAGTCACCTCGAAAGCCGTGCAGACAAATTGCTTAACAAAATGGAATCGAAGCAGTAATCATTGTGAGGCCATAAATAGCTAGTCAAAGAAAAATATGTCGAAATGACTCAGACCTGCCAGTAGCGGTCATTTGTTTAACACTTTACAAAGCAATATCAGACGCTTTTAAGCTTAACTACTCTCTATTTCACAGCAATCTCTCAATGGCTCGGCCCTTGGACGCTTTTTTATAAAGCTTGGCAAATTTTACCCGTTTTATAATCGTGCCTAAGACCAGATTCAACAGAATTGGCCCGATAATGATGACGGCAATCAGAGCAAGCCCGAATAAAAAGGTCGCAGCAAGATCCCAGCGGTTAAATAGAATTGTCCCAAAAACCATAATGAAACATAAAGTGCCCGCCCCCACTAAGAGCCGAACGCATTGAACAGAAATAGCGTTCAAAAAACGAAGCAGCTTATAACGTTTAGCTGATATCGAAGAATAATCGAACTTCTCATTCACATCACTCACCTAACCCTAGCGCCTTGATTCGATACTCCTTAACCTGGTCGAATAAAAGCCGTACACCCAGCTCGTCATTAGTCAGGCCAACAATTTGTATGACCTTGGCTTATCGCCATTCGACCCCAACCAATGAGGGCAAGTTCTACTCGCCATCATCCTCTCACTAGACACGCTCAGATAAATCAAGGAGAAAGCCCAAGTCATCAGCCTCTTAACAATCCGTCGTTAATGTGCCAATAGCGATCATTCGTTTAACGGCAGTCTATGTTTTTGGTTGGTGAGTACATAGCTGTTTTACAAAAAATACAAGGTACTTAAAATCCCTCGGTTTCACGGCCGTGCCAGTTCAATTCCGCCCTAGCTTGGGGTGA
>CAJQOM010000040.1 GCA_905479985.1 uncultured Gammaproteobacteria bacterium | reverse complement strand
TTTGGGTCGGGTGCTGCCCATGAAGCTAATTGTCGCTTGCGTGCCAAAAGCAGTCATTTATTTAACTACTGAGCTCATCTGAGGCTGTAGAATACATAAGTGTTTTGGCTTTAGACAAAAGGTATTAAAATCCTTCGCCTTAAACGGCGAGCTGGTTCGATTCCCTCCCTGTGTACTATAATATAACGAATGTTTAGCTTATTTCAGGCTAGGCCTTCTGTCTTAATATAGACTGACCTCATGTCAAGGTTACTTCGATGTTTTATTATATTGTCTCTAGTAGAGATGTGCCGAATTATTAAACCATTACACCTTCCAGAGGCTCTCACGCTACAGATACCCAGCTATACCTGCGGAAGAGCCTGCTACAAAATAATAAAGGACTAACGAATGAGTCCAGCACAATTATTAACCAACTCATTAAGCGAATTCGTCAACTCGTAGCAACAGCAAACTAGTAGAATCCTACAATGAAAAATTGTAGGCGGTGGTGATAAAATCATTATTAAACGTAAGTAATTTCACTTCGATTAATAGCGGAGCCTTTCTAATCATGTCATTATTTATTAATGAAAAACATAACAATTGATTTATTAAGGCATGGCGATGCTGCTGGGGGTAAAAAACTGTTAGGAATGACAGATGAGCCATTAACAACATTAGGCTGGCAACAAATGCGCTCTATCTTCTCCAGCAAAAATATATCTTGGAATAAGGTGGTAAGTTCACCACTTCAAAGGTGCAGCGCCTTTTCAGAAGAACTGTCTCAACGATTATCCTTACCATTCTCTATAGATAATAGATTCCAAGAAATAAATTTTGGCCGATGGGACGGTCAGTTATTAACTGATATTTATAAAAGTGAAGAATCTGAGCATCTTAACCAGTTTAGACAGGATCCTACCTCAGTATTACCACCCGGTGGGGAAGCTTATAAAGATTTTGAATTACGTGTAATGACAGCTTGGCAAGAATTATTACACTCACTATACAAGGAACAGATAGAACATTGTTTACTCGTGACTCATGGTGGTGTAATTAGAACTATTATCAGTCAAGTATTAGGCTTCCCTGCAACTAATATGTTTCAGTTAGAAGTGCCTTATGCTTGTCTTAGTAGAATCAAACAATATGATGGATACCCGGCTACTTTGAGCTTTCATGGCGGTAATTTATAAACATTATTTCAGGCTCACAGAATAATCTGTGAGCCTGAAATTAAATCTAAATTATGGCGTATAAGATAGGCTAACCATTCCAATAGTATCTAAGCTATTGTAATTATTAATCGTTTGATATTCCTTATCAAATAGATTGCTTACACTAGCCTGAATAGACCAGTCTTGATCTAATTGATAAGCCGCGCGCACATCAACAATACCATAACCACTGAGTCGAGTTGTGTTAGCAGCATTATCATAACGATAAGAACTCACTTTCCAACTAGCACCTACTGACCACGCTCCCCATTGTTTATCCATGTGGAGATTAGCTAATCGTTTTGCTCGACGCGGTAAAATATTTCCAGTTACATTGTCTGTCGGGTCTAAAATTGTTGCATTAAATGCAATATCCAATCCTGCTATCTGTGTTTCTGCTTCAAATTCGATACCTGAAATTGAAGCGCGATCTACATTTTCATTTTGTGGGAATTGATAGACTATGAGATCACGAATATGTGTATTGTAGATATTAATGCCCCAATTACCCCAACTCTGATAACCGTTAATATTCATAGCAAAGCTATTTGATTTTTCTGGCTGCAATTGAGAATTGCCTATAAAGAAGCCAACATCAGGAAAATATAAATCGTTAAATGTTGGCTCTTTAAAGGCGGTGCCATAATTTAAACTAAATTGTAAATTATCTTGTAGCCAATACCCCCACTCTGCTGTGCCTGTATTATGACTGCCAAAGGCTTCATTATTGTCATGTCGGCCACTGATAAACCAACTATGTTTATTTACATTGCTCTGCCAACTCATAAAAACCGCCCTGTTATCCCGAGATGTTTCCTGATAATCGGTTGAGCCATCAACATAATCATTTTCATAATCCAGCCCTAGGTTCAAGGTATGGTTAGGCGCTAAATCAAACGTATTGGTGATATTGAAAAAACGATGCCGCGTATTAAAGGTGCCATCAGCTGCACTATTGTTGAAATTATCTGCTTGATCTCGTGATTCACTAAACGCAAAGGACGCTAACCATCTATCACTAATTTGCCAAGCGATTTCGGTGCCAATAACTTGTTGTACTGTTTCATCAGAAACACGATCGTCACCAGAAAAGGCATCAAATTGATTGCTTGCCTCTGCTCTAAGGAAGTTAAGTCCCACGTTTAAATTATCATTGATTTGATGCTGTAAATTAGCCGAGACACTGTTATTTCGATAACCATCATCATCTGGAGCATTGGTTACCCGTGCATCAATACCCTCTGTTGATTGATGATTAAAGTTCAGACTATATGTTGTCTGTTCATTACCGCCGCTCAGCCCAACAGTTGCCTGTTTGGCATCATGAGTACCGTAAGAAATTTTGGCATAAGGGTTAACACCTTGCTGACCTCGGCGCGTAAATATTTGAATGACACCACCAATCGCTTCGGCGCCATACAAACCAGAACGTGGGCCACGTACGATTTCAACTCGCTCAATCTGCTCAACAGGAAAGTGTTGAAATGAAGCTGTACCTAATGTTGCAGAATGCCATTTAACGCCATCTATCAGCACTAAAACATGATCAGAATTGGTGCCTCGTATAAAAATACTACTTGATTTACCAATCCCCCCATTTACCGCCAGATCAATTCCAACTTGTCGCGATAATAGTGTTGATAAATCATTAATTTGTAGCCGCTCAATATCTTCACGTGTAATCACCGTTGTTGGGACTAAGACATTGACTGATGGCATGCGGTTAGCAGTTACCGTCATTGTTTTTAACTGCTCATTTGCTGTAGCTGAGAGAGAAAAGGTTGAAACCGCAATTGCAGCTAAAGTAAGACGTACAGAAGTACGTAGGGCGTTAAGCCCGTAAGATTGTTTCATTGTTGCTCCGAAGGATTCGCTCACCCGCGATCCAAATTCAAGGGTAAACACAACCAGCAAGGTTGTGATGATACTTTGGGCAGGTTTCCGGACTTACGTTGCAGTTTTCACCTAACAAATCTTGTTCTATATTTCTCAATAGTTTTTTCTGATTTGTGTTCAACGCTTACCGTTGCGGGGGCAGTGTTGGTCTTACACCAACTTCCCTTTTAACGCTGTCAGCAATGACAGAGCACCTCAAAGATTGCGCAAATCGTAGATGCCTTGATCGTTTTAGTCAAGGTCATAATTAACTTTTTACGCACCACTTTACAGCCTCATTGCTCACGTTAGATTCGTGATAGCTTGCCAATAAGGCTAGGTTTAGCGTTTGTTAATAATATTCTGATAAACGCCTACAACAAAGTAGGCGGTAATTGACAACGAAGCTAGGAAATAATTAAGCTTGCGGGTTCTTTAGGTGTCGTCAGTGTCATGCTGATGAGTAAACGGGAAGTTGGTGCGTTATTAAATACAATCCCAACACTGCCCCCGCAACGGTAAATGAACATTAGCTTTGTTCAAAAGTCCGAATACCTCCCTGAAGTACTTACGGTATAGCTTATATCGTACTTTTTCACTCAAATATCGTGTGCGGGTCGGCACACTGGAGAGCTTTATGTCTTTGTCACGTCTTCAGCAAGTCATTATTGGCTTACTTTTAATTGTTCTAATGGTTATCACTCGTGGTCATCACTTTGCATCCATTAGCCACCTTCCTAGTGCTTCTTGGGCTGTTTTCTTTTTAGCGGGTTTATATATTTCCAGTAAATGGTTTTTTCCTGGCCTATTAGCCGTAGCCGGCATATTAGATTATGTTGCAATTACATCGGGCGGCGTAAGCAGTTTTTGTATCTCACCTGCTTACGCATTACTCATTCCAGCCTATGGCACACTTTGGTTAGCGGGTCATTGGTATGCAAAACAGTATCAATTTTCATGGTCTACATTATTACCTTTAAGTTTAAGTGTTTTTGTAGCTAGCGTTGTAAGCCAAATTATTTCAAGCGGCGGATTTTATTTCTTTTCTGGTCGTTTTGCCGACACTACTTTTGTCGAGTTAAGCCAACGTCTTATCACTTATTACCCATCTCAAATAAGTAGTCTGGTTTTCTACCTTTCTATTACTGCTTTCTGCCATATATGTTTCATATTAATTGCTGATTCAACATCACAACAAGAAGAACATAACTCTTGAACCAAGTTCATCAGTGCAACGCACTGGTTATTGCGGCACCCGCTTCGGGACAAGGTAAAACAACGATAACCGCTGCATTAGCTTGCTACTATAAGCAACAGGGAAAACAGGTTCGCGTCTTTAAAGCAGGGCCTGATTTTCTTGATCCAATGATTTTGCAGCAAGCCTCAGGCAATGTTGTTTATCAACTCGATTTGTGGATGGGCGGAGAACAGTCGTGTCGCCAACTATTAGCAGAGGCCGCAGCTTGCGCCGATATTATTCTGATTGAAGGTGTTATGGGCTTATTCGATGGTGAGCCTTCAACCGCTGACTTAGCGGCTCGTTTAGGTATTCCAATACTTGCTGTTATCGATGGTTCAGCAATGGCACAAACCTTTGGCGCTTTGGCCTACGGTCTTGCTCATTATCGACAAGATATTAAAGTGGCCGCAGTTATTGCCAACAGAATTGGCAGTGAGCGTCATCATGATATGTTGATTGATTCATTGCCAGAAGATTTACCCTGTTATGCAGCCTTAACCCGCCAAAGAAAAGGCAGCCTACCTAGTCGTCACCTTGGTTTGGTGCAAGCAGAAGAAATAGCTGATTTAGAGCAACGGCTGATGCACCTCGCTGAGCAATTAAATATAAACAATGATGTTGTATTACCATCAACTCACTTTCCAGTTGAACCAATAATATCTCCTGAGCGATCATTAACAGGGGTTCGTGTTGCTGTTGCACGTGATGCCGCTTTCTCTTTTATCTATCAAGCTAATCTTGATCTATTGACAACTATGGGGGCAGAGCTAGCGTTCTTTTCACCACTACATTCCCAGGAGCTTCCTGAGTGCAATTGCATTTACTTGCCGGGTGGCTATCCTGAATTACACCTTCAAACTTTAGCTAACAACACAGCGATGTCTGCTGCCATCAGTTCACATTATTACGCTGATAAACCCATTGTGGCTGAGTGTGGAGGCATGCTTTATTTAACTGAATCATTAACTGATAAAGAAAATAATCATGCCCCAATGGTGTCGTTATTAAAGGGTCATGCGGTATTACAATCACGTTTCACTGCGATGTCATTGCAACAAGTCAGCTTAAACGGTCAGTCCTTGCGCGGCCATACTTATCACCACTCACTATTTACCACCGACATGAATCCTATTGCACATGCCACCGATCCAAATGGCAAGCAGTGTAATGAAGCGGTCTATCAACAACGACGTTTAACTGCGTCATATATTCATTTTTATTTTCCATCTAACCCTACTGCCGTTGCAGAATTGTTTTTACCATGAAAAATAATAAACATGCCTTTAGTGAAGCGGAACGAAATGCCGTTTATCGAGCGATAAAGGAACGACGCGATATGCGTCATTTCACCTCAGAACCAATCGATAAAGACATCTTCAACCGCATTTTAATTGCAGCTCATCAGGCTCCGAGCGTAGGTTTGATACAACCTTGGCGGATTATTCGCATTACTGATCAATCGGTAAGAATGGCAATCAAAAACGTCGTCAATAAAGAGCGTCTCATAACGGCTGAAGCCTTAGCTGATCGCCAACAAAAGTTTATGAAGTTAAAAGTTGAAGGCATTAGTCAATGTGGTGAGTTATTGATAATGGCCCTAATGGACCAACGTGAACAGCATGTATTCGGTCGCCGTACCATGCCAGAAATGGATCTAGCTTCTGTCTCCTGTGCGATTCAAAATATGTGGTTAGCAGCTCGATCTGAGGGAATAGGTATGGGCTGGGTATCCTTATTTGAACCAAGTGATCTTGCCGAAATATTAAATATCCCAGTAGGTGCACAAGCCGTTGCTATCTTATGCTTAGGTCATGTGGATGAATTTTATTCTGCACCGATGTTAGAGCTGGAAAATTGGCGTCATGGCTGTCCAATCAGCGACGTGTTATTTGAAAATAGCTGGCCAAGTGATAAAGCCTGATGCTTATAAGCACCTTGATAATTTTTATAGCCTTAGTTATCGATTGGCTTGTCGGTGAACCAAAACGTTGGCATCCTTTGGTTGGTTTTGGTCACTTGGCCAATCGTACAGAACAGTTGTTTCACCAGCAAAAATCATCACCTAAACAACAAATAATCTCTGGTTTTATAGCTGTCATGGCATTATTACTACCCATTAGCACTGTCTGCTATTACATTGCTGAAATTGATATTATTAATAACATTTTCGCAGTGGTCATGTTAACCCTATGTATCGGTCACAAAAGCCTACACGACCATGCACAGCCTATTGCTTCATCTCTAGAATCTGGCGATATTCAACAAGCACGTTATCATACAAGTCGAATTGTTAGCCGTGATCCTGCTACCTTACATATTCCTCGTGCTGCCATAGAATCAGTATTAGAAAATGGTGCTGACAGTGTTTTTTCTGCCCTATTCTGGTTCTTAATCGGCGGCGTCCCTGCGGTCATTTTTTATCGTTTATCTAATACGCTAGATGCCATGTGGGGTTATCGTAATCAACAATACCTTTATTTCGGGCGTTTTGCAGCAAGACTAGATGATGTATTAAATTATATCCCCGCGCGACTTACCGCTCTGACTTATGCCTTAATAGGAAAGACAAATACCGCTTTGCACGCATGGCAACAGCAAGCTAAACAGTGGGATAGTCCCAATGCAGGCCCTGTTATGGCATCCGGTGCTGGTGCATTAAACATTACCCTCGGTGGTCCAGCTCAATATGATGGTCACTGGCAGCAACGCATTACCTTAGGATCCGGTCAAGAGCCAAAAGCAGCTGATATAACACGGGCATTACGCTTAGTGCGCCATAGTGTCTGGCTTTGGTTAGTGATTTTAGTGCTACTCACTGGGCTTAGTTATGCTTGAACATGGTGGCAAGTTGAATTCAGCGGCACGACGTTATGACATTCCTCTTGAGAACTGGTTAGATCTCTCTACCGGTATTAATCCTAATGGCTGGCCAGTTCCTGACAACTTACCAGCTTCGCTTTGGTCAGATTTACCACAAAATGATGACAGCCTACGCCACACTGCCCAACACTATTATCAATGTGACTCATTGTTAGCCGTTTCAGGTTCTCAGGCAGCGATTCAAACCTTACCCTATTGTCGAGAGCATAGCCGTGTTGGCGTATTATCTCCTGCTTACTCAGAACACCAACACGCATGGAAGCAAGCCGGACACGAGATTATCAGCCTCAATGTTGCTGACATTGATAATCAATTAGCCACACTTGATGTACTCATCATTATCAACCCGAACAATCCAACAGGACGTTATTTCAACACAAAACAACTGCGCGAGTGGCATCAACAACTAGCACAACATGGTGGCTGGTTGATAATTGATGAAGCCTTTATTGATGTGACGCCAGAAAACAGCTTAAGCCCATATTGTCCTCTAACGGGGTTAATCGTACTGCGTTCTATTGGCAAGTTTTTTGGCTTGGCAGGCTTACGTACAGGTTTCGTATTAGCACAAGAAAGCTTATTAAACATACTTGCTGAACGTTTAGGCCCATGGCCAATTGCCAGTGCATCAAGATATATTACCCAATTAGCCCTAGCGGATACAGCTTGGCAACAACAGTGCCGCCACTCTTTACAAAACGATGGCCAACGGCTTATTAGCTTACTGCGAGATAATGAATTAACCGAACTCGGTGGCTGTGCTTTATTTCAATGGGCAAAGACATCACAGGCTGAACAGATACACCATCAACTAGCACAACAAGGCATTTATACTCGCTTATTTGACCAACCACAAAGCCTACGCTTCGGCTTAGCTAAAACAGAAGATGATTGGCAACGACTGAGTACCGCCATACAAGGATTAACAGTAATATGACCGCAGTAAGCTTAATGATTCAAGGCACTAGTTCTGATGCGGGCAAAAGCACCGTCGTTACTGCGCTATGTCGTTGGCTACAACAGAAAAATCACTCTGTAGCGCCTTTTAAACCACAAAATATGGCCTTAAATAGTGCGGTAACGGTTGATGGCGGTGAAATTGGTCGTGCCCAAGCAGTGCAAGCACAAGCCTGTATGCTCACTCCTCACACTGATATGAATCCGGTATTACTAAAACCTAATAGCAATACTGGTGCCCAAGTGATTATTCATGGTCACGCACTTAGCAATATGGAAGCCCAAGACTACCATCACTATAAAAAGACAGCGATGGCTGCCGTATTAGAATCACACCAACGACTGAGTCAACAATATCAATTTGTCATGGTAGAAGGTGCAGGTTCTCCGGCTGAAATCAATCTTCGTGAAAATGATATTGCCAATATGGGCTTTGCCGAAGTAGTTGACTGTCCTGTTATCTTGGTAGCTGATATTGAACGTGGTGGTGTTTTTGCTCAACTCGTTGGCACACTAGAACTTTTATCAGCCAGTGAACAAGAGCGTGTTAAAGGCTTTATCATTAACCGTTTTCGTGGTGATATTGCCTTATTAGAGTCAGGTTTAGAATGGTTGGAGAATAAAACTGGCAAGCCCGTATTGGGGGTCCTGCCTTACTTACAAGATTTTCATCTTGAAGCCGAAGATGCCATCAATACCCAGCAAGTTAACCAACAGGCTAGTTTTAAAGTCATAGTACCGGTTTATCCTCGCATCAGTAATCACACCGACTTTGATCCTCTACGTCTACATCCAGACATTGATTTACAGTTTATTAGCCTGCAAGACGATATTCCTGATGCAGATTTAATCATATTACCCGGATCTAAAAATGTCAGGGATGATTTACAAATGTTGCTCGATAACGGTTGGCAACAGGCAATCAATAAACACCTGCGTTATGGCGGAAAAGTAATAGGCCTCTGCGGTGGCTATCAAATGTTAGGCCAAAAAATTCATGACCCTGATGCCATTGAAGGTCCAGCAAGTCAGATTGAAGGGCTAAAATTATTAGACCTTATCACCACCTTAAAACCAGCGAAGCAATTACGTAATGTTAAGGGCCATTTACATATAGATAATGCCTGTGTCGAAGGTTATGAGATTCATGCGGGCATTACCAAAGGCGAAGCACTTAAAAGCCCCGTCTGCCAATTTGACAATCGTAATGAAGGTGCAATTAGTGATGATAATCAAATCTTGGGTACATATATCCACGGGTTATTTGAACATAGTGAAGCATGTACAGCCCTACTCATATGGGCAGGATTAAAAGAGTTCATCCCCATTGACTATCATGCCCTACGCGAAGCTGATATAGACCGTTTAGCAGATATGATTGATCAACATATAGACACTGACTATTTAGCCAAATTATTGAATTTATCGGAAAAAACATTATGAGCTCAACACTAATTTTAGGTGGTATAAAGTCAGGTAAAAGTGTTTTGGCTGAGCAGTTAGCCTCAAATACAAAACTTAATGTTATTTACATTGCTACTGCCTCAGCCGATGACGATGAAATGCAACGGCGTATCGATCACCATCAACAGCGCCGACCATCAGACTGGCAGACTATTGAAACGCCAATCCATTTAGCAGCAGCAATACAACAGTATTGCAGTGCTGACCAGTGTGTTCTTGTTGACTGTTTAACACTTTGGTTAACCAACTTATTGATGAAAGATGATGATGTCCTATTGAATGCCGAGATTGATGCGCTCATAACAAGCATAAAAGACTTAGCTGGCAATCTGATTATGGTCAGTAATGAAACCAATATGGGCATCACACCTTTAGGCGAGTTGACGCGACGTTACTGTGATGAAGTCGGTGTATTGCATCAACGTATCGCCCAACAGTGCAATAATGTTGGGCTTACCGTTGCTGGGCTACCGCATATTTTAAAAGGACACATTGATGCCTGATTTTAATCTATGGCTTGAATCACCCGTTAAGGAAGTTAATCAACTTACTCAGCAAGCAGCCCTTGAACGCCAGCAGCAACTAACCAAACCTACCGGTTCATTAGGCCAACTTGAAACCATTGCCATTCAATTAGCCGGCTTACAATCAAGTGTTCGACCCAATATAGATAAGGTTCACATCACCGTATTTGCTGCAGATCATGGCATAGTAGAAGAAGGTGTTTCAGCCTTCCCTCAAGCAGTGACAGCAGAAATGATTCGTAACTTCTCACGCGGTGGTGCCGCTATTAGTGTATTAGCTAAAGAGAATAACGCCCAATTATCAGTTATTAATATGGGAACCGTAAGCCAACTTGAAGCCCTTGATAATGTAGAAGATTCACGTATCGCATCAGGCACTAGCAATTTCAGTAAATTAGTGGCCATGAGTGAACAGCAATGCCAACAAGCCATGCTAGTTGGCCGAGAACATATCAACCGTATATTCAAATCAGGAACACAATTATTTATTGGTGGAGAAATGGGCATAGGCAATACTAGTTCTGCCACCGCTATTGCCTGCGCCCTCCTCAATCGTGATGCTCAACACTTTGTTGGGCCGGGAACAGGGCTTGAGCCCCACAGTGTTAAACGAAAAGCAGATATTATCCAACAAGCCTTAAATACCCACCAAGATCAATTGAGCTCTCCTCTAAGCATATTGCACCACCTAGGTGGCTTTGAAATAGCCGCGCTTACAGGCGCTTATCTTCACTGTGCCAAAGTCGGCTTACCGGTGTTAATCGATGGGTTTATCTGTTCCGTTGCCGCCTTATTAGCACAACGACTCTGCCCTGATGCCCAACAATGGTTTTTATTCAGTCACTGCTCTGCCGAACCGGGTCACCAAAAAATATTGGCTGAATTAGATGCCTCTGCATTATTAGATCTTGGCATGAGATTGGGTGAAGCTAGCGGTGCAGCTATTGCCTTACCTTTAATTCGCTTAAGCTGTTCCCTACATAATAATATGGCAACCTTTGCCCAAGCCTCGGTTTCAGAACAATGACTAATCAATGGCAATCTTTTCTTATCGCCTTACAATTTCTTACTACTATTCCGGTACGTCTTCTGGAACCTGTTAAGCCCAAGAATATAGGCTACTCTATAGTTTACTACCCACTTGTCGGCATTATCATTGGTGGAATAATGCTGTTGTGTATTTACCTATTAAATTCACAGTCTCCGTTGGTCAGTGCAGTTTTAACCCTAAGTATATGGATTGCCTTAACAGGCGGCCTACACCTAGATGGACTAGCCGATAGTGCCGATGCGTGGTTAGGAGGTTTAGGCGATAAAGAAAAAACACTACGAATCATGAAAGATCCTGCTAGTGGTCCGATAGCCGTTGTTATCTTGTTAATGGTTCTATTGATTAAGTTTGTTATGTTGGCCGAACTTATTCAACAGCAACAATGGTTAAGTATTGTAGCCACTGTTGTTTTAGCCCGAATGGCATTACCCATGTTATTACTCAGCACACCCTATGTTCGTCATGGAGGACTAGGCTCAACATTAGTGGGCAACCTTCCCCACCAACCTTTACGTATTATGCTTTCTCTTACTAGTTTTCTTGCCTTAATTCTCATTAATTTTATAGCGTTAGCAGTGTTTCTCATGGCCTTGCTCGTGTTACGTTATTACATGATAAAACGCTTAGATGGCACTACAGGTGACACAGCAGGAGCAATGCTTGAGATACTCGAAACAATAAGCTTAATAAGCTTTGTTATTATTTAAATAAAGGTTTTTTGAATTATGGCCGATTTAGACAAAGCACAACGTCATGAAAAGCGTATGAAACGCCACAAGACAGTCGTTGACGACAAAATAAAGCAAGCAAATATCGATAAGGGTTTGCTCCTCGTCATTACCGGTAATGGTAAGGGTAAAAGTTCCTCAGGTTTTGGCATGATTGCTCGCGCCTTAGGCCATAATATGCGAGTAGGTATTGTACAATTTATTAAAGGTGCATATAGTACTGGCGAAGAAACCTTTTACCGTCGCTTTCCAAATGAAGTGGACTATCATGTGATGGGCGATGGTTTTACTTGGGATACTCAGAATTTAGAACAAGATATAGCATCAGCAAAAGAAGGCTGGGAAGTCTGTAAGAAACTATTATCCGATCCTACTATTGATGTGGTGCTATTTGATGAACTCAATATAGTGCTTAAAATGAAGTACCTTGATATTAATACCGTCATTACCGACCTTGCTGCACGACCTGACATGCAGCATGTCATTATCACGGGCCGTGGTGCTCCCGATGCCATTATTGAAGAAGCGGATACAGTCAGTCGAATTGATGATGTTAAGCATGCTTTTCGAGCAGGAATTAAAGCTCAAAAAGGAATCGAATTATAAGTATATAACTTCTAATGTGGACTGTAATGAAGCTCAAGGTCATGGCATTTCTACCTTTCAATATGAGATTCGGAAAGTAGTAACGTTTAATTCGTAGTGACTAGGAAGTGATGTGCGTGAGTTTAAGTAGATCTGTTATGCATCGTCGTGAAAACAATAGGGTAGATTATGTCGAATGAACTCATGCTCTCTTTGTCCGAGAATCAGACCCTATGAATCTCCATATAAAACCTGTTCCGTATTTGTACTGCCTACACCATTATTTATGGTTGTTTGAAACAGCTTATAACATTGACAAACGTTGTAAGAAATTAACTATCAAAGATCGTAAGATTACTCTAGCAACTTAAAACCCCTCGATTTCTCGGCTGTGTCGGTTCGATTCTGGCCCTAGGCACAATGTATGGAGGCGTCCAATTATTGAGGTACTTTCTTCCTGAAGTTAAATAACCTAACTGTCCGCTTTGGGTTGTGGATTCATGTGGTCGATGCAACACAAGCATTAAATCTTTGTACCGGTGTTTCATATTCTAACGTCTTTCTGGGTCTTTCATTGAGTTGGCGAGCAACGGCACTCAGTTTACTTTGGCTATGAATCGATAAATCAGTTCCTTTAGGAAAGTACTGCCTTAATAAACGATTTGTATTTTCATTTGAACCGCGTTGCCAAGGGCTACTTGGAGCACAAAAGTAAACCTGAATGTTTGTTCCACCGTAAAGTCTTGATGAGCTGATAATTCAGACCCTCGATCCCAGGTCAAGGATTTGTATAATTCTTTAGGTAGCTTTTTAGATTGCTTTATTAATGCAGCGATCACTGTGGCAGTATTTTTATTTGTAACTTTAGCCAACATCACATAACGAGAGTGTCTTTCCACTAAGGTGACAATAAACGTATTGTAAGTCCCTTGGATTAAGTCACCTTCCCAGTGGCCTGGAATGGCACGATCTTCTATTGACGGAGGTCTTTTACTAATCGATACGGCATTGACGATTTTACCAAGGCCTTTATTTTTCAGGCTTGCGTGTTTTGAGCGACGCATAACACGCTTGCTTCTAAGACATTGTTGTAGCTCTTTTTTTAAAGCGCCGCGAGCCTGAATAAACAGCGTTCTATAGATGGTTTCATGTGACACTTGATAACCCTCATCATCCGGATAGGCTGTCTTTAACCACCCAGCTATTTGCTGAGGAGACCATTGCCGTCGAAGTTTTTTAGCTACGATTTGGCTGAGTTGTTTGTTATTAACGAGTTTACAGCGTTTGGGGCGTTTAGCTCTTTTCCATGCATATTGCTCAGCTTGTACGGCTCGATAATGCTCATAACCTCCGTTACGTTTTATTTCACGACTGATGGTTGAAGGAGAGCGGCCGAGCAGGCCTGCAATTGTTCGCATGGATGATTGAGCCGCGATTTCCCTTGATATTTCTTCACGTTCTGCCTGTGACAGAGCTAATCTTGATCGACTTCGTTGAGCTGGCCGTATTCCACCGGTCTCTGCAAAGATACGTTGTACTGAGGAATGATGTCGATCAAATAGACTTGCAATTTGGTGCAGCGAATCACCTTTCTGCCAACGATCCCACATCAGGGACTTCTGTTTTTCTGTGTAATAAGTCCGAGCTCTGTATTTCATTTGCAACACTCCTTTTACTTACGTAAAGTTTAGCGTGTTGCGTCGACCGGATGAATCCACAGCCAATAGCAGTCATTGAACTTATAAATGTGAGTTATGGAACCAACAGTTTTACCCTGATCTCTTAAGAAAAACTCTTATACCGTTTCGCAGAGATAAGACCTGATTAACATCATCTATACAAAGCCAGTCATCAACTGGTCTTTTTATATCTGATGAATGTCCAATTTGCTCATTCAGACAAATGTCAGTTAGCGTCATTTAGGATAATCTTTATTTCTCAATATTAACAATATTGAGTCTCAAGAATAAGTTTGCATAATGAGTTATGCTGTATTTAATAAAAATGATCCTATAAAGCTAAATAGTTCACTTTAAAGAGAAGATTATGAGTCTAAATGCTGTAAGTATAGCTTTCCTAACACCCCTCCTAATGTTAACTTCCATACAATCAAAAGCTATGGAGTTAAACCTGAAAATACCTGAAGAATCAGCATTAACACTGTTCACAGATAGTGATTGGGACACCATGAAAACCCATGCTAAGAAAGTACTCAACGAAGACTCTGATGGCGATACTCAGCAATGGCAAAATAATGAAACAGGCCATTCAGGCAATATCACGGCTTTATCAACAAACACAAAAAATGGCATGCTTTGCCGAAATACCCAATTTATCAATATTGCTGGTGATTCGACTAGTACGACACTAGTTAATTTATGTAAGCAAGGCGATAAATGGTTTGAAGAGACGGCTCGTACAACTGCAACCGTTAAACATGGCGGTACAAATGAGCAGCCACAATCTATCTTATACAATAGTTCTCAACCACAAAGCCCTACGATCAGTAAAAAAGTACTTTCACAAACATCAGAGCGTTGCCGTCAGTTATCCCAGAATATTGAGAAGCTCAAAGGTAAACCATTACGACGCTCGGCTGCTATCGAATTGCATAAAGCAGAATGTCTAAATTAGACTGCTCTGCTTCGCTTATAGCAGTCCCTAGTTAAATTGTCTTAATAGCGAAATTTGGCCGTGACATCATTTTCAGAAATGAAACTGATCATAATTCTCGCAACGGAATCATCCTGTATCACTTGGGGAAGCTCTATATACAAAGGACCAATAACTCGTTTTTGCCCATGCACTTGCCATGAAATATAAACAGCGTTCCCTTGATAAACTTTTGTTAGAAATGTAGTCGAACAGCTTGTTCCTCTCAATATGGAGCCACAAGATGCAAACACGCCCGTTTGTCTTGCTTCGATTCTTACATTTTCTAATTCTGATCCCGATTTATTTTCCAGAACCAAAGCATTAAAACTTAGTTCTTTTTTAATCGGTTTAGAGCTGCATCCTGCCATAACAATCATGGCTATAAATAAAAACAAAACCGAAAGCCTATCTCTTGCCATCATGGACGCCACTTTCTAAATAAGTAATCAATACTGTTAAATTATTCAAGCCACGCCCTTGCAAACTCTTCTCGACCAGATTTGAAATACTCTATCGGGAATCTTCTTAAACCTTGTCCAGCAAACATGATCGCTAAATCATGCCACTTCTCATCGCCCACAATAGCTATTTTTCGAATATAAGGGTCGTTCCGTTCTTGAAAAGACAGATCTGCCCATTCATCAGCATCACCACCCCATCCTTGAAAATCAGTCACTAATACTAATATCGCTATCTGCCCTTCCTGAATAATGGGTTCGATTTCTGATTGGCAGATATCAAATTCAGCTTTAGTCAGAACACCTGACACTTGAACCACAATTGTTTTGTCTTCCCGAGACCATGTCGTTGTCATATCTCCTCCAAAGTAAAAACCGTAATAACTATTATTAATTTAAGACCGGTGATTGATCGTTTAAAAGAATGGCTGACCCAAAAACAAATAAACGGCATCATTGCCACCTTCTGTATAACCATAACCCAGATAAAATGGCCCTATCGGTGTATCAGCGCCTAAAAACAAAGTGGCGCTGGCAAGTGTATTCTCCAAGCTAATATCACTGCGTTCTTCCCATGTATTACCTAGCTGCAAGGCGCTGCCCGCATAGAAAGGGAAAAGTTGACTGCGATAAACACGATATTGATACGCAATAGTCATTAAACCTGTGTGCTGACCCGACAACTGATTTTGTTCCAACCCTGAAAGGTTCATGAAGCCACCTAAGCGGTAACGGTTATTAATCGAGGCATCTCCGCCGACTGTACTACCAAATTTTAAACTTGTAATTAATGTCCCTTCCGCCCAACTTCTTGCACCTGCCAACCGCAATAATATTTGGTCATAGTCATTCTCTGCTCCTATGTCTTCAAGGCCTGCCGTCCACTCAACACTACTCAAATTCCCATGCCTTGGAAAATTCAAATTATCCAGTGTATCTACTTTTGCTCTGGCAAAAACATGTCCGTCATCAAAGTCAAAACTCCTAAATGAGGGGTCACCTACTGATAAATTTGCATTGCCAGTAAATCGGCGAAGTCCAATCCGAACTTCACCCCACTTACCAATATTTCGGCCTACTGCAAAACGTAGTCCCCAACGAGCAACTTCATATTCTGTATCCGCACGGCCACTCGAATCACTAAACAACCTTATATCTCTGTTATCCCAAGACAGTCCGGCAGCAGCGAAATATTTTGCTGCTGGATCTAATGGTTGGTATACCTCTGTAACTATTGCCGGTTCTTCACCTATTTGTATGGCTGTTCTCCACTCACCATTAAGGTCATTAAAAGGTTGCTTTGTGACGGCAAACCCAAGATTAAATGAAGATTGACCCGTAAAGTCACTGCTCAATTCTAGTCCAGTTTGTAATGAACTGGTTCCCCACGATTTTTGTTTCGCATAGACAGCAAGTCCTGTCATACCGTCTTTTTCAGCAATGTCGTAACGAACAGATTCGAAAATATCTAGCCCATAGATATTAGCGACACCCTTTTCGACCTTATCTAAGTCAAACGCTTGCCCAGGCTCTATAGCCAAATGTTCTTTTAATACCTGCTCACTTAATGATGAGTCATTTTCGAAATGTACAAACTCAATAATATTTGAATGACTTTCACTTCTTGCCCTTGTAGTTCGATACGCTTGATAGGCCCGTTCATTGAGTGATAACGATGTAAGCTGCTGCGCCCTCTCTTTCCCGGATAAACGGCCTACCTCAACAGCTTCCTCTACTTTCCCAAAATCCATTGTCGCAATATTACCCAAGTTAGGGATGATTAAAATATCACTCTCCAAAAGGGTCTTGATCTGTGCTTCAGTATTACGGCGAGTTAATATTCCCGTTAATTGATCAATGACGGCTAGAGCGCCTCCAAGCTCCTCCTGTTTCAGTAACGGTGTACTGATGTCTATGGCAATAACAATATCTGCACCCATTTCTCTCACAACAGAAATAGGTAGATTATTTGCTGCACCGCCGTCTACTAATAATTTACCGCCCAGCTTTACTGGGGCAAACGCACCTGGAATAGCCATACTGGCATGCATCGCAATCGATAGGTCACCGCTATTAAGCACGACTTCTTCACCTGTTGTGATATCCATCGCCACAGCACGATATGGCGTCGGTAATAAGTCAAAATCGTTAATATTTGATACTGGTAAAGTCAATGCTTTTAGAATCAGATCAAATTTCTGGCCTTGCACCACTGCTGTCGGTAGCGTTACAGCAGAGTCCGTAATGCCGACTTTACCTTTGACTAAATAAAGGATATCGTCATCTTTACGCCGCTGTGATCGATCAGGTCTTAATGGCTTATCACTAAAAACGTCATTCCAGTCTATTGTGGCTAACTGCTTTTCAACTTCATCGCTAGACATACCAGAAGCATAGAGCCCACCGATGACTGCCCCCATACTCGTTCCGGCAATATAATCAATAGGAATACCATGTTCTTCCAGCACCTTGATTACACCGATGTGTGCCGCGCCACGTGCACCACCACCACTGAGTGCTAAACCAATCTTAGGCCGTTGTTTTTTTACTTCAGCAGCCATTACCTCCAAAGAAGTAATGGCTGCTGAAGTAACAACAAACAACAATAAAACCAGCTTTATCATGAAATAACTCTGTTGCTACTAGCAAGCATATCTTGAAAGAAGCAAATTTTATTTGCTCGCATCGAGCTGAGCTTTAAATCGTTTGGCATAGAACCGTAAACTCATTTCAATATCTTTCCAAGATAACTGACCGTTTTCACTCTCTGAACCCGGCGCTATGACTCCGGAATCGACAAGTACCGCTAAGGTCTCTCCAGAAACTGAATCCACCACCTCTGCTTCAATACCCGCATCAATAAGCGATACCCGTTTCAAGGCATCAGTATTAAGGGCGCTCAAAACAAAGACTACAGGTAAATACCCTATCAACCTGCGCCTTTCCTTTTTCGTTTTCAAACCCGTAATAGCCAGCCTAATAACCAATGTCTCAGGACCGGCATTTCCTACTACTGTGTAGTCTGGTTCTAATTCATCGACCAGCGCTTGAGTAAAACCATCAGCCAGCGCTTTTAAGGTATCTGGTTGAATCCCCTTATATTCAGAGTCAGGGTGAAGCCAAACCTCAATCGGCTCAATCATAATATAATTATATTTTTTTAAACCTAATTCTGGCTTCAAATAACGATAGGCGCCAGCTTTATCAGGAATAGGTGTCAACGCTACTTCAGCATCAATAAAACCACTTTGCGGTACTTTGCTGTCAGCCCAAGTAGATTGAATACCTAAAAAAGATAGGCCGACTATTAAAATAACGTTTCTCAGTTTACATAGCTTCATATACTCATTCCTTTTAAATAATAAAATTCAGGCTTTCTAGCCTCTTAAAAATCTTAGCTTTAATTTAATGTACTAGATTATCTGCACCTGAAACACCCTCTTATTTCATACGTTAAGTATAGTGTAAACATCAACACTTCACGTCTCAGCATTACAAATACTTCTCAATTGGAAATATGGAAAAAAAACTCGCATTAAAGCGACGCCAGAACCCTGTTTCAGGCTCATGATCATAATGCACTGCTTTGCCATCAACACTCCCCTTCCATTCTAAGGAATGGCTATCATCAAGCCGTACCTGCCAACTATTTTCTGATAATAAGTTTTGTTCAATATCGCCTGCAATTATTGCTGCTAATTCAGGACTGTAAACTATCAATGCCAATTCACTATTGAGATAGATAGAACGCTGATTAAGGTTAAACGATCCTACAAATACCGCCTTTCGATCGAATACTATTGATTTGGCATGCAAGCCAAACAATATACTTTCACTACAACGGGCATTGCCCACAACCAAAGACTGACAAGATTTTGCATCTGGTCTAAGCTCAAACAATTCAGCACCATTTTCAAGCAACGCTATACGTCGACGCGCATAACCAGCATGGTTGGTTGTTAAGTCGTTCGAAGCCAGTGAATTTGTCAACGCCTTTACACTTACCCCTCTATTTGTGAGTTCTTTTAGTAAAGCGACACCCTCATCTCCAGGTACTAGGTATGCTGACTCAATAAGAACTTCAGCGGTTGTCTCTTTTGCTATATCTCGTAATGTGTTGGCAACTCTTTTTCTCTTATTGTGGCTAGTGTCATCAATCGCCAAGGCCTGATCATAAACCAGCTCTGCCGGTGCCCAAATCATACTACTCAACCAAGTATTAAAAGCAGCCCCAGATGAAAAAGCCGCTGTCTTGTCCATAAAATGGAGCTTATCCTGTTGTACTTTCCTATCAATCTCTTTTCTAAAACTCTTAACTTCAGCACTTTCCGCAGTAACGCCAACTAGAGTAGCTATCGAAAAAGCACGTTCATGGTTCCAATAAACATCAAAGCTTTCAGCAATATCAGCAACAATGGGACCAGCGGTTAGCAAATCTCTATCGCGGAAATTCAACTCATGATTCAAGTCAAAGTATTCATCACCAATATTTCGTCCTCCGACAATAGCAACACTGCCATCAACTATAAATGACTTATTATGCATTCGTTGATTAATCCGTCCAAAATCACCGAGCCCACCCAACATTTTTCGCACCATGCCACTTCTAGCTGCATTTGGGTTGTAAACACGGATTTCTATATTGGGATGGGCATCCATAACAAGTAATAAGTCATCACGACCGCCAATATTAAAGTCATCTAGTAAGAGCCGAACATGTACACCTCGGTCAGCAGCGATCATGACTCGTTGGGCTAGTAATCGTCCCGACTTATCACTATTCCAAATGTAATATTGCAAATCAATAGCTTGTTCTGCGGCATCAATTAATGCTGTGCGTTTTAGAAAGGCATCATGACCCGTATTTAAAACTATAAACCCTGACTCTACTGAATCCGCAGTCTCAAATACTTTTCCAAGAGACGTTTGTATAGAGTCCGAAAATGCCAAAGAAATTTCACGCTCTTTTTCTACTTGAAGCGTAGAGCATCCTTGTATAAACAGGACAGTAGGCCCCAACAATATGCACATAAAAAGTCGATACAACATGCTCATCCAAATACTTTCCAGTTCATGAAATACTCTGAAAAAGAAAGGCTCAGTTAAAAACCAAACCTAGCCTCTCTGATACTATGTAGATTATAGATAATCTTTGTTTCCCTTAATAACCTGGTCGAATAACAGCCTTATTCCAAATTGCAACTACAGGAACATTGCTGCCCTAGTTCAGCAAAGAAACCACCAGGCATTTACAGTCGACGGTCTCCAATCACTGCAGTGCTTCCGCTGACTTTCGGTACGTCTCACAGGCCTCTGCCTTCACCTCGTCATCACCAGCTTTCTTGACACACTTCTGGTAGTCCTCAATCAATGAGAGCCGCTCGTTGTTGACCTTAGCGATAGATTTGTTGGCCTTGCGTTCGCCGCTTCCGCAGCCGGTGATCAGAATTGTTATGGCAACGACACAGAGACACAGTTTCATCTTCATTTTCGAATCCTCAAATTTGGTAGATTTCGGTAAATTCATAGTGTTTCCTTTACAAAAAATAGCAATAACTTATTTCCAACATCCAACTCCTACTTCAGGTCATCAATACTAAAATCACTTGGGTTAATATTGAGCATCACCGGTAAGTTATCTGCTGAAAACCGGTATCGCTTTCTTTGTGTTTAAAACCGTCCTGAACCCAATATGGCCTGTTCCTAATCCCGTGTCCTGAGCATGGCGAGCCGCCGGACGATAACGCTTACAATAATTTGGTGCACATAAATAGGACCCCCCTTTAATCGTTCTCACTGGATAACCCACATTATTTTTATCATAACTTTTGTCTTGCGATACGCCTTGAGGATTAACATTGTCCTTTGGATCATGTCGAGGCGCATACCAGTCTCCTGTCCACTCCCAAACATTTCCAATTAAATCATAAACGCCATAGTCATTAGCTTCATAACACGCAACAGGTGCTATACCTTCATAGCCATCTTCTTTGGTGTTTTGTATCGGGAATAAGCCTTGCCAGGTATTAGCTTTGTATTGATTATTAGGAGCTAGTTCTGCCCCCCCCCAAGCATAGCGCTCTTTTTCTTTTTTACTTCTTGCAGCGAACTCGTACTGCGCTTCCGTAGGCAATGAACGCCCTGCCCAATCGGCGTAGGCCTGAGCATCCTCAAAAGCAATGTGAACGACAGGAAAGTCGGGTTTGTTTTCAATCGAACTAGTAAGGCCTTCCGGATGCTTCCAATTAACACCAGGCACATATGTCCACCAACTAGTCATTCGCTCACCTTTACCTGGTGGCGTGAATAAAACTGAACCTGGCTTCATCATCTCTGGTGGTACACCTACAAACTCCTTAGGATCTGGCATCCTTTCAGCCACAGTGATATACCCTGTTTCTTTCACAAATTGAGCAAATTGAACATTAGAAACCTCATGCGTATCCATCCAATAGCCATCGAGTTTCACACTATGCGCAGGCATTTCTTCACGATAACTATCATCGCTACCCATGGTAAATATTCCACCCTCAATCCAAACTTCACTTTCTTCTGGTGTTGTACATTGAAAACTAGTTTTTGAAGTACTCGTGATAGTCCGTGTTGTTCGATCCATCATAACCAACATAGCTAAAGCAATAAGTACCACTGCAAGTATTAACAAAATATGATTTTTCATTATCATTCTTTATCTAGAGCTGAGAATGGCTTACAAAGAAGTAAGCCATTCCCATTCACTCATTCTATCCTTAGTGATACATTGCTGGTAAAGCACGTGGAGGTACGGTGTTGGTATCGGACACTGTAAAGATAATCCGATCTAACGTGCCAGTAAATTTATTTACACCCGTATAGACATCAGAAACCTGAGTCCCCGTATCCATACCAACATCAAATGTTTCTGCCAATGAATAAGTACTGACATGCATTTGCGGCATCTCAACTTCATCTTGTTTTTGACCGTTGATATAAAGTTCACCTTCGCCACCGAAAGCTTTGGTTCTAGTAAAACTAAACTTCAAATCAGTCTTACCCTTAGGTAACGGTGATGATTTCAAAATATAATGAACACCATCAAGGAAGTTATAGTCATAATACAAGTGGTTATCCTTGATAAACATGGTATAGCCGCCTGTCATACCTCCCACAGCAACAATAACACCTTCCTCTTCACCGTTGAGGTCGATTTGGGTTTCGATAGTATGTGCACGATTTTTGACCGGTGCTGATGATTTTTCTGCAATTCGAACTGCACCCGGTGCATAATAAATAAACTCTTTTTGGTCACCAAAGAGGCGGTCTTGTTGAGCACCAAGTCGTTTTATCATGTCATCGTAAAGCGGATAAACATTATATTTCCAAGCTTCTTCATCAAATATCGCAACCAACTCTTTTAACTTCTCTGGATATTTTTCAGCAAGGTCATTACTCTCAGAAAAATCTTCCGCAACGTGATACAACTCCCATTTATCTTGATCAAAGGGCAAAACAACATTCACATCCCACGGCATGCGATTAGCATGTAATGACACTGCTTTCCAGCCATCAACCCATATTGCACGATTACCAAACATTTCATAATATTGGCGTTCTTTCTGGTTAGGCGCATCGGCCTGGTTGAATGCATATATCATTGAAGTACCATCCATCGGCTGCTGCTCCACACCGTTATATTCCGCGGGCACTGTAATCCCTGCAGCTTCCATAATCGTAGGTGCAACGTCGGAGATATGATGATATTGACTTCGAACTTCTCCTTTAGTTTGAATACCATCAGGCCAATGTACAACTAAGTGATCAGCCTGCCCACCACGATGCTCACTTTGTTTGAAATAACGGAATGGTGTGTTACCTGCCATCGCCCAACCGGCATGATAATGCGGATAGGTATTTTCGCGGCCCCAATCCTCTTGATGCTTCAAATTCGCCTCAAGCGATGTCTGCAAACCATTTAGAACATAAGTTTCATTAAAGGTCCCTGCGAGGCCACCTTCACCACTTGCCCCATTATCTGCGGTTACAAAAATAAGGGTATTATCTAACTCACCAATACGCGTCAATTCATCGACTACGCGACCAATTTGCAAATCAACCCATTCCATTTGTGCTGCAAAGACTTCCATCTGACGAGCATAAAGCCCTTTCTCCTGATCTGATAGCGAATCCCATGCTGGTATCTGGTCAATACGTTCTGTTAATTTTGTTCCCGCTGGGACGACGCCTTTGGCTATCTGCTGTTGCAAAATAATTTCACGCGCCTTATCCCACCCCATATCAAATTGACCTTTATACCTATCTATATGGCTATCAGGCGCATGATGTGGTGAGTGCATAGAACCTGAGGCCCATAGCATCATAAAGGGTAAATCAGGCTTAATCGATTTATGGCCAGTAATCCAATTAATGGCCCGATCAGCAAGATCTTTATCCAAATGTTCTGATTTACGATACTCCTCAGGACTATGATCATTCCACATCACAGGTACAAATTGGTGTACGTCTGCTGCCATAAAAGTATATGCATGTTGAAATCCCTCACCACTCGGCCACCTATCAAATGGTCCCACTTGTGACACCTCATAAAGTGGTGTGTGATCCCACTTACCCAAGGCATAATTAATATAGCCTGCTTCTTGAAGGTAATTAGCTACTGATTTAGCCGATTCCGGCATAACAGCGTTATAACCAGGAAAACCCATTGCCGTCAGAGCATGGCTACCCAAGCCAATCGCATGGGGATTTCGCCCAGCCATCAGACTTGCACGAGAAGGTGAGCACAATGCCGTAGTATGAAAGTTGTTAAAGCGCAAGCCATTGGCCGCCAACTTATCGATATTGGGCGTTTTAATCAGTCCGCCAAAGCTACCCACCTGAGCAAAACCAACATCATCTAATAAAAAGATGATCACATTGGGCGAATCTTCTTTAGGTCGATTTTCATCAGCCCACCACTCCTTGGAATCGCTATATTTTTTCGCGATAACGCCGCCAAAGCCTTCTACAGCTTTAGTCTTGACACCAGAACTGGAAATAGCAAACTCAGCGCCCGCCGGGGGAGTAGCAAGTTCACCATGTGAGGCCGACACATTATTAAATGAAAGCAATAATGATGGCAAAACAAAAATTGGTATGTACTTCATTGTAATCTCCTCATGTAAATTCTATAAAATTCAGTCTCTTTCCCGAAGTTATATTTTCGTTTTAATCAGTGTTCGTTTTTATTTTTATTTGCATTTCCGGCCCTTCTCTCCCATATAGGGATGTAGCGTTATCTTTCTAGAATTAAAACCCGTAAGAGACACCTATTACCGGTCCCGAGTACTCAAGATCAAGCTCAACACCTGAATAATCATGCTCAAAACTATAGTGTCGATAGCCACCAAAAAGATTCACTTTATTGTCGAACTTATAATTCACTTTACCTATCAATTGATAAGAGTCACTGTCTGAACCTTCGCCTATGTCAGCCCAAGCGCTCGCGCCCCAACCACTATCCTGTCCATATTGCGCCCTAAGAGCAATAACACCGTCGACCCAATCTTCATCTGGCGTTCTGGACCCAGAAAAGGTTAACCCCAACAGTGTTGCTTTTGCTTCAAAGTCAAGCTCTACCTTGTTGTAGCGTGCTCCAACTAAAAAATCTATACCGAACTGTGCATTTCGATAATCTTGCTCAAATACCCTATAACCAATAAATCCCTCGGCTAATAATTGTTTAACGCCAACATCCACTTTCACCGCTACACTAGGCGCTACCGTTTTGGTATTACCTGCAGAAATATCGGAATAAAACACATCTGCTATAAAAGACCATTTACCTCGTCGATGATCTATAAAAGCCATCAAACCCATATCTAGGTTTTCGAGAACATCATCGAAAGGCACATCGACATCTGATTCGATATTACCTATTTTTGTTTCACCACTAATATCACTAGCAAAAACATAAGCACCAACTTGCGTTGAACTATCTTCAGCAAATACTGATGTGGGCACCAGAAGGCTTATTAGTAGTACATCAACTAAACGTGTCATCTATAACTCTCCTATAACCTATTTTTCTTCGGGCTTATCTTTAATATTCCGTCACTGTTTCTTGACCAGAAACATCACCTTTTTATATCTAGTTTTCGCTTCTCTGTGTATAGCTTACGTATAAGTTCGTATTCAAATGGCGAGCCCGAATCATAATAACGAAAAGCGGTAGTATGGCGATCATCAATGGCATTCAAGAGATAAAAAACCAACTCTCGTTCACTATGCTCGTCCAAGTTGAGAGGGTCAATTGATGCCATGGTGACGGAGTCAACAATAGTTCCGGTAGTATCCCGTAGATTTGAAGGGCCGAGTATCGGAAGTACAATAAAAGGTCCACTTCCCACACCATAATGGCCTAGAGTCTGGCCAAAATCTTCTTCGTGTTCATAGATGCCCATCGTCGTTGCCACATCAAATAGGCCCACTACACCTATTGTTGTATTAACAATAATACGTTCTGTTGTAGCTATCGTCGCTTTGGGTTTTAACTGAAGAATCGAATTAGTCAGATTAGTAATCTCAAACAGATTGTTAAAAAAGTTCGACACTCCTTTTTCAGCAAAACCAGGCATCACCGACTCATAAGCACCAACAACTGGGAGGAATATATAATGGTCAAACCCAGCATTGAACCTGTACATACCTCGATTAAACCCTTCAAAGGGATCGTAGACATCAATCGCATAAGTGACATCTTCACTTACAACGGATTCAACCGAGTGTAGAGCTGGCAGCTCCCCAACTTGTTTCTCTGGTATAGCGCTACAAGCTGTTAGTTGAAGTACGCTTACCATAGCAGCTGCCAACACCATCTTACGTATAAAATAACGATTCTTACTCATGATTAACTCCTTGTTTTTCAAAGTGATTAACCATATAGGTGATATTGTCTTTATACGCCATATTGCCGCAGTGCCCACCCTTAGGATAGATATGTGCTCGCGACTGGAATACCTCGCGGAAAAAGTCGATTTCTCCTGGGGCTAAAATAACATCGTCCTCATTGTGGACGACCGCAATTTTATCGCTAGTCCGTAGATAACCAGCAATACTCTTCAAACTTAGATCATCGAGCAGTTTGTCACTTGTCATACCCTGATTTCGGGCCATAAAGAATGGCAAAAAGCGCTCATTATAATAGTCAGTAAAGCTAACTCGACTCGACACTTTGAAGTAATTAGTCGTCGACTCTATCTTCCCTAACTCATGATTTTTGGGCAGTATATAACCACCATTTGTCATGACATCAGAGGTAAATATCATGTTGGATGATGAAATTCGAAATGACATGCCAACGGTAGCTGCTACCCTAGATAAATCAACCTCTTGTTGTTTATTTTCATAGATTCTATAAAGAAAATCATCATTGAAATCAACGTTTTCAGATTCGCTATAATGATGACTAAACTCAACCATCATCTCGTCAAAAAAAGCATTGAAATTATTCAACCCTCCCGGAATATTTTCTTCCAACATTCGATCCAAAATGGAAACAGAATTAAATAAATTCACAGGGGGATTAATCATCAATGCTTTTTTAAAATCAAACGCTCCTTGTTCTTCATCAAGTTTAGCCACAAAGGCTGCTTGAGCACCGCCTAAACTGTACCCTACAAGATTATAATCCGTTATTTGCACCCTATCCTTAATCTGTTCTTTAATCAGCGCCATAACACGATATATGTCTGCGCTATCTTGAACAATATGGCCTGGTACCTGTGTTGTTGACGCTGTCACAATGAAATTAGCATAAGTTGGCGAAGGTAACGAGACTACATGAAACCCTGCTTGAAAAAAGGCTTTCTCCAACAATCTCATCTTGGCACTTTTGTGACTAGCTCCAGTCCCTGCTATCGAAAAAATTAAAGGTGCTGCTTTTTTTTGCCCGACTAAAGTGTAGTTCAATGCCTTATTAGGAATAAACTTCTTTATTTCTCGATCAGGAAATACAACTAATTTCATAGCCTGTCGTGGAATATCTTTGGGAAGTGAAGCGACTTGCTCCTTTGGCGTACCGATAACGGTTGCAGCTAAAGGATTATCAATCGGATAGTCATAAACACCTATTTGAGTCGAACCATCATTAGCCGACACTGTGTTTAAGATCAATAAAACCAATGTGCAAAATAGTGTTATTACTCGTTTCATCTATTCACCTCGAAAATAAAAAATACTTTTCAACCTACCAACCGACAATTTTATAACCAAATTCTACGGAGCCATCGACTGGCCGATCTACACCAATCCCAACACTTGGCCTGATGTAAAAACTATGGCCCTTCAAATCAGTCCAATTAGTCATCATCCAGCCAAACTCAAAATCTACGACAGCAAATTCAGTATCAGTTTCATTATCGATGACAATTTGTGGATCGGTGAAGAACCATGACTTCTTATCCTCTGCCATAAGAAGATAGTTGAGATCAATCAAAACTTGGTCGACGTCACTACGTCCTTTATCTTTATCCACACTGAATTTGTACTGTAATCCTGGAGCAAAAAGGCCATTAGGCAAAAATTTCACATAAAATATCTGAGGGCCTAACGAATTTGCTCCAGATCCTAAAGCATCATCTGAAGCAGTATCCAGGAACAGTTCCAGCCCAAATGCAACGGCCTGTTTCTTAGCCATATTTACATAAGGAACTGTGATAAATCTCATGTCAATATCACCAAAACCTGATTTGTCTATGTCATCACTTCCATCATTATTCAAGTCAGCATTTATTGCGTTGTACCGAGCACGTATTCGCCACTGCCATTTGCCACCAAGAAATGGGGTTCTAAACTCTGCAGTCGTCAAGTTCTGGTTGCCATCACCATCGGTATTTAGCCATGAATATTCGTTATAGATACGAAAATCTTTTGTGAAGTTAATGGGGTTTGTTCCAGTCTTATCCTGTTTCTGCTTGTCACCCTCCGCATAAGTAACGCAAGGTAGCGTGACTGTTGCCAGAAATGAAATTAAAATAAGTGATGTTATGTTTGAATCTTTCATTTTAATTATTCTCCAACTGTTACTTTTCTTAACCACTAATTTTTTACTTAGATCCAAAATACAAATACTCGTTCCATCGTCCATAACATGGCCACACTCCCCACGCTATAAGCCATGGGTTTTTCTATTTTTTGCAGCCAATTAACCGATTCAATTTTTAATATTTTAAAGCTTTGTGTTATTAACCAGAAAAGCAAAAGCACACTGGCAACAAAAGCAACTTGTCCTAGCTCCACACCAATATTAAATGCTAATAAGGCAGCAGGTATTTCAGTTTGTGGCAAGCTAATATCACTAAGCGCTGACGCAAAACCAAAACCGTGCAACAAACCAAAAGTTGCAGAAACAGCAATCGGATAACGCCAGGTCAGCGTATCGCGCCTGTTTAATGCAATTTCTCTAGCAAGAAAAACGATCGACAAGGCTATTGTTGCTTCAATTGGTGGAATGGGTAACCTTATCAATTCCAATCCTGCCAATGTTAGGGTGATTGAATGTGCAAGAGTGAAGCCTGTAACAGTAATGAGAATGCGTCGCCACGTGCCCGCAATGAAGATTAAACAAGCCACAAACAGCAGGTGATCAAAGCCATTAAGAATATGCTCAATACCAAAGACTAAATAGGTATTTACGACATCCCAAAACTGGGCCGCACCTTTAATAACGAACGACGTTGATGATGAATTCAACCGAGCCGTTTCAGATGTCCCATCGAGTCGTTGAATGCGCACTAGTACATCTGTTGATACCCGTTCAAGGCCTTTAATACTGATTTGGGCGCCCGCAAGGCCACCTTGCCGCTTAATAGTCGATCGTTCGATATAGGCACCACCAACAAAATTGCCCCGCATCTCTGATGTAGTGACTACATCATTTGGCAAAGTGACATAAAGGCTCAAACGTTTTGTTTGCCCTTTAGCTGGAACCTTCCAGAGCATATCGAAGTCATCGACACTTGTTTGTTTTAATTCAAGATACGCTGGGCGATACTCATCGGCATGAGCAAACGTAACCGAACATAACAACAAAACGATAAGGGGAAAAAAGCGTATCACTCTACAGCCTCATTCATTGATAGGCTTGTTGTTATATTCTCACTTGCTGAGTTTTTCTTGGGAAGATTCTCTACTTTAACGGTATAACGCTTCCGTAAGTTCTGATAAAAGATTTTATTGGTCTGCTCTCGCTTTTGTGCACTCCAATCACGAATAACTTGTTCTCGCACTTCATTAAGCTCGAACACTTTACCTGCTGTATGCTCATCAATATGCACTAAATGTAATCCAAAGCCAGAAGATATGGGGCCATGCCAACCTCTAGTGTCAATCTCACCCAGTGCTTTTAGAAAATCTGCACCTAAAGCTCGCTGTATCCCCCGTTCCGTCTCATGCTCAAACTGATGCGCTACCATCAAGGGGTCGCCCATTGCGTCAGTACTCGTATTATCACTAGTGTCTTCTGCTTTGAGCTTAGCTAATAGAGACAGCGCAGCAGATTGTGCAGACTCACCACGTTTACTGGTATTAAAGTAGATTTGTCGAAAACTAAAACGTGAAGGCTTTAGATAGTCATCTTGATGCTTTGCAAGATAAACCTGCAATTCCTGCTCACTCGGCTCGACAAGACTGGCAAGATCTTCCGATAGGAAATCCATTTTTTGATTGAGTCTACGACGCACAATACCATCATCCTTATCTAAGCCTAATGCGAGTGCTTCGCGGTATAAAATCTCTTCACGAACATAGTTTTGAATGAGTCCATCCTCCTCTTCCTCAGAGGGCAAACGTTGCCTTACTTTTTCAAACCTTTCCAATAGTCCTTTTATCTGGCCTTCCGTTACCATAATCTCAGCATTGTCTGGCTGATAATCGTTTGGTATTTGCTGGTAGAGCGCGAAAATCGCGCCTCCCAGCAACAGGAAAACCAATAAAGGTTCTTTAAATAATTTTTTCATTTAGGCGTATACCAAATAGGAGATGTATAAGCGCGTTCTTGAAGAACTAGCGTCTCATTTGTCGCACCCTTTGGCATTTCACCTCCAAACACTTTCAAGTCATATGCAACCCATGACGGCGTTGGGATTTCAATCGCGCGCACATAGTAGAAAGCGCGCTGCTTCGGATCAAAATCCGGGTCTTTCCAAAAAGCTTCAAGGAAGGGCGCCCCAATTGCATTGGTGTAAGTCACTTCTTTCAAATTAACTGTATTGCCTACAGGAGGATACTTACCATTTTTTAGTGGCTTGCGTTGATCTGAAACGGCGACATCGTAAACTTTTTCTTGTGTCTCACCGTCTGTATCGACCCAGCCCTTTATCACCTGAACACGATCAAGGTTAGCCCCATCTGCATCTCTAACCGCCCTGATCAACAGTGTTGGAGCCTTGTCTTTAGGAGCAGAACTCAAATCACCACCCATGGGCACACCATGGTCATAACCATATTCAGCAAAATCAGAACGAGCCAAATCATCTTTCGTATAATCCCAACCGGCAAATACACGAACTTTCATTCTTGTTCCCGTTGTTGCATAAACTTCTTTACGCTTCATGGCATCCCAAAGCGCCTCTCGGGTATTTTCACGTGACCACACAGCGGCTAAGCCACTAGCAGCTGCCTGCCAATGATAAATCTTTTTACTTTCATCAGGATTGGTTCGACCAAGAACTGTTTCATTAAAACGGTGATGTGGATCAGCACTAGGCTCAGCTAAGCTAACTTTGCCAAAAAAACTATCTTCTTCTGTCGAGGGTATTGAGGTATGTGAATCAGTTGATCCAATCATTCCGAATTTAAAAGGATTGACGCCTAATTTTTCTTCATACACTAACCCTCGCTTTAAAGCGGGTCTAGCGTAATCACGAGGCCACATTTCAGGCGTGGTTGTATCGGCTCCTAATGTCGCTGTATCCCAAGTGTAAAAATCTGCGAATTCATCATTTGGAGATAAGGCGGGATGCGCTTCACCATCGCCCTTAATTTGAGTCACTTCATAAATAGGCTCCCACATCATGCGGCGCTCAGCATAATCACGATCAATCGGTTCTTTAGTCGTCAACGTTATGTCGTCAAACATAGTCCCATTTGAGACGTTACCATTATGTGCAATAGCCATAACTTGACCGCCTGTTTTCTTTTCGTAAGCGGCTAAATATTCCCACAAATCTTCGGGGTCTAATGAGTCATAAGAAGATATAGGAACGACTTGACTTGCCCTTTCTCCATTGTCACGGAAGATTACATTTCTATGTAAATTTCTGCCGCCTGGCATCGATGTCCATTCAAAACCAATAAATGCGGTAAAAAGACCAGGCTCATTATATTTTTCGGCCGCAGCTATTTCACGCGACCAAAATGTTTTAGCAAAGCCTGTATCTTTAAGCTTATCTTCACTAAGATTAACTTGCTTAATCCACATGTCAAAAGCATCAGTCACCTTCCCACTATTAGCGGCTTCATAAATTGCCTTACCCCACTCATTCGCCAAAAGCTCTTCATTAGATTCTGCGATGGCAGGTGCCAAGCCTAGGTTCTCCGCATGATCCGAAACCACAACAAAATCTAATGGACGTTTCAATTTAACCTTTAATCCATGACTGGATGTAATCACTTCGCCTCTTGATACACGATACGCATCTTCAGGGCCGCGAATATTACCAATCATTCCTGCATCAGTAGAATATGAGGTATGTAAATGTGTATCACCAAAATAGACTTGATTCGGAAAGTTCTTCTCTGGGTAAGGAGAATATTTAACCTTCTTGTCCGATGGCGGCGGTGCATCTTGAGCAAAACATGGGATCGCAATTAAACTCAAAACCAAAGCTGAATTTATTGTTATTTTTTTCATTTCACCCTCCAAACCTATTTATTTATGCTTACACCCAACTTTTCAATTAATGCTTTTAATTTCTGATTAGCCAAAGGCTTCCAGATAAAGTCAACAGCCCCAGCACGCATAAATTTTACTGCTTGTGGAACGTCATCATCTTCTCCCACTACGATGACTGGAATATCGTTGCCCCTTTTTTTAAGTTCTTGCATCACTTCAACAGTATCCATATCTGGAATATTGCTACTCAGTATTAAAAGACTATCCGGCTCCATTGAATCAGATTGCTCCAAGAAATCTTTAGCTCGACCAAATGTTTTGGTTGCTAAAGACGAAGAAGATAATAGCGAACTAATACGTTCGCAAAATGCTATATCTGGATCTACCATATAAGTCATTTTTTTCATTCGATATTAATTTCACTTAATCATCGTTTAAATAAATTAATCAGGTTTAAAAAATTGAATATCTTTACCCAAGGCTCAAACTGCGCCATCAAACTTTTTCACTACTGTTAACGAGTATGTTTTAAATAGAATAGAAACACTATCCGTTCGCTTACGTAGATTACTTACGTAGAGGACAAGTATTATGATTAACAAAATACCTGCATCGCAAACAGCTCAAGACAAATGTATTTCTATCTGATGACTATGCTTCTGGGCGGTTTAGCAGGTGTATGAGTTGAGTCAGTGACTTAACCCGATACTTTTGTAATATATGCTGGCGGTGAACTTCTACCGTACGTGAACTAATCTCAAGATTTCTAGCGATTAGTTTATTTGATAGACCTTGTAATAAAGAATCCATCACTTCATGCTCACGGGGAGTAAGCTCTTCATAATGTTGCTTTATGGCGTCTTCGTGTAGTGAAATATTTCTGTTTCGAGCATCCAATTCAAGCGCATTAGCAATACTGTCTAGCAAATTCTGTTCATGGTAAGGCTTCTGAATGAAATCAACGGCTCCTGCTTTGAGCACACTCACGGCCATCTCAACATCACCATGACCCGTAATAAAGATAATGGGCAACGTTGCACCCATAATGTTAAGTTTATCTTGTAGAATAAGTCCGCTCATTCTAGCCATTCGTACATCCAATACCAGGCAACCAGGTAGATCGGTTGTAAATATCTCTAAAAAGTCTAAAGCAGATGCAAAAGCCTCTGCGTTTAAGTTAACGGATTTAACCAGCTCCATGATTGAGTCGCGGACGGCATCATCGTCATCAATAATATAAACCGTTGGTTCCTTTAAAGGTTCAATCATTTTTTGTCTCTATGGGTAATGAAAAATACATAGTTGTTCCTTCACTGGATTTTTTTGAGCAGCCTATTTCACCACCATGGCCATCAATAATATTTTTACAGATGGCTAACCCCATACCTATTCCATGATCTTTAGTGGTATAAAACGCTTCAAAAATACTATTTAAATCTTGCTCTTCAATGCCCTTCCCTTTATCCGAGATAGATACCAGTACGTTATTACTCTCGATTATTGTTGTTTCAACGGCGATGGTTTTATCTGTTCCATTTTCTATGCCTACCATTGCATCTATCCCATTGTGAACCAGGTTTAGGACTACTTGCTGAATTTGAATTTCATCGCCAATAACGTTAGGTATAACGGGGGCTAAATTAAGTATTAATCGACAATCATTCTGTTTCGTCTCTATCTCTGCAATATCTACTATCTGTCTCAATAGTGTATTGATATTTATGCTTATGGGTTCTACAGTTCGGTGCTCCATCATCGCACGTAACCTGCTAATAACATCACCAGCACGCTTAGCTTGCCCTCTAACCTTTTCAAGTAGATCTTCAATTTTGTCTGGATTAGACAGCCCTCTTTTTACATATTGCTGACAAGCTTGTGTATAGCTTTGTATCGCTGCCAAAGGCTGGTTAACCTCGTGGGCAATCCCAGTAGACATTTCACCAAGCGTCTGCACTCGAACGAGGTGAGCCAAACGCTCTCGTTGTTGTGCGGCTTCTTTCTCAGCTTCTTTCTTTGCTGTAAGGTCATGTACCAAAGCCACAAAATAATCAATTGAACCATCTGACTTGTACACA
Source organism: uncultured Gammaproteobacteria bacterium (assembly GCA_905479985.1). Classification (GTDB taxonomy): domain Bacteria; phylum Pseudomonadota; class Gammaproteobacteria; order Nitrosococcales; family Methylophagaceae. The sequence continues at coordinate 1,563 of CAJQOM010000040.1, read as the reverse complement.
GTCTTAGCTGAAATTTCGGCATATACGATGCCACCATTTTTTTGGATGAACCGTTTTTCCAAAGTATAACCGTCTATTTCACCCGACAAGACTCGATTAAACTCCGTCAGATCTGCATCCAAATCATCAGGATGAGTCAAATCCGTCCATGTCTTGCTCGAAAATTCATCCCGTGAATAGCCAAGCATATCGCAAAGTGTATCGTTGAACTCAACCCAGTTTTTTTCAAGCGACGTGATCGCCATTCCTACCAAACCTAACTCAAAGTATCGCTTGAAACGTTGTTCACTGGTTTGTAACACATCCTCAGCTAGCTTACGCTCAGTGATATCCTTAACACCACCTACCGCTTTTCCCTGTTCATAGTCAATCCAAGATCCTTGGTCTTCCCAATAGCGATGACTGCCATCCTTACACAACATACGATAATCAGATTGGAAGTTTTCGCCTGTATCAATACTGTGTTGAATTAGTTTTCTAACTCGCTCGCGATCATCTAGATGAATGTTTTCAATATTCGCTGAAATAGTTCTAGGAAACTCACCAGGATCATATTTTAGGATTTCATCTATTTCGCCGTACCATTCCAATGTCCCATTGTTTACATCTGCCTCCCAAATAAGATCGGAGGTACTCTCAGCAATTACACGAAATTTTGCTTCGCTATTCAGCAGAGCGCCATGACCCTTTTTAGCCTCTGTGATATTTTCATATGAAATGACAACGTGGTTCTGGCTATCGTACAAAAACAGGTTGATGCGAAACAGGAACCATCGCTGGCCACTCGTACTATGGCTGTCATATTCAAATTTTACCTGTTTTACTTTCCCTGAAAGTACATCGCGAATATAGTCAGCGATATTATGTTCTCCAGCTACACACTCTTTATAGGCAACATCACATGCTTCTAGGTAATTGCTGCCAACAGTAAAATCTGGCTCAGGATAATTATTCTCGTTAACAAATTGACGCCAAGCTTTGTTTACTGCAAGGATATTGCCTGTCTCGTCAATTATTACGATACCCTGCGGCAGAAAACCCAGAATTCCTGTTATAAAATTCTCATCTTTTGCATGGCGTTCTTGCAAGCTTTTTTGATCGCTTATATCACTAGGACTATAAGTAACTTCTATGTCATCATCCGTCATTGACAACTCCAAGTACCGTTCTAAGACTCTATTGTGGTCGTTATCTTGAGCATAACTGATTTTCGCTATAAACGAACATACAAAAAATTGCGAGGTTCTGTAGTTGTATCATTCAATTTCTCCTGTTAATCCGTTATCAAAGGATCTTTTAAACACGGTCCAAAGATCCAACTCTTTGATGCGTGCTAACAGAATATTTAGAAGGAACCATTCATTGGTATTGGAAAGGCTATATTCCCAACTTTTTACGAATTAATCAATGTCCGCTTTGGGTTGTGATTTCAACCGGTCGACGCAACACGCTAAACTTTACGTAAGTAAAAGGAGTGTTGCAAATGAAACAAAGACCACGGATCTATTACACGGAAAATCAGAAATCCCTGATGTGGGATCGTTGGCAAAAAGGTGAATCTTT
>CAJQOM010000039.1 GCA_905479985.1 uncultured Gammaproteobacteria bacterium | reverse complement strand
TTAAACCAATGCTGGAAAATAGAGCCAACGTCTTGTTATTATAGTGAAGTACTGTTTCAAGGAAGAGGCGGCAATCATGGCAAAATCTCCATTTCTTAGTTCTATCGAATCCTTTATGCTGACACGACGTTATAGTCGTCGAACAGTTAAAACCTATTTATATTGGATTAAATATTTCATAGTTTTCCATAATAAGCAACATCCCAGAGATCTTGGGGATAAACATATCGAGCAGTTCTTAACATTTTTAGCTGTTGAGCGTAAAGTTGCTGCAGCAACACAAAAAATTGCACTCAATGCTATCGTTTTTTTAAAGACTAAGTTTTTAGAACAAGAGGTGGGTTATGTAGGTGCATTTAAAAGAGCAAGGTTAAAAAAGAAATTACCTGTTGTCTTAACAAGCAATGAAGTCATGTCATTAATAAATCAAACATCGGGCGTTAATCAGCTTATGATTTCTTTACTCTATGGTTCTGGACTCAGACGTATGGAGCTATTACGCTTACGAGTAAAAGATATCGAATTTGATTTAGGCCAACTACATATTTGGGATGGTAAAGGCAGTAAAAATAGAATAGTAACATTAGCAAAAGAGTTACATGAACCATTAAAGTTACAAATAAGTCGTGTTGATACTTTGTTAAAGTCAGATCTATTCAATAAACACTATGATGGCGTCTGGATGCCTGATGCATTAGCTAGAAAATACCCTAGCAGCCGTTTTGATTTGGGTTGGCAATATTTATTCCCTGCTTCCAAATTATCAGCTGATCCTGATTCAGGAGTTATTCGACGGCATCACTTTCACGAAACAGCTATTAATAAAATAATCAAACAGGCTTCAAAAAACGCAGGTATTTTAAAACAGGTAACAAGTCATACTTTACGTCATTCCTTTGCCACACATTTATTACAATCAGGTGCGGATATTAGAACTGTTCAACAACAGCTCGGCCATGCTGATGTGAAAACAACAGAAATATATACTCATGTGCTTAAACAAGGTGCCCAGGGTGTGATTAGTCCACTTGATCGTTTAAAACACTAAAAAAGCGTTCCCAAACCTTTTCCCTTCTTTATACGACCCCTTTATCTTACGGTACCAACCTGTAAAATAAACCCATGCTAAATTTCATCTGGATCTTCTTTTTTGCTGCGGCCTTTGTGGTGGCGTTAATCAAGCTATTCGCTTTTGGTGATACGGCAATATTCGTTCAGATGATGACGGCGATGTTTAGTTTGTCTAAAACGGCGTTTGAGATTGCTCTGGGCCTGACTGGAGTTTTGGCTTTATGGCTGGGCATTATGAAAATTGGTGAACGTAGTGGTTTTATTCGCGTGCTGACGACTTGGCTCAGCCCGTTGTTTGTTCGTTTAATGCCAGAAGTGCCTCGAAATCATCCTGCTTTGGGTGCGATGGTGATGAATATGTCAGCCAATGCCTTGGGTTTGGATAATGCCGCGACGCCATTGGGCATTAAGGCGATGCAGGAGTTGCAAAAACTCAATCCGCTTAAAGATACCGCCAGCAATGCTCAGATATTATTTTTGGTCATTAATACGTCGGCGGTGACTTTATTCCCGGTGACGATATTTACCTATCGTGCTCAAATGGGTGCGGCTAACCCCACTGATGTGTTTATTCCTATTTTAATCGCGACCTATGCCTCGACCTTGATTGGCCTACTGACCGTATCAGCCGTTCAGAAAATCAATCTATTTGATAAAGTGATTTTGGCCTATTTAGGTGGGTTTTCGGCGCTGGTGTTTGGTTTACTCAGTTACTTTTCTAGCTTGCCTCAGGCTGCAATGTTGGAACAGTCAGCGTTAATCAGTAATGTGGTTTTGTTTTCATTGGTGATGTTGTTTATATCTGGTGCTGTGATTCAAAAAGTGAACACCTATGAAGCCTTTATTGACGGCGCGAAAGAAGGCTTTGAAACGGCGATAACGATTATTCCCTATTTAGTCGCTATGTTAGTGGCGATTGGGGTGTTCCGGGCCAGTGGTGCTTTGGATTTAATGGCGGATGGCTTGCGTGGTGTTGTGTTGTCTTTCGGCTTTGATGATCGTTTTATCGATGCTTTGCCAACGGCATTGATGAAGCCCTTTAGTGGTAGTGGCGCACGGGCGATGATGATTGATACCATGCAAGTCCATGGCGCTGATTCTTTTGCCGGTCGTTTATCGTCCATTGTGCAAGGTAGTACAGAAACAACTTTTTATGTGCTCGCCGTTTATTTTGGCTCGGTGGGGATTAAGAAAATTCGCCATGCGGCGGCTTGTGGTTTGGCTGCTGATTTCGCCGGTATTATTGCTGCCATCGCTGTAGCCTATTGGTTCTTTGCTTAACCACATGGTGGAAACTGATTTCAAGGTCCTTGCCGACACGCTAGTAGAGCAAGGCTATATTATCGTCAGTGATTTTATTGATGCTGACTTAACAGAACAGCTATATCAGCATGTGACTGCATTACCTGCCTCTATGTTCAACACGGCTAAAGTGGGTAGACAACAAACGGCGCAGCAGCTTGAAACTGTCCGGAATGATAGAACCGTTTGGCTGTCTAATGCTTATCCAGTAGAACAGGCTTATCTAGATACAATGGATACCCTGAGGACACAATTGAATAGACAGTTATTTCTTGGCCTACGTGACTTTGAAGCCCATTTTGCGCATTATCCGCCGGGCCATTTTTATCAACGTCATATTGATGCTTTTAAAGGGCAGTCGAATCGGGTTGTTTCAAGTGTGTTCTATTTAAACTCAGATTGGTCTGGGCAGGATGAAGGGCAATTGATCTTATATCAGCCTGATGGTGAAACCCGCTTGCAAACGGTATTGCCGCGCTTTGGCACTTTGGTGTTGTTTTTGAGCGAGCAGTTTCCGCATGAAGTGTTACCGGCACTGCGTGATCGCTATAGCATTGCGGGTTGGTTTCGGACTGATGGCATTTTATAAGGGTTATAGGGGATAAATATGTCTTTTGAATTACTACAACTGGGCCACCCTCACCTACGGTTACAGGCTCAGCCTATTGATGATGTCCATGCACCGCACATTCAGCGTTTAATTGATGACTTATTAGAGTTTGTGGTGCAAGTCGGTGGGATGGGGATTGCGGCACCCCAAGTCGATGTGCCACTGCAGTTATTTATTATGGCGTCTAAACCGAATTCACGTTACCCGTCAGCCTCTGATATGCCACAAACCGTGGTGATTAATCCTGAAATCATCTCTTCCTCAATGTCACAAGAAAAAGGCTGGGAAGGCTGCTTGAGTGTGCCGGGTTTACGTGGCTTAGTGCCGCGTGCCACGCAGATTCAAGTGCGTTACCTCACCCGCGATGGTGAGATTGTCGAAATGAAATATGACGGTTTTATTGCCCGTATTTTTCAGCACGAAGGCGATCACTTACAAGGGAAATTATTTACCGACCGGCTTGAAAACAATTTAGATTTAATGACAGAACAAGCATGGCAACAGATGTTATCTGATCAGGTTGACGGTTGACCAAATAGCTCGCCTACTTTTTGGGTTAAAGCTGGTGAACGTTCAGGTGAACGTAAAGCAGTCATAATAGGGTTACGTAAACCGGGCATGTACATGGCGTCGGCTAACACTTGGCTAAAGCCAGAATAACCAGCATTATTTTCAGCTAAGCGTTCGACAAAAAGCTGACTGAGTTCGACTTGTTCAAGGATACGCCATAGTCGGCCAGATATCGTCGCCAGCACTTCAATATCTTGCCCTACTTCACTGTGATTTAAGACTTGCCTGACCATCTGATCAACTGAGCCTATCGCGGGGCTATTTGAAACGGCTCTTAAGCACGCTGTCACCAAACTGATCTTGGCTGGCTCTGCTTGTAAGAGCGTGTCTAGTTTCTGAGACAGACTTTCTACTAAGGTAATCGTCGGTTCGGCATGTTCTAGAAAGGTGCTGAAAGTGATAAAAGGTTGCTCGGGCACATTAACCATGTTGTTGGCGACAGCTGAAATCGTTTGTTTCCCCGATAAACGAATCGCAACATCTGCTACGCCTTGCATACCAAGCATTTGCCAATCTTGTGCTGCTGTTTGGCCAGAGAAATAAGCCAAAGCAGGCTCATAATATTGGGAGGGCTTAACGGCTAAACTCACACTGGCTTGGGCATTAAATGCGGCCATCTTATCGTCACGTGGTTTGAAGGTATAAGGGCTGTCTTTCAAGGCACCTTCTATTTGCGCCCCTTCATTCGCCGCCAGCATACATTCGCCAACACGATCTAATAGCATCACGAGAAACTCATCGCGTGCCGCTTGAATCATTAGGCCTTGTTCATCTAAAGGGAATTTCAAAAACCAAACGTAGTGTTTATCGGCTAAATCAGGATTCCAAAAAATGATGCCGAAATGGGCTGTTTTTTGTAATGGATAGGGATAAGGCTGATTGGTTTTCTCGATATCAGCAAAGTCTTCATTGCTGATTTTAGCCACACGGCGTGCCATATCGAAGATGCGATAACGGGCACCGCTGTGTTTTAAGAACTCACTTAAAGTGGTGATTTGATGATCTGACACGGTTATTTAACTGCGATATTCGGCGTTAATTTTGACGTAATCATAAGAGAAATCACAGGTCCAGACTGTGTCGGTGGCCTGACCACGTTCTAGCACGACTCTAATGGTGATTTCGCTGTTATCCATGACCGCTTGGCCTTTTTGTTCGGTGTAATCTGCTGCTGGTTCGCCTGCCTTGATAATACATACTTCATTAAGGTAAATAGCGACTTTGCTTAAATCGAAGTCCAGTAAACCACTGCGCCCGACCGCTGCTAGGATACGGCCCCAATTTGGATCAGAAGCAAATAATGCAGTTTTGACTAACGGCGAATGGGCAATGGTATAAGCCACTTGGCGACATTCTGTTTTATTTTGGCCTTGTTCAACTGTGACTTCCACAAACTTAGTGGCACCTTCGCCGTCACGCACAATGGCATGGGCGAGTTGTTGGCTTATCTCTGCAATGACTTGATATAACGCTTGTGCTGATGCTGAGTTTAAATCGGTTAACTGATCACTTCCTGCCTTGCCCGTAGCAATCAAAACGCAAGCATCATTGGTTGAGGTATCGCCATCGACTGAAATGCGGTTAAATGATTGTTCAGCTGCTTGTTTTAACATGTTATCTAATACGGGCTGAGCGACATTGGCATCAGTGGCAATATACGACAACATGGTGGCCATATCAGGCCTAATCATGCCTGAGCCTTTCGCCATGCCTGTGACAGTTATTGACTTACCTTCGATGACAATTTTCTTGGATACTGCTTTCGCCAAGGTATCTGTTGTCATGATGCCATGTGCGGCATCAAACCAATGATCATTGCTTAAGTCTGAAATTAAATTAGGCAATGCAGCTTGGATTTTTTCAACGGGTAATTGTTGGCCAATCACGCCGGTCGAAAAAGGCAAAACAGTTTCGGGCTTAGCGGCGACTAATTCAGCCAGCGAACGACAACAGCTGATGGCCGCGGCTTCGCCTTGTTGGCCCGTTCCTGCATTGGCATTACCTGAATTAATGAGGCAATAACGAGGTGGTGCCTGTTGTTGATGACGCTTTGCTATTGTCACAGGTGCTGCACAAAAAGCATTTTGGGTATAAACGGCTGATACCGTGCTGCCTTCGGCGATTTCGATCAAGACCAAATCTGCTTGGTCATTGTCTTTAATCCCGGCGTTGGCCGTCGCTAAACGAACCCCATCAATGGCGAGTAATTGTGCAGCTTGTATTGCTGGCAAATTAACTGCCATTAAGACAAGGTCCCACAACATTGTTTGTATTTCTTACCTGAACCGCAAGGACATGGTTCATTACGGCCTACTTTCTTGCCTTCACGTGTTATCGGTTGCGCTTGTTGCTCTATATCCGGGTTATTTTGCTCTGCTTCACCTGTCATGCCATCGACATGATCATGTTGCATTTCAATCTCGCCGGTTTGGCGACGTTGCTCTTCAATCGCTTCAACATCTTCTTGCGCACGCAATTCAACCCGTGCTGCCAACGAAACAACATCATGTTTAATGCGATCTAACATCGCGGTAAACATGCCATAGGCTTCACGTTTGTATTCTTGTTTTGGATCTTTTTGGGCGTAACTACGTAAGTTAATCCCTTGGCGTAGATAATCCATTTGAGCCAAATGTTCTTTCCACTGAGAATCTAATGTTTGTAAGGTAATGGCTTTTTCGAAATGTCGCATGACTTCTGGGCCAGTAAGGGCTTCTTTGCCATCAGACTGTTCTTGCACTGCTGCGATGATTTTTTGACGTAAGGTTTCTTCATGTAACTCTTCGTCATCTTTCAGCCATTGTGCAACATCGACGTCTAAACCAAACTCATCACGTAGTGCACGACTTAAGCCTTCCAGCTCCCATTGTTCATCGATACTATTCGGGGCAATATATTGGTCAATCACGGTATTGACGACCGTTTCACGCATGGATGTAATTGTGCCGGAAACATCTTCCGTTGCCATTAATTCATTACGTTGGTCATAGACGACTTTACGTTGGTCATTGGCAACATCATCGTATTCTAATACTTGCTTACGGATATCAAAGTTGTGGCCTTCGACTTTCTTTTGGGCATTTTCGATGGCACGCGATACCCATGGATGTTCAATTGCTTCGCCTTCTTCCATACCTAATTTCTTCATCATGCCTGACATTTTTTCTGATGCAAAAATACGCATCAAATTATCTTCAAGCGATAAGTAAAACCGGCTTGAACCAGCATCACCTTGACGACCTGACCGGCCACGTAGCTGGTTATCAACACGACGTGATTCATGACGTTCTGATCCGACAATGTGGAGGCCACCTGCCGCTAAAACTTGGTCATGGCGCTCTTGCCATGCTTGTGTGATTGCAGTTTTATCTGACTCAGTTGCATCGTCGTCTAATTCTGCTAATTCGGCATCTAAACTACCGCCTAAAACAATATCGGTACCACGACCGGCCATATTCGTTGCGATGGTGACAGCACCAGGGCGACCCGCTTGGGCAATAATATAGGCTTCTTTTTCATGGAATTTAGCATTTAATACTTCATGCGGTATGCCAGCCTTTTTTAGCAAGCCATGTAGGTATTCAGAGCTTTCAATTGATGATGTACCAACAAGGACGGGCTGTTGTTGCTCGACACAGCGTTTAATTTCTTCTGCGATTGCGGCGTACTTTTCTTGGGTCGTCAAATAGATTTGATCAGCCGAGTCGACTCGTTTCATCTCACGATGTGTAGGAATAACGATAACTTCTAGGCTATAAATAGATTGCAACTCGAACGCTTCAGTATCTGCTGTTCCTGTCATGCCTGATAATTTGTCATACAAGCGGAAGAAATTTTGGAATGTGATCGAAGCTAATGTCTGGTTTTCATTCTGAATTTTGACTTTTTCTTTGGCTTCTACCGCTTGATGTAAGCCTTCTGACCAGCGACGGCCCGGCATGGTACGACCGGTAAATTCGTCGACGATGACAACTTCATTATCTTGTACGATGTAATCAACATCACGTTGAAATAACACGTGGGCACGTAATGCGGCTGACACATGATGCATTAAGCCAATATTGGCTGAGTCATACAGGCTCGCGTCTCCATCCAAAATACCCGCATCGGTTAACAGGTTTTCGATTTTTTCGTGGCCATCTTCGGTGAAATTAATCTGTTTTGCTTTTTCATCAACCGTGTAATCACCCGGTGTTTCTATTTCTTCATCTTCGCCAATTTGTTGGTTTAGATTTGGAATCAATAGATTGATACTCTGATATAGCTCTGAACTGTCTTCGGCTGGACCTGAAATAATTAACGGTGTACGCGCCTCATCGATCAGAATTGAATCGACTTCATCGATGACAGCAAAATGTAATTTACGCTGCACTTTTTCTTCAATACTAAACACCATATTATCGCGTAAGTAATCGAAACCGAATTCGTTATTAGTACCGTAAGTAATATCTGCGTTATAAGCGTCACGACGTTCGTCAGGTGATAAACCGCCGATAATCACACCAGTCGTTAATCCGAGGAAGTTATAAAGTTGGCTCATCCAAGCCGCATCACGCTGCGCTAAATAATCATTCACCGTCACAACGTGAACGCCTTCGCCTTCCAATGCATTTAGGTAAACAGCTAACGTTGCGACTAAGGTTTTACCCTCACCAGTACGCATCTCAGCAATTTTGCCTTGGTTAAGGACATAGCCCCCGATCATTTGCACATCGAAATGGCGCATATTCAGCACCCGTTTCCCGGCTTCTCTTACAACTGAAAATGCTTCTGGTAGGATGTCATCAACCGTTTTTCCTTCGGCAAGTTGCGCGCGAAACTCGACTGTTTTGGCTTGTAAAGCTTCATCATCAAGCTGCTCGATGCTCGATTCAAAGTCATTGATTTGGTTAACAACTTTCCTTAGCTTTTTGAGAACACGATCATTTCGACTGCCAAAGACTTTTCCGAAAAACTTACTTACCATACCGTTTTACTACCTTGTGCTAAGCCGAAATCACTGTCGGGAATAGAGTTGATGTTTAAGCACGCAATTATAGCGCGTAGACCCCGCTAGGTCTAAGGTCTGTTTCTATATGGTGCTGGTATTATGAGAATACAAGGTTTAACGTTTAACAAAATTCGCCGGGTTAACCGTTTTGCCATCCCTCAGTACTTCAAAATGGACATGCGGCCCGGTTGAGCGGCCTGTTGACCCCATTAAAGCAATAGCCTGCCCTTTCTTAATTCTGTCACCTAATTTGACGACGAGTTTTTTATTGTGGGCATAGCGTGATTGGTAACCATTGCCGTGATCGATTTCAATCATTTCTCCATAACCGCCACGCGTGCCGTGCCAGCTTACAATGCCATCTGCCACCGCTAATACTTCACTGCCCGCTTTACCGGCGAAGTCTAAGCCATGATGAAAGGTTTTTTTGCCATTAAATGGGTCAACCCGATAGCCATAATAAGATGAGATCCAGCCTTTCTTAATGGGTCGGCCTGTTGGAATAGCGGATTTAATATTGTCTTCAGTAATAAAGTAATCTTGTAATTGCACTAAGCCTAATGATTGGGTATCGAAATTATTTTCTAGTTCGGAAAAGAAAGACTCGAACTCGGCCTCTGACAATGGCATGGCTTGTTGCTGCGCTAGCCCGCCTTGGCCCGCTGGTTTATCAAGTCCTTCGGCTTCAATGTCTATTCCGCTTAATTCAGCTAACTTATCGGTCAAGGCTTTGAGACGAAATGCTTCTGCTTGCAATGCACCTAAACGCTTGGCGTAATAAGCTTGCATTTGGGCTTGTTCGCTGGTGAGTTGTGCTACAACAATTTGCTCTGGTACTGGTGTTAAGAACGGAGAGATTGCTTTTTCAACAACGCTGATGGGTTGTTTTTTTGGGGTATCTGAGAATAATTGATAGGCTGTGTACGATAACGATAATGCCATTATGACTGCCGCTGCTGCTGCGATGCGTAAGGCCACTGGCGACAAGTGCCAATGTTGATGCGTCGTTTTATTCGGCGAAATAATGATAACCTGCATACTTATCCTCTCTCGATTAAGACTTTTATGGCTAAACGACCCACACAAATCAATCGCGTCTACGAGAAACATCCCACATTAAAAAAGATAACGCGACATGCTCAGCTATTAGAGCGGTTAAATCATGCCTTTCAACAAAGTCTACCTGCGCAATTTTCAGCACATTGTAAATTAGCGAATATTAATGGCTCAACACTCGTGATTCATACTGATAACGCATCGTATAGCAGCTTGATTCGTTTCCAAGCGCCAACGTTATGTCAAACACTGTCTCAGGAGTTGTCACTTGATATTAACACTATTGAAGTGAAAGTTCGGCCAAGTTACTCACCTTTTGAGAACCAGTCCTCAAATCCCATCTCGCTGCCATCTTCTGCCTCAACAGCGTTAAAACAAACGGCAGAGACAATGGAAGAAGGACCATTAAAGGCGGCGCTTGAACGGTTGGCTAAGCGCCAAAAACCTTAGCCAGTAATTGATGCCGCTGGTCGACTAAAGACAATAGGGGCTGTTTCATCATCTTCGAATGTCACTAACTCCCATGCCTCTTCGTCTGCTAATAATTTACGTAGTAGCATATTGTTCACTTCATGGCCTGATTTATGACCGCTGAAAGCACCAATCAAACTATGGCCTAGTAGGTATAAATCACCAATGGCATCTAATACTTTATGGCGTACAAATTCATCTTCATAACGTAGGCCATCTTCATTAACGACACGATAATCATCCACGACGATGGCGTTATCCATACTGCCACCGAGCGCGAGATTATTTTCACGTAATTTTTCGATATCTTTCATAAATCCAAAGGTACGAGCACGACTGACTTCACGAACAAAAGACGTTGAGGAGAAATCGACTTCTACTTTTTGTGGTCGGTCTGTGAATACTGGATGTTGAAAATCTATCGTAAAGCTGACTTTGAAGCCTTCAAAGGGTTCAAACTTAGCCCATTTGTCGCCATCTTCTAAGATGATTGGTTTTTTAATGCGGATAAATTGCTTCGCTGCCGCTTGTTCTTCGATTCCAGCGGACTGGACTAGAAAAACAAAAGGCCCTGCGCTGCCATCCATAATAGGTACTTCGGCAGCATTGAGATCAATATAAGCGTTATCGATCCCTAACCCTGCAAAGGCAGACAATAAATGTTCAACTGTGGAGACTTTCTCGCCATGTTCAATCAATGTCGTTGATAATGCAGTTTCACCAACATTGCAGGCTTTAGCACTAATTTCAACGACAGGATCAAGATCCACACGTCTGAAAATAATGCCTGTATCGATTGCAGCAGGACGCAAGGTCAGATAAACAGTGTCACCACTGTGTAAACCAACACCGGTCGCACGAATCACATTTTTCAATGTCCGTTGCTTTATCACGCTGCAAACCTCCTTAACCCCAAATTTAAGCGGGTCATTGTAACATAATTGTCATTTTTGCCATCACCTACTCTCTCGCTAAGCCTAATCTGCTTGGCGACGTAAAAAAGCCGGGATGTCCAAATAATCCATATTAATATCGCTATTGGCCACTTGTTTTTGCTGCGCTTGTTCTTCGTTGCGTAAAACCGTCGGTTTATCGTAATCGATATCGACTGGTTTTTTAACGATTTCCATTTGTGGCGCTTCCAACTCTGTTGGTAAAGCGACTTGTGCAGCTTTCTCAGCGCCTAAACCTGTTGCGACTACTGTGACACGAAGCTCGTCTGTCATGTCTGGGTCAATCACAGTACCGACGACCACTGTGGCATTGTCAGAAGCAAAGTCTTTGACGGTGTTACCGACATCTTCAAATTCACCAATCGTCATATCCAGACCTGCTGTGATATTGACTAAGACACCACGCGCGCCAGCTAAATCCACATCTTCTAATAATGGACTTGAAACGGCATGTTGTGCTGCTTCAATTGCACGATTTGGACCAGATGCTTGGCCTGTTCCCATCATCGCCATACCCATTTCAGACATCACTGTGCGTACGTCCGCGAAATCCACGTTGATCATCCCTTCGCGAGTGATCAATTCTGCAATCCCTTGTACCGCGCCCAATAGCACATCATTGGCTGCTTTAAAGGCATTCAATAGGCTCATATCTTTACCTAATACCGCTAATAACTTTTCATTTGGAATGGTGATTAGTGAATCAACATGTTGGCCTAATTCATCTAACCCTGCATTGGCGACATTTAAGCGTTTACCGCCTTCAAATGGGAAAGGTTTAGTGACAACAGCCACGGTTAAGATGCCCATTTCTTTCGCTACTTGTGCCACAATCGGTGCTGCACCGGTACCGGTACCGCCACCCATTCCAGCCGTGATGAAGATCATGTCTGCACCCGAAATGACTTCTGTGATGCGTTCTCGGTCTTCTAATGCTGCTTGACGACCAATGTCAGGGTTTGCACCTGCACCTAGGCCTTTTGTAATATCAGTTCCCAATTGCAATTGCGTTGTGGCTGAGCTTTTGCGTAATGCTTGTGCATCCGTATTAGCACAAATGAAGTCAACACCTTCAATTTGGTTTGACACCATATGTTCTAGTGCATTACCACCACCGCCACCGACGCCAATCACTTTGATGACCGCGTTTTGTGTATATGTATCAATCAGTTCAAATGTCATTTTTCTCTCCCCAGAGTTCAATGTTTTAATAAATTAATTCGCTTAAAAATGTTTAAAAGTTACCTTGGAACCAGCTTTTCATTCGTGCCAACATGTCTTTGAAACCGCTTCCTGCCTTGGTTTCTGTTTTACCTGTTGTCTCCATTTCGTTGCCAAACAATAAGAGACCCACACCCGTTGCATGTATTGGGTTTCTCACTGCTTCAACCAGACCACCGACATGTTGTGGCAAGCCCAACCGGACGGGTAAATGAAAGACTTCTTCAGCCAATTCAATCACCCCTTCCATTTTGGAGCTTCCCCCTGTCAGCACGACACCGGCCGCTAAGAGCTCTTCAAACCCGCTGCGACGTAATTCGGCTTGTACTAAAAGTAGTAATTCTTCGTAACGTGGCTCAACGACTTCTGCCAATGTTTGGCGTGCTAATTGGCGTGGTGGGCGATCACCCACGCTTGGCACTTCGATCGTTTCATCTTCACGTGCTAACTGTGTCAATGCACAGGCGTATTTCATTTTGATTTCTTCGGCATATTGCGTTGGTGTTCTCAATGCCACGGCAATATCATTCGTGACTTGGTCTCCGGCAATTGGAATCACTGCGGTATGTCGAATCGCACCGTCAACATAGATTGCAATGTCAGTGGTGCCGCCCCCAATATCAACCAAACATACGCCCAGTTCTTTTTCATCTTGTTCTAATACGGAATAACTGGATGCCATCTGCTCTAGAATGATGCCATCAACAGATAAGCCACAGCGTTCAATACACTTGCTAATATTTTGAGCTGCACTGACTGCACCCGTAATCAAATGCACTTTGGCTTCTAAGCGGACGCCCGACATGCCAATTGGCTCACGAATGCCTTCTTGGTTATCAATGATGTATTCCTGCGGCATCACATGCAGCAGTTGCTGATCGCCCGGAAAGTGCACTGCTTTAGCCGCATCTAATACCCGCTCAACATCACCTTGGGTCACTTCTTTGTCTCTGATTGCCACGGTGCCATGTGAATTCAGGCTGCGAATATGACTGCCCGCAATACCGGCATAGACAGAATGAATTTGGCAACCTGCCATCAGCTCGGCTTCTTCAACAGCGCGTTGAATTGATTGCACTGTCGATTCAATATTCACCACCACGCCTTTTTTCATGCCCCGCGCTGGATGCGTGCCGATGCCAATGATTTCGAGCTTATTATCACTTGGGCCTGCATCTAAAATTGGTGCAGCAACAATCGCCACCACTTTGGATGTCCCAATGTCTAAGCCTACAATCAAATCTCTATCGCTTTTCTTTGTCATCATACTGTTCCGTTAAAATCAGGTTTTTGCCCTGGTTTCCAAATTACTGATAAGCCGTTGGGATAACGCATATCCATTTCGACAATCTGTGATTGATAACGCTCTAGGCCTTGCTGATAAACACGTAAAAATCGTTCAAACCGTTGTTGGCTTTCTGCACGGCCTAAAACGACTTTGACGCCATTATTTAATGCCATACTCCAAGCACGTCTTTTATCCATGATGAGTTCTTTTATCTTCAAATCATGGTGTTGTAATACTTTATTCAACTTTAAATAGCGCTTTGTCATCAATATCTGGCTACTGTCTGGCCCAGTTAATGTCGCTAATGTCGCAGGGAATGGTTTTTTAGATTCGGGGAAGAGTTCACCTTCATCATTCACATACGCCGCTTTTTTCCAACGTGCCACTGGCACTTGTTCTTTAACGACAAGGTGTAAGCTGTCAGGCCAGATCCGTTGTACGCGTACTTGCTTAACCCACGCTAACGCTTCACCCGCCTCGCTGATTTTGTCGACATCGATACTTAAGAAACTGCCTCGGGTATAGGGCTTGACAGCATCTACTAAAACGGCTTTTTCAACATGGTTAAATTCACCTTCAACGGTGACATGTAAAATTGGTAGGATGTGACTTTGGCGTGCATACAAAATACTGGCTGCGACAACGACAAAAGCCAATGTCACTAAGCCTTGGCGTGCAATGTAATGCCAAGCAATCACTTTTTTCTCTTTACGCACAGGTTTACGGGTGGCGCCACGTTTGACTTGTCTTGCCATTATGTCGCCTCCTTATTCATGCTTGTTTCAAGAATCTTCACGACGAGTTGTTCAAAGTCCAATCCTGCTTGTTTTGCGGCCATTGGCACCAAGCTGTGATCAGTCATACCTGGAATGCTGTTGGCTTCGATTAAATAAAATTGGCCGTCTTGATCACGCATAAAATCGACTCTACCCCAGCCTTGCATCCTTAATACTTTGAACGCTTTCAAAGCGATGTTTTGGCAAAGCGCTTCATCTTCTTCAGTTAAGCCTGCAGGGCAAAGGTATTCTGTGGTATTGGCTTCATATTTTGCATCGAAGTCATAAAAATCGTTGGGCGTTTTGAGCCTAATAACTGGCAGCGCATGCTCGCCCAATATCGCAACGGTATATTCCTCGCCGTCAATCCAACGTTCGGCAATCACTTCGTTGTCATAAGCTAATGCAGCTTGAATTGCATGTACCAAAGCAGCCGACTCAACAACCTTTGTCATGCCAATACTTGACCCTTCATTCACGGGCTTCACGAATAGCGGTAAACCTAATTGGTCAATCACACTTTGTGGATCGGTGTTCGCATCGACATGGGCAAAGTTGGCTGTCGGCAAATTGACTTGCTGCCAAATGTCTTTGCTTAACGCTTTATTCATCGATAGCACGGCACCTGTGATATTAGAGCCGGTATACGGTATCGCAAGGCTATTGAGTACACCTTGTATCTCACCGTCTTCGCCGCCACGGCCATGCAAAATAATGAAAGCACGGTCAAACTGGCCTGCCGATAATTGCGTTGCAACATCCTTCGCCACATCGATTTTATGGGCATCGACACCTTGTCTTAACAAAGCAGCTAGTACCATGTCACCACTGCGCAGCGAAATAACCCGCTCAGCTGACTGTCCGCCCATTAATACCGCTACTTTGCCAAAGTCAGTCACTGACATTATGCGACCTCCCCGACAATATGGACTTCAGTTTGTAATTGCACACCATGTTCCATTGCAATTTTTTGTTGTACTAACAAAATTAATGCTTCGATATCAGCCGCGGTTGCCTCACCGGTATTCACGATAAAGTTGGCATGCTTTTCTGATACTGCTGCACCACCAATGCTCAAGCCTTTTAAGCCTGACATTTCAATCAAGCGACCGGCAAAATCATCATCCGGGTTTCTAAAAACAGAGCCGGCACAAGGTTGGCTGGTTGGTTGGGTTTCATTACGGCGTTTTAATAAGGCTTTAATTTCTGCTGTTTCTTGGGCTTGTTCGCCCTGTTTCAACTCAACTGTGCCGGCAATAAACCATTCTTCTTTCGGACCGGCAACATGGCGATAGCTGATATCAAATTCATCCGGTGTTCTTTGGTGAAACTCACCTTGGCGATCAACTGTTGTCACTTGTGAGACCAATGACCATGTTTCAGTCCCATGTGCCCCTGCATTCATCGCTAGTGCACCACCAAATGTGCCGGGAATACCTGCAAAAAATGCGGCGCCGCTCAAACTGGCTTTAGCCGCTTGTTTGGCTAATTTGCTGCAATAAACACCCACTTCTGCCTCTATCGCGTCAGCTTTAATCGTGAAATCTTGTAAGATACCGGCCGTTGAGATGACTGTGCCCGGGAATCCGCCATCTCGTACCAATAAGTTACTACCTAATCCAAGCCATAATACGGGCTCTGATGCAGCTAACTGACTTAAAAATTGACCTAAATCTGCTTTATCTGATGGTTTATAAAATTGACGGGCAATGCCACCAACGCGCCATGAGGTATGTTTTGCTAACGATTCATTAATGCGTAATTCGCCACGCAAATTTAGGAAGTCAGTCATGACTGATGACCGCCTAGTTTTTGGGCAATTTCAAGCGATGTCGTGCCAATATCTCCGGCGCCCATCGTCATTAAAATATCACCATCAACCAATAGCGTTGGTAACAACTCGAATAACGCCACATTATCTTCTACAAAAATCGGATCAACTTGACCGCGTGCTCGTACCGCACGACATAAGCTCTTACTATCCGCGCCTGTAATGATTTTTTCACCGGCTGGATACACTTCCTGCATCAACAAAACATCGACACTTGACAGTACTTGGGCAAAATCATCAAATAAATCCCGCGTACGGGTATAGCGATGCGGTTGGAACAATAAGACTAAACGGCGTTCTGGCCAGCTGGCTCTTGTTGCTGCAATGGCCGCGGCTAATTCCGTTGGATGATGACCATAATCGTCAATCAATAATGTTTTGCCCGTCTCAACATTAATATCACCCACAATATTAAAGCGGCGAGCTATCCCTGAGAAATTATTTAACCCGTTCTGGCAGGCTGCTATGGACACATCTAGTTGTCGTGCGATGACGAGGGCCGCCGTCGCATTTAAGGCATTATGTAAGCCGGGCATATTCAATGTCATTGACGCTGTTTGACCGGTCGCTTTATTGGTCACTGTGAAATGGCTTTGGCCGTCGGCTTGTTGCAAATCAGAGATTTGAAAATCGGCTTCTTCAGAGAGTCCATATGTCACTACTGGACGGGTTACTTCTGGTAACACTTCTTGAATCACTGGATCATCTATGCACATCACGGCCAGACCGTAAAACGGTAAATGATGCAGAAATTCTAAAAATGTATCTTTTAGCTTATTAAAATCACCATCGTATGTCGCCATGTGATCTTCACCGATATTGGTCACAACGGCGATCACAGGTTGCAAATATAAAAATGACGCATCACTTTCATCTGCTTCAGCCACTAAATAACGGCCTGAGCCTAATTTGGCATTACTACCCGCACTATTAAGACGGCCACCGATGAC
The DNA here is from genome assembly GCA_905479985.1 of uncultured Gammaproteobacteria bacterium. GTDB lineage: Bacteria > Pseudomonadota > Gammaproteobacteria > Nitrosococcales > Methylophagaceae. The sequence continues at coordinate 41,409 of CAJQOM010000039.1, read as the reverse complement.
AAACGTCGGATCTAATTCACCTTCACTTAGTAGCGCAGCGATTAAGCTGGTTGTGGTGGTTTTACCATGGGTACCGGCTACCGCAATGCCGTAACTGAACCGCATTAGCTCCGCCAACATTTCTGCTCTAGGTACAACGGGAACCCGTTGCTCTTTAGCCGCTACTAATTCAGGATTTTCTGGGTCTATGGCTGTTGAAACGACAACAACATCCGCGCCGTCTAAATGGCCTGCATCATGGCCAATATGGATACTCGCACCCAGTTGACGCAAATGGTGAATCAAAGCATTTTCACGGAGATCTGAGCCAGAGACTTGATAACCTAAATTCAATAGCACTTCAGCGATACCGCCCATGCCGACGCCACCAATGCCGATTAAATGGATATGCTTTATCCGACTTTGCATTGCCGAGGTTAGTTTATCCATGACTCACCGCCATGCAGATATCTGCGATTGTATTGGCCGCTTCTGGTTTTGCCTGTGTCCTGGCTGCGGTTGCCATCTTCAATAACGTGGTTGAATCGGCTGTTAATGCGAGTAATTGTTCTGCCAACGCTGGTGCCGTTAAAGTTGATTCTGGCATCAACACCGCCGCGCCTACATTTAGTAAAGCAGCTGCGTTATGGGTTTGATGATCATCAACCGCATAAGGATAAGGCACTAAAACTGATGCTACGCCTGCTGCTGATAGCTCAGCAATGGTCAAAGCCCCAGCCCGACACACCACAATATCTGCCCAATCATAAGCGGCTGCCATATCTGCAATAAAAGGACTGATGTCTGCTTTAATGCTCGCTTGTTGATATTGCTGCTGGCAATCTTCAATATGTTTCTGGCCACACTGATGATTCACAATAAAGTCATGTTGCTCGCCAATTATTTTCAATGCTTGTGGCAATAACGTATTGAGTGACTTCGCACCCAAACTGCCGCCTAGCACCAATATTTTTGTTTGATTCTGATTGGTTTTTTCTGTCGGCTCAGCTAATGCTGCAATGCTTGCTCTAACCGGATTACCAACCCACTGCGCTTCTGTAAAGCTATTAGGGAAACCCTGTAGAACATGTTTAGCTAATTTAGCTAATAATTTGTTGGTTAGGCCCGGGATCGCATTTTGCTCATGAATCACAACGGGCTTTCTTAACAACCATGCCGCGACGCCGCCTGGGCCAGACGCAAAACCGCCCAAGCCTAAAACCATATCTGCTTGATGGCGTTTTAAAGCACCCATGGCCTCAATGACTGCTTTTACCAGCTTAAACGGTGCTGTTAACCAGCCTAATAAACCATTGCCTCGCAGGCCTTGTACGCTAATTAAATTTAAGGCATAACCCGCTTCAGGGACTAAGCTTGCTTCAATGCCTTTTGCTGTGCCAATCCACGCAACATTTTCGCCCCGTTGTTTTAATACATCCGCCACGGCTAATGCTGGGAAAACGTGTCCGCCTGTGCCGCCAGCCATAATCATAATATTGGCCATTAGCGTTTCACCCTTGCTGACGCTTGTTCCGGGAAACGCGTTTCCAAGTCGACGCGGAACAGCAGTGCAATCGCTAAACAGGTTAATAACAAACTACTGCCGCCGTAGCTCATCAGTGGCAGTGTTAACCCTTTCGTCGGTAATACCCCCATATTGACGCCCATGTTTACACAAGCTTGTAATCCTATCCAAATGCCAATGCCGCAGGCAATTTGTGCGCCGAAGACTTGACCCGCCAATTCTGCAGCACGGCCAATCGCTAATGCCCGCCAGATGAAAATTGAGAATAAAACCAAAATGCTTAATGCACCGACCAAACCAAGCTCTTCAGCTAAAATCGAATAAAGGAAATCTGTGTGGGCTTCTGGCAAATAAAACAACTTTTGCATGCTGCTGCCTAGCCCCACGCCTAACCAATCGCCACGACCAAATGCGATTAGGGCTTGGGTTAATTGGAAACCACTCCCAAATGGGTCTTGCCATGGGTCCATGAAAGTTTGCAAGCGTTGTAAGCGATACGGTGCTAACCAAATCAAAACAGAAAATAAACCCGCGAAAATTGTCATCAAAGCAGCAAACACATCTAACCGTGCGCCCCCTAAAAATAACATGGCTAATACTGTCGATAGAATGACAACGACTGAGCCCATATCAGGTTGTAATAACAACAATAATGCCGCTACCCCAAGCAAGACTAATGGACCAAATACTTTGAAAAATGAACCATTCAATTGACCATGATGGCGGTGTAAATAATCAGCCACGTAGATAATAGAGAATAATTTGATGATTTCAGCGACTTGGATATTGACCGGGCCTAACGGTAGCCAGCGACGACTACCATTCACTTCACGGCCAATGCCCGGTATTAACACCAAGATTAATAGTCCAACGCCCAGCATCAATAATAAAGGTGCTAATTGGCGCCATACTTCTAATCGAACAGTGATGACCATGGCTGCGATAGCTAAGCCAGCTAATGCGAAAATCAATTGGCGATTAAAATAAAATAAGGGTTGATTTAATTTTCCATCAGCAATTGAAATGGATGCTGAACCCACCATAATTAAGCCGATCACTAACAAAGTCCCTGACGCAAAAACGAGTGCTCTATCGAAATCATATTGGATGACCGCTTTACTCATGACAGCTGATCCTCCACCGCATGGATGAAGTGCTCGCCACGTTCGGCATAACTGCCATACATATCGAAGCTGGCACAAGCGGGTGATAATAAAACGATGTCACCTTCTATTGCATCAGCCTTTGCTTGTTTGATAGCGTCAACCATGTCTTCTACGTGATATTGCGTCACATTTTTCGGGACAGATTGGGCAATCACATTGGCATCTTGCCCAATCAACAGGATTGTTTTGACATGTTCGCTCAATACATTACTGAGTTCTGAAAAGGCTTGATCTTTACCGGCACCGCCAGCAATTAAGATGATATTTTTATGATTGGCTAAGCCTTCAATCGCAGCAATACACGCACCGACGTTGGTCGCTTTAGAATCATTGACCCAGCGTACACCGTGTTGTTTCGCGACCAATTGGCAACGGTGCGGTAAGCCACGGTATTCACCAATTGATTGCAACATAGCAGTCATTGGCAATGCCATCGCTTGACCTAACGCCAATGCGGCTAAGGCATTGGCCATATTATGTTGGCCAGTGATTTGTAATTGTTCAGACTCAATGAGTTTTTGCTGACCTTGCGCTAAATACGTTTTACCGTCCTCGGAGATAATGCCGAACTCATTGTCAGCAGGTGTATTCAGCGTAAAGCCAATTTGGTGGCGATTGTCTTTTGACCAATTATTGACCAAAGCATCATCACGATTAATCACCATCGTGCCTGAGCCAACATAGACTTTCGCTTTGGCATCTTGATACTGTTGTTCATTATCATAACGATCAAGATGATCAGCGCTGATATTGAGTACGACAGCGGTGTGTGCATTTAATGATGAAACGGTTTCTAACTGAAAACTCGATAATTCTAAAATATAAAAATCGGGTGCCGGTTCAGTAATCAATTCTAAGGCGGGCACACCTAGATTGCCACCTACTTGGACGTTTTTTCCTGCTGTGACGGCCATTTCTGCCACCATGGTCGTGACGGTACTTTTGCCATTTGATCCTGTTATCGCTATCATGGGTTCATTAATATAACGGGTGAATAATTCGATATCTCCGATGATCTCGATTCCCTGTTCACGCGCTGCTTTAATTTCAGGCAAACGTGGATCAACACCTGGACTTAATACAATAGTGTCGCTACGACACATCCAATCACTGATTAAACCACCCGTTTGGACTAATACTTCAGGTAACTCTGTTTGCAATGTTGCCAGGCACGGTGGTTTTTTACGCGTGTCCATTACGGCAACAACATGGCCTTTTTCAACTAAAAATCGCGCGCATGACAACCCTGTTTGGCCTAAGCCAATAATCAAGAAAGTCTCTGCATGCAATTGTTTATTTGCCATCGTTGTCATCTGATTTTTAAACTGGCTATGCCAACAAGGACTAAGAACACAGTAATGATCCAAAACCGCACGATAATCCGTGGTTCAGGCCAACCTTTTAATTCATAGTGATGGTGTATCGGCGCCATCAAAAAAACGCGTTTTCCGCGTAATTTGAAAGAGGCCACTTGGACAACAACGGATAAGGTTTCGATGACAAATACACCGCCCATGATGACTAAGACCAGTTCTTGTCTTACCAATACCGCAACACAGCCTAAAGCCGCGCCCAATGCTAAAGCACCGATATCGCCCATAAAGACTTGTGCTGGATAGGTGTTAAACCATAAAAACCCTAAGCCTGCGCCAACCATCGCAGCACAAAATACCGTCAATTCACCTGCACCGGGAATATAAGGAATGGCTAAATAACGTGCGAATTCTGAATGGCCCGTTAAATAACTGAATAAACCTAAAGCGCCCGCGACCATCACAGTCGGTAAAATAGCTAAGCCATCTAAGCCGTCGGTTAAGTTCACTGCATTGCTGCTACCGACAATCACAAGATAGGTTAGCAGCATATACCAAGCGCCTAGTGGAATAATCACATCTTTAAAGAAGGGAATAATCAGCTCTGTTTCAGCAGGGATAGTAGCAGTGTAAAAGAGAAAAACCGCTGCGCCGGCACCTACGACAGATTGCCAAAAATATTTGTAACGGCTGAGTAAGCCTTTTGGATCTTGGCGCACCAATTTAATGTAATCGTCAACAAAACCAATCACACCAAATGCTAACGTTACGGTTAATACAACCCAGAGATAGCGGTTTGACAAGTCAGCCCACAATAGCGTGCTGACAGCAATCGCCACGAGAATCAAAGCGCCGCCCATTGTTGGCGTACCAGATTTACTGAGATGTGATTGTGGACCATCGTCTCTGATAACTTGGCCAATTTGTTTGAAGCTTAAGCGGCGAATCATCGTCGGGCCAACAATCAGGGCAATGCCCAATGCGGTTATGACACCTAATATTGAACGTAGTGTTAGGTATTGAAACACCCTGAAACCACTATCAAATTGGCTTAAATAATCTGTTAGATAAAGTAGCATTAGCTTTTCCCTTCCATAGCAAGTCCATCTGCTAACTTATCTAGTTGCATGAAGCGTGATCCTTTGATTAAACAGGTCACATCTTCTGCCAATGTTGTTTCTAACTGCTTTTGTAGTGCTGCTATATCAGTAAAATGTTGTGCGCCTTCACCGAAGCTAATCGTCGCTAACTCACTGTGTTGGCCCACTGTTAACAATCGGCTGACACCGGCTGCTTTTGCTTGTTGGCCTAGCGTGCGATGAATTGTTTCTGTCTCTTCGCCAAGTTCACCGAAATCACCTAAAACCAACCAATGTTGGCCTGGGAAGGCTTTTAATGTGGCAATCGCTTGCTCATAAGAACCTGGGTTGGCGTTATAACTATCATCAATTAAGGTTGCTTTACCCTGTCCTGGGCGTAATTGCAGCCGATGCGGTACGCCTTTCATTGCTGCTAAGCCGCTAATCATGTCTTCGATTGAGATAGAAAGTGCTTTACAAACCGTGATGGCCGCTAAGGCATTGGCAATATTATGTTTGCCGGGTAATGGCAGATTAATATAATGGAACACATCGCCACACTTGGCCATAAAATGGCTAGCAATGACATGTAACTGGCAATCTGTTGCTTCTACATCGGCTTCTGACTCTAAACCAAAAGTCATCATTTTGTGTTGCTGTAAAGTCTGCTGCCATTGCGATACATACGGCATATCAGCATTCACGATCCCGACGCCATCAATAGGTAGATGAGAAAATATTTCTCCTTTTGCGCTTGCCACACCTTCTAAGCTACCAAAACCTTCAATATGCGCTGCACTGACATTATTAATCATGGCGACATTTGGTTTTGCTAACTGGACTAATTCGGCTATCTCTCCGAGGTGATTCGCACCCATTTCGATGACGGCAAACTCAGTGTCTGCTTGTAATCTAAATAAGGTCAGTGGCACACCTAAGTTATTATTAAAATTACCGGCCGTTGCGATTACATGATGATGTTGTGACAATATCGTCGCTAGCATTTCCTTCACGGTCGTTTTACCGTTGCTGCCGGTGACGGCAATCACTTTGCATTGGCTTTGTTCACGCCATACTTGTGCTAATAGGCCTAAAGCCGTTACGACATCATCAACCACTAATTGCGGTAATGCGTCATCTTGTCGACTTGATACCAATGCCGCACTCGCGCCTGCTTGTCTTGCTGCAGCGATGTAATCATGTCCATCGACCTTTTCACCGGCAATCGCAATGAAAATATCGCCTTGTTTAACTCGTCGGCTATCGATTGCAGCGCCTGTAATTGTGCCGGCTTGCGTCGGTGCAGGGCAATTGAGTAATTTGGCTGCTGTCGCCAAGTTGAGTGTGATGGTCATGACTTCACGCTCGCTGATGCAGCCTGTGCATCATTGGCCGCTTGCAAGGCTCTGACAACCGTTTCAATATCGCTATACGGCTTTTTAACGCCTGCTATTTCTTGATATTGTTCATGGCCTTTGCCAGCCACTAATATAATGTCGTGCTGTTTTGCTTCGTGAATCGCGTATTCAATCGCTTGCTGTCGATCATGTTCTATATGGGCTTGTTCCTGCTTATCTAAACCGCTCAAAATGGCCTCAACAATGGCAATGTTATCTTCACTTCTCGGATTATCATCCGTAATAATGATGTGATCGGCATTCTGTTCTACCGCTGCACCCATCAATGGTCTCTTGCCCACATCACGATCACCGCCACAACCAAATACACACCACAACTGGCCTTGTGCTGGTTTATGTTGCTGTAAGGATTGTAATGCTTGGGTTAATGCATCAGGGGTATGGGCAAAATCGATCACAACAGTGGTTTGTTGCTTGCTACCGTACATCTCCATTCTGCCTTTAGCAGCACGACATTGCTGTAAAGCTGTCGCGACTTGTTCAAACGACAAGCCAACAGCCAATAAGCTGCCTGCTGTTGCGAGCAAATTATCAATATTGAAAGCGCCTAATAAGCTGCTTTCTATTAGGGCAGAGTCATCGGCTTTGACTAAATTAAAACGCACACCTTTTGCAGTCATTTCGGCATCATTGGCTGCTATGCTTGTCTTCGTTTCTTGACCATAAGTCACAAGCTGAATGGCCTTGTTATCTGCCAACTCTTGTATCAACGCTTGGCCAACGTCATCTTGTGCATTAATCACAGCTGTTTTTACACTAGCAAATCGGAATAAACGTTTTTTTGCTTCGGCATAACTCGCCATATCATGATGGTAATCAAGATGATCCCGGCTTAAATTAGTCAAAACAGCCACATCAATCGCAACGCTATTCAAACGGCCTTGTTCTAATGCGTGTGATGATGCTTCGATCACCACGGTGCTAATAGATTGTTGGAAAAAATCCGCTAAGGTCGCTTGTACTTTCACGGGATCCGGTGTTGTCATACCCGTGTCGGTTAATGCATCCATTCGTCCGGTACCTAACGTGCCTATCACACCGCAAGCTTGACCTGAAAACTCGAGGCATTGTGCAATGAATTGGCTGACTGATGTTTTGCCATTGGTACCGGTGACTGCAATGATCGTCTGCCCGAGAGAGGGATGGCCAAAGAAACGGCCGGCAATTTCACTGACCTTAGTTTCTAGTTGTCTTACAACGATAATTTGCACTGCATCACTGGCTGTTTCACCCATCACAGTATTATCAACTAATATTGCTTTAGCACCTGCTGATACTGCTTGCTCAATATGTTTTTGACGTTGTTGTTGCTGTTTTGCTGTCGCGATAAATAACGCGCCTGCTTCAACTTGGCGGCTATCCATTGAGACACTGGTGATATCAACGTCTTTAATCACATTCGGGTCTTTCACCAACCCTACTAATAAGCTCAATAACCCTTTACTTGGATAAGACGTCATGATTGTTTCCCCGCGACTAGCAATTGGGGGCTTGGCAAATCATCTGGTGCAATATTTAACAACCGCATCGCGCCAGTCATGACTTCCGAAAAAACCGGGGCAGCGATTAAACCACCGTAATAATCTTCTCCTTTTGGATCATCGACCATGACGACCATAGCAAGACGCGGTTTGCTAGCAGGGATAATCCCAGCAAACAGTGATAAATAGCGTTTATCAGCGTAACCGCCTTTGTTCGCTTTTTTCACTGTCCCTGTTTTGCCTGCAACGCGGTAATTTTCAACGGCCGCTAATTTCGCAGTGCCTTGTTCTGTCACTACGCCTTCCATCATAGTAATAACTTGTTTCATGACATCTGTTGAATAAACACGGCGTCCTAATGGCTTGTCATTTGTTTTAAGAAAACTCACTGGCTGCAAGATGCCGCCATTCGCTAACACCATATAACCGCGTGTTAACTGCAGTGCTGATGATGCTAGCCCATAGCCATAGGCCAAAGTTGCACGATCCAGTTGACGCCATTTTTGTGGGTCAGGCATTCTGCCCATCGCTTCACCAGGGAAATAAGCGCCGGTGGCTTCTGCCATGCCAAATGCTGAAAAGTCTTGCCATAACTGAGTTGGCTTCATGGCTAATGCAATCTTACTGATACCGACATTGCTCGACTTTTGGATTAACGTCGCCATATTTATTTGGCCATAATCCCGAAAGTCTTTAATGGTATGACCAGAGACTTTGAATGTGCCTGGATGAGTATCAATCACTGACGTTGGTTTGAATTTGCCTGATTTCAAGCCACTCGCCATGGTGAAAGGTTTCACCGTTGAACCCGGTTCAAATAAATCGGTCACCGCGCGGTTACGATAATCGCTGCTTTTTAGACCGCGGCGGTTATTTGGATTAAACGAAGGTTGGTTCACCATCGCTAATACTTCGCCGGTTTGGATGTCTAAGATGACCGCCGAACCCGATCTAGCGCGATGTTGTGTGACCGTTTCTTTTAAAGCTTGATACGTTAAGTATTGCAGGCGAAGATCAATACTTAGCTGGATGTTTTGGCCATCTTTCGTTGCTTTAAGCTGTTCGCCGCCTTCGACAAAATTACCGCGACTGTCTCTCACCATGCGTTTCAAACCGGGCACGCCATTTAAGACATCATCGTGCATTAACTCAAGACCTTCTTGGCCACTGTCATCCACATTGGTAAACCCGACCAAATGCGATGTGACTTCAGCCGTTGGGTAATAACGCTTGTATTCGCGTTGCAATGCCACGCCTGCAATGTCTAATGCTGTTACTTTGCCAGCTACTTGTGGTGTCACACGGCGTTTTAGATAAATAAACTCGCGATGACCATTTTGGTCAATTTTTTTCTTAACTTTGCTGGCTTTTAGCCCCAATGTTTTCACTAATGTGGCTAGCTGTTTTTTATCGGCGTTAAATTCTTGCGGGTTAACCCAAACAGAATGCACTGGCGTACTGATCGCCAAAGGTTCGCCATGGCGATCAAGGATCATCCCGCGGTGTGCTGCCACAGGGACTTTACGCACATGCCGTGCATCGCCTTGATCTCTTAAAAAGTCAGGATTTAAAACTTGAATATCCGCTAACCGCCAGCCTAAACCCACCACGAGCGTGACAAACACTAACCGTAATAAGTTAATCCGCCATGCAGCCACATGATGAATTGTTTTACGGCGGCTCATCGTGCTATCACCACGGTATGTTGTGCTGTCGGCACGATCATTTTTAATCTAAGCTTGGCTTGTCTTTCGATTCGGCCGGGACCAGCATAAGTGCTTTGCTCTAGTAGCAATCTGCCCCATTCTTCATTCATGTGATCACGGTGCTGCTCTAACTTTTGTAATGCAACGAACTCAACACGGCTTTGGTGTTTGCTATAGACCACTGAAATAGCAGATATCACGACAGCGACGATCATGATCATCAAGGCTAAATTTTCGCTCAATAAAGCGATTAAACGACCGAAGATCATGCTAGTTTCTCCACAACACGCAATACTGCACTGCGCGCTCTTGGGTTGGCTGCTAACTCTGCTTCACTGGCCTTAATGGCTTTGCCGATTAATTTAATACTTGGGTTCAATTGATCTGCGGTAACCGGAAAATAAGAGGGTAAGTCATCGCCTTTTGCTTGATCACGGAAATACCGTTTCACAATACGATCTTCTAAGGAATGAAAACTGATGACAGCCAAGCGTCCACCCACAGCTAAGGCATCGACGGCTTGCTGTAATGCTTCAGTCAGTTCACCTAATTCATTATTAATATGAATACGAATTGCTTGGAAGGTTCTGGTCGCTGGATGTTTATTCTTTTCGCGAAAAGGACTCGCTTTTTCTACCAAAGCGGCTAATTGCGTTGTTGTTGTTAATGGCGCTGTCTCACGTGTTTCAACAATAGCCCGAGCAATGCGTTTGCCAAAACGTTCTTCACCTAAGGTTTTTAAAACCCGCTCGATATCACCCATCTCAGCTGTCGCAAGCCATTCTGCCGCGCTCATGCCTTCGTCTGGGTTCATTCTCATGTCTAATGGGCCATCTTTTCGAAAGCTGAAACCGCGCTCGGCGATATCAAGTTGTGGTGACGACACGCCAATATCCAATAGAATTCCATCTACTTTCCCCTGCCAAAGCCTTTCACTTACCGCGTCCGACAATGTTGCGAATGAACATTGCTCGATCGCAAACCGTTCATCATCTAGGGCCAATGCTTGCCCTACTTTTATCGCCTCAGGGTCTTTATCCAAACCCAACATCTTTCCTTCTGACGACAATGCCGCTAAAACCGCTTTTGCATGTCCTCCACGACCAAATGTGCCATCGATATAACAACCGTCTGGTTTGATCGCTAAGCCCATCACTGTCTCGTTAAGTAAGACAGGGATATGTTCTAAACCCTTTTCTGTCATCGTAAGACTAAATAGACAAGTTTTCTAAGGCAGATGGCAAATCACCATCAAAACCCAGTTCTACAGACTCATCCATCAAGCTATTCCACGCATCCTCATTCCATACTTCAAACTTATTGCCTTGCCCTGACATCACCGATTCTTTTTGTAAATTAGCGTATTCACGCAATTTAGGCGGTAATAAAATTCGACCATGATTATCCATTTCACATTCGGTCGCATTACCTAACAACATTCTTTTCAACTGGCGGACTTTCGGATCTAAACTTGGTAAACTGATCAATTTCTGTTCAACCATTTCCCATTCATCGAGAGGATACATTTGTAAACAATGCTCGGCATGATCGATCGTGACGACAAGGCGACCATCGCAACAGACGTCCAGAAGCTTACGGAACTTGGCTGGTATCGCCATCCGTCCTTTCGCATCTAGATTAAATTTTGCTACGCCTCGAAACACTTAAGTCATTCTCCTGAGATTCTGATCCACTTTGATCCACTTCTACCCACTTTTCGACACTATAGGATTGCGTCGGAAGTGTGTCAAGCATCAAAATGCACAAAATCCTCTTTTTAGGACAATGACTTAGCTAACTGAGGTTGACGTTGGAGGATGTCGATTCTAGCGATAGGGAATGACTACTTCCTTATCATCAGACTGCGATTAGAAGTTAAAGTAGATTCTCACCATTATCGATAGATGGCTTAGTTCGAAAGAGCGGACACTTTATGTGACCCCATTCACTTATTTAAAGTGAAATAATGCCGTGATGCGGAAATGCAAATTTATGCGTTTTAAAAGCAAAAAAGCCACCGATTAAGGTGGCTTTTTTATCTTTAATAGATGTTAAAAAGTTAAGATAACTTAGCTTTTTCTCTTACGACGTAAGCCTAAGAAACCTAATAATGCAGGTGCAAACATGAATAATGCTGCTGGAACTGGGACTTCACTGACATTGCTAGGTGTCCAGTCGACAAATGTTAAAGCAGGTATACCTGATCTGGTCTAATAGGACCGCACACTTTAATAACGGATAATTAATCCATTAAATTAAGGTGTGAATATGACGCAAAGAAGAAAGCCAAGAAAATATACAGATGAATTTAGAGAAGAAGCCGTAGCATTAGTCACTCAGCAAGGCTATACCGTTACAGAAGCCGCTAACTCATTAGGCATTACAAGCAAGTTGATTTATAACTGGAAAGATAAGATAACGGCAAAGCAATCAAATGATGGCACGCCATTAAATGACAGGTCACCTATTGAGTTCGAAAGTGTAAAAGAAATGTGTGCGGCTTAACTTGACCAGATCATTAGTTAGCGGTGAGTACTTAGGAGGCAGGCTTATTTATGTTAAGTTCTAGGTAATGTGCTAAATAAAATTCACCTTGCTCTATGCTGATTGATCATGCTCTTGGCAGCTTTAATTTTTTTGATTGTTGGCAACGTTTTGAACAATATATAACCTCACTCCATACCTTCCGCCACTTTTTACGCCAACTGAACGGCCTATCGCAGGCAGGACACTGCTTTTGTGGCAAATTGACTTTTTTAATCATTTCAATGCTTCTAGGAAGGCTTTGCTATCTCGTTCTATCAGCATTTTTTTATCATCAGACATCCGATCATACACGCCATACATCATCGCCAAACGATGATTCTGTCCTAATCTGCTCCTATTTTTAGCAAGGAAAGACCAGTATAGATAGTTAAAAGGGCAGGCATTATCACCATTTTTTTTTGTCACGCTATATTGGCAGTTTTTACAATAATTTGACATTTTATTGATGTAACTACCTCCTGACGCGTAGGGCTTGCTTGCTAAATAACCACCATCAGCAAACAAGATCATGCCTGTCACGTTAGGCAGCTCTACCCACTCATAAGCATCAGCATAAACAATCAAAAACCATTCATTGACCTGATTGGGTTCGATACCCGTCAGCAATGCGAAATTACCAAGTACCATCAGCCTTTGAATATGATGAGCATAAGCATTCTGTTGGGTCTCTGTTACACATTGACTTAAACAGTTCATCTTCGTTTCAGCCGTCCAGTAAAAATCAGGCAACTGTCTTTTTGCCTCAAAAAAATTCTCACTTTTGTACTCAGGCATTTTAAGCCAGTAAATTCCCCTGACATATTCACGCCACCCGACAATTTGGCGAATAAAACCCTCAGCTGAGTTTAAAGGCGCATCACCGTTGTAATAGGCTCGCTCTGCTGCTCTCACGCATTCAATTGGTAACAATAAGCCACAATTCAAATAAAAACTAAGATGTGAGTGATACATCCATGGCTCACCCTCGATCATCGCATCTTGATAATCACCAAAACGACACAATCGACTGTCAATGAACTGTTTTAATGCAACTAAGGCTTCCTTTCGTGTAACAGCAAACTGAAAAGGCAGAACATCGCCAAAGTGATCGCTGAAGCGTTCGGAAACAAGGTTAATAACTTCTTGCGTAACGCTGTCTATGTTAGAACGAAAAGGCGGTGGAATAACCAAGCCTAGAACAGGTGATTTACGGTTGTCATTATCATAATTCCACTTACCCCCAACCGGTGAATCATCTTCCATCAAAATGTTGTGGTCTTGCCGCATTTGCCGATAAAAGTATTCCATTCGGAGCTGCTTTCGGCCTGAAGCCCAATCTGAAAATTGTGCTGCCGTTGACAAAAAACGGTTATCTGATCTGATTTCTATTTCAACGTCAAATTCTTTTTGCCATGATTGAAAATCATTTAATAACCGATACTCACCCGGTTCAGTGACCACAATTTTACTAAATGAGTCCCCTTCCACATTATTAACAACTCGTGTTAATTCTCCGATAAACGAACCCGTGTTGCTAGGATCATCTAATTTGATATAACAAACGGAAAAGCCGAGCTCAATCAGCTCACTTGCGAAATGACGCATTGCTGAGAATAAAAAAGCTATCTTCTTCTTGTGGTGTTTGACATAACTAGCTTCTTCTATGACTTCACATATCAATACAAGGTCATTCTCTTTATCACAGTCGACCAGACTAGAAATAGAGGCGGACAGTTGGTCACCCAATATTAGCCGTAAAGTTTTCAAAAAGGTAAAAAACCTTGGTTTAACTGATTTTCACCTATTTTAGTAGCCGTCATCTTTTTTTCCTGTTTGCTGTTTTCTTTCGGTTTGCGTGTTTAGTCACTATTTTCTCGGCCTCTGCTGTGTGTATCGCTTTCTTTTCAAGACTATAAACTCTATCAGCTGCAAATTGACGAGCTTTCTTTTCATCAATAATAGGCATTGGATACCCATTCCTTTCAGCTGCTGATTCCCAAGGTTGAGGGATATGGGCTTGTGACATTTTTTTAACTCTGGAGTCCAAGTCCTGATGAATACGCCCTCCGGCTGATGATCAACGCCCTATTTAATAGGATTATATACGGATACTATATAATGCCATTGTGCCTGATTGCCTTTGCATTTGTGGATAGTGAATTCCAGGCTCATAATCAACAAACAAATGCGCTAAGCATAAAGCTGTTTGCGCCAGTGTAACCAGAGATAAAGCTGGTTCTGGTATGGACAGAAGAAAGCAAGACCCTTTCTCGCTAGCCATAGCGAGCGCAGCACTATCATGTATGCGAAGATCTCTTTTGAACCAAATAATTCGCATTACGGATTAACTTCTTGCCCATCCCATGCGAATAATTTTCCGCTACTTTCAGGACTTAATTCAAACAAAACAGCCAATAGCTTTGAAGCTGAATAATCTGCTGTAAATAGCTGTTCTTTGGGAACATTTTTTTGAAAAGGCTTAGTAAGCGGGCTATCTACCGTACCAGGATGCAATCCAGCAATAATAGCTTTTTTATTACTTCGAGCAATTTCAATCGCTACATTTTTGATCACCATATTAAGGGCTGCTTTAGAAGCTCGATAGGAGTACCATCCACCAAACTGATTATCAGAAATACTGCCAACTCGGGCTGACAACACAGCAAAAATAGCACGAGTGTCTTTGTTAAGATGAGGCGTAAAGTGTTTTGCTAGTATCGCTGGCAATATTGTATTGATTGCGTAGAGACGTTGCATTTTTTCAGACGAGAGTGCCTTTAGTGACTTTTCTGGCTTTTGCTCTGCATCGTGTAAGAAGCCCGTCGCAACGATAACCAAGTCCAACGGCGCATCTTTTGAAGCCAACAACGCTGCAGATTCAATTGCGCTTTCGCTGTCAAAATCGACTTGATGAGTAATCACATTCTGAATATCAACTTGCAAAGCTTTACGACTAAAAGCATTAACCAGTGCCTCCGGGTATGCACGAGCAACATTCTGAGTCAAAGCCATCCCTATCGTCCCTGAGCTACCTATAATCGCAACATTTTTCAGCATACTGAAATACGGTTCAATAGACCTGAATACACAAAGTCAAAATACAAAATAGGTTGCGATAAAAAACTAAGTTCATTCATAAATTATTATGCCCCCCCGCTATGTAGTGTTACAGCTTATATGCCAATTTTCTTTAGATAAATTAAACACACCACTCACCCTCAAAGAGTCTGACAAGATTACTCTACTTATGTTTCAAGATCACCATACAGCTTGTTAAGGAAAGACTTAGAACCATAAAGTTACAGCTATAGAATTGAACCCGTACGTAAGCTGCGCTTAATTTCAGCTGGAAGGCTAGGACATAGACTTCTAATATGTGCAGGTAAGACGTATCTGAAATAGTATGTGTCACCTCTCAAAATGAGATGACTTTGTACCAAAGTTTGTACCATAAATTAGCACTCCAAAGAAAGAGAAATCCTAATCTGCTGATAAATATTGATAATAGTGAAAAAATGAGATGGCCGATAAGCCGGGTTCTGTCGAGAACAATCATTCATCTGGGACAAACGTCACCGTTTGCCTCAAGCAACCTACCCAAGAACGATACGGGCCATATCTGTGTGCAAGCACACTGCTCTTCTATTTGGTCTTGCTCCAGGTGGGGTTTACCATGCCACAACTGTTACCAGTTGCGCGGTGCGCTCTTACCGCACCCTTTCACCCTTACCGAATAATCCGAAAATTATCTGGCGGTTTACTCTCTGTTGCACTGGCCGTAGGCTCACGCCTCCCAGAAGTTATCTGGCACCTTGCCCATTGGAGCCCGGACTTTCCTCACTGTGGCAAATGCCATAGCGCGATTGTCTGGCCATCTCAAGCCGGTGATGATACGTGAAAAACACTATTTTTGCTGGAGTTTTAATGCCAATTCGTAGGCTTTATTCTTACTCATATCTAACAACTTTGCCGTCATCGCAGCGGCCTTTTTAACAGGTAGTTCTGTTAATAATAATGATAAGACCCGTTCGGCTTCGAGTTCATCGGGCGCATGTTGTTCGGTATTGCCCGCCACCAGCAACACACATTCACCGCGCTGCTGATTACTATCGCTGTCTACCCAAGTCAGCAACTCTGCCAACGGCTGTGTGACAATGGTTTCATGCAGTTTGGTTAGCTCTCTGGCCAGGCATACTTGGCGCTCTGGCCCTAAAATATCCACCATGTCAGTTAAGGTTGCTTTTAAACGTCTTGGACTTTCATAAAAGATTAATGTCCGCGCGTCATTTTTCAAGCTGTCTAATACTTGTCTTTTTGTACCGGCTTTCGCTGGCAGGAATCCTTCAAAGCTAAACTTATCCGATGGTAAGCCTGATGCCGATAAAGCGGTAATCAAGGCACAACACCCGGGAATCGGCACGACTTTTATATTGTGCTCTCTGACTAATGACACCAGTCGATAACCGGGATCGCTGATCAAAGGTGTCCCAGCATCGCTAATCAATGCAACTGATTCGCCCTTTTGCAATCGCGTTAATAGGACTTCGCTTCGCTGCTGTTCATTATGTTCATGTAATGAGACGGTGGGGGTTTTAATGGCGTAATGCTGTAGCAGATGCCCACTATGGCGGGTATCTTCTGCTGCGATCACATCAACCTCTTGCAATACCTCAACCGCCCGAGGAGAAAGATCGGCTAAATTGCCAATAGGTGTGGCAACAATATAGAGACTTGCTTCTTCTATTGTTGCTGATTTTATTATCGTCACAGGGCTATAGCCTTCGTTTGCTGATTCAGTTCTGGTCGTAATATACGCGAACAGGTAAACTCTTTTTCATTATTATAAAAATACTCTTGTTATCTATATGATGCTATCGCGATTTTATTTGGCCACCATTGTGGCGTTATCCCTTACCTTAAATGGTTGTCAGTCTCTCAGTCCTTTGACCGTGCCCAATGTCGAAGCCGAGTCACAAGCGCGCATTGCCGTGCAGTCCGGGGATTACTCTAGCGCGGCACAGCAATATGAGGCCTTGGCTGAATCAAGTGGTGGCACGCATCGGACACGGTTGTTTATTCAAGCAGCATCAGCCTATTGGCAATTAGGCCAAATGGAACAAGCCCGCGCCACTTTGGCGAAAATCGATCGCGAACAATTAACACCCCTGCTTTCTTTTGATATTGCGATTTTAGAAGCCAATCTCGCCATACAAGATCTGAACGCATCAAAAGCCCTTCCTTTATTAGACCCTTACCGTGCTGATCAATTAACCGCAAGACAACAACGTATCTTGTTGCGAACACGCATTCAGGCCTATCAAGTCAGTGAGAACTGGCTTGAAATGGCCAATAGCCATATCCAATTAGATAATTTATTGCCTGATAGCGAGCGTGAGTCAAACCAGCAACAACTCTGGCAAGCATTAATGATGCTGACACCGGAAGCGCTGGATTTATTTAATCCCGGCTTCCCGCCGGCTACTGATAGCGGTTGGTTCGCATTGGCCCACATTATCAAGACCTATCAAAATAACCCTAGCGTTTTAATTGTCGCCATGGAAAATTGGCAGCGTAACTACCCAAACCATGCTGCTTTGCCTTCTATTTATCAACAAGAAATCGAAACGACAGGCACGATGTTGCCAGCACAACTTGATCATATTGCTATATTGCTGCCAGCATCAGGGCCCTATGCTGAAGTCGCGAGCGCCATTCGAGAAGGTATTTCGGCCGCACATTATGCTGAAAACTCAGAGACGAAATTACACTTTATTGAAACCCAGACGGACAGTGTCTCTGGCTTAAGTAATGTCCAAGATGCCTATCAGCAAGCGATTAACCTTAATGCCGGGCTCGTTATTGGGCCTTTGGATAAAGAATCGATTCAAACCCTAGCCCAATTAAGTCAATTACCGATTCCTGTTTTAGCCCTAAACCGCTTATCGGACTTTCAGCAAAAAGCCAATTTATATCAATTTGGTCTCGCACCAGAAGATGATGCTGCTTCAGCCGCTAAAAATGCCATGGCAATGGGCTACCGCCGCGCCGTTATTGTGGCGCCAGAAGCAGCTTGGGGACAACGTATCGCTGCGGCATTTGAGGCACAATGGCTAAGTCAAGGTGGCGTATTACTAGGCCAAGCCACTTATAATGAAGCTGAGCATGATTATGCTGATGTCATTACGCCGCTATTGGGCCTATCTGCGAGTGAACAGCGATATAAAAAAGTAAGTCAGACTCTTGGCATCCCAGCTGAATTTGAGCCGCGCCGCCGCCATGACCTTGACTTGATTTTCTTGGCTGCACGGCCCAATAAAGCACGACAATTGGTGCCGCAATTTAAATATCATCGTTCAGGACGATTACCGATCATTACGACGTCGCATGCCTATTCAGGCCGCGAAAATGCCCAACAAGATATCGATTTAAACGATTTATTTATCAATGATATTCCATGGGCCTTTCCCGCATTGGCACGGGAAGATTACACCTATCAAGCACTCACTCAGCAACGCTCCGCTTCCTTCGGGCGTTTATTACGTTTATATGCGTTAGGTGCTGATGCCTATCGTTTAAGCAGAGAACTTAACCGCTTAAGTCACTCACCTACGCTCAGCTTCCAAGGCGCGACTGGCGCTTTGTCGATTGATGATAATGGTTATGTTAATCGTCAACTGAATTGGGGTACTTTTTCTGATGGCAAAATCCGGTTATTGGCTACGCCCACAGCAGAGTAATGGTCACCACCAAAAAAATTGGAGATGAAGGTGAGCAGCAAGCCCTCAATTATCTTCAGAAACTGGGGTTAAAGCTCGTCACTCGGAATTTCCGTCAACGCGGTGGTGAGATAGACCTCATTATGCAGGATGACTCTACACTGGTTTTTATTGAAGTCCGCTTACGACAATCGGCTCAGTTCGGCAGTGCTTTAGAAAGCGTTACCCACCAAAAGCAGCAAAGGCTTATTAAGACGGCGCAGTATTATCTTCAACAAAACGTGCGGCAATACCCTGCTTATCGCTTTGATGTTATTGGGATAACCCCTGTGAATAATGACTTTAAGATCAATTGGGTAAAAGATGCATTTCAACTAAACTAACGCTAGCTAAAAGTGTCTCATACAGCGATAATAAACCCATCATTGATTAGGATCTTGTCATGTCAAAATCGAAATTTGCTCTATTTATACTGCTTCCTCTTGTTTTGTTACAAGGTTGCGCCACTGCTGTCATTACCGGCGCTGCAACAGGCGCATCACTTGCCCATGACCGGCGTACCACCGGCTCTGTGATTGATGACCAAGGTATTGAATTCAAGGCAGCCAGCGCCATTTTTAGAAATAAGGCGATTTATAATCAAAGCCACGTCAATGTCACCAGCTATAACGGCACGGTTTTATTGACCGGTGAAGCCTTAACCGAACAGCTTAAACAACAAATTTATGACCTTGTTCGCACCATCCCAAAAGTCCGTACCATCTACAATGAATTAATTATCGCGGCACCCAGTGCACTCCCCTCACGTAGTAGTGATACTTGGATTACCTCCAAGGTGAAAACAAAAATAACGGCTGCTGAAGACCTAGACCCATTCTTTATTAAGGTTGTAACAGAGCATGGTATTGTTTACTTAATGGGTATTGTGACGCGTTCAGAAGCCCAACGAACTGTTCATATTGTCTCTAATTCAGCCGGCGTACAACGCGTTGTTAAAATCTTCGAATATGCAGACTAGAAAGGTTTAACAACAGCCAAAATCACGACAACAATTAAAATTAGCACCGGTAATTCATTAAACCAACGATAGTAAACATGAGAACGCTGATTATCGTTGATAGCGAACGCTTGTATGATTCGGCCGCACTTACCATGATAAGCAAAGAGGGCTATGACTAAAGCCAGTTTCGCATGCAGCCAGCCCATACTCAATAATGCTTCTAACGGATAAAAACTCATTAGCCAAATCCCAAGCACCAAAGCAATAATGGCACTCGGTGTCATAATACCGCGATATAACTTGCGCTCCATTATTTTAAACCGAGCGTTACTCACCTCATCTTCACTCATCGCATGATAGACAAATAAGCGCGGCAAATAGAACAAAGCGGCAAACCAAGTCACGACAGAGATAATGTGAAAGGCTTTGACCCACAACATTCCCTACTCCTTAGAATCAATGATAATATCAAGCTAATTTATCACGGGGCTAACCATGACAGATAGTCATCATCATGAAAAACGACAATTTAGCCGAATTCCCTTTGATGCTCGTGCCCACGTCAATGATCAGCAAGGCGGGTTATATCTTAATTGCGCAGTGATAGATGTATCATTAAAGGGGTTATTAATAGAAAAGCCCGCTGATTGGACCGGCCAGATTGGAATGTCTTACGATATTGACTTGATTTTGGACGATGCTCAGATAGTGATCAAGGTGAGCAGTACCGTCGCACATATTGACGGACAGCGGATAGGTTTTGAATCTCAGCAACTTGATTTAGACAGTATGATGCATCTAAAACGTTTGATCTCACTTAACTTAGGGGATGAATCGTTGTTAAACCTCGAGCTATCAACCCTCATTGCGCAATAATTTTGATTCTAAAAACCTGCAACGGACGTTATGTCACCCAGCTTACTTAAATGCATCAATCGCTTCTGAAAGGTGTTGCACTGCTACAACCTTAATCCCTTTGATCGCTTTACGTGGTGCATTGGCCGTTGGCACAATGGCATGTTTAAAACCATGTTTCGCAGCATCACTGATGCGTTCTTCGCCGGCTTGAACTGGCCGAATCTCGCCTGTTAAACCCACCTCACCAAAAATAATCAAATCACGTGGTATGGGTTTATTTCTTAAGCTGGATAATACAGCGGCTAATACGGCGAGATCTGCCCCTGTTTCACTGAGTTTGACACCGCCAACGACATTGATAAAAACATCTTGATCATTGCACGTAATGCCACCATGGCGGTGTAATATAGCCAATAACATCGCCAGTCTGTTTTGGTCTAAACCCACAGACACACGCCTTGGATTACCTAATGGGCTCTCATCTACTAAGGCCTGCACTTCAACCAACATTGGGCGGCTGCCTTCTCGAATCACTGTCACGACGCTGCCTGCAAGATCTTCCTGACCACGCGATAAGAAAATGGCTGACGGGTTGCTGACTTCTTTTAAGCCGAGCTCAGTCATGCCAAACACGCCTAATTCATTGATAGCGCCAAAGCGATTTTTCACTGCCCGTAAAATACGGAATCGCGTTGATGAGTCGCCTTCGAAATACAATACCGTGTCGACCATATGTTCTAATACACGTGGCCCTGCGAGCGCGCCTTGCTTTGTGACATGGCCCACTAGAATCATCGTTGTGCCACTCGATTTAGCAAAACGGACTAATTGGGCGGCGCTTTCTCGTACTTGAGCCACTGTACCTGGTGCTGATTGTAGTAATTCAGTGAATACGGTTTGAATTGAATCTATCACCATCACTTGCGGTTTCAATGTTTTAGCCGTTGCAACCATTTGTTCGGCATGGGTTTCAGCCAGTAAATCTAATGGTACATTTTCGAGCTGTAATCGTTCAGCGCGCAATCTAATCTGTTGTAGTGATTCTTCGCCACTGACATATAAAGGACTGACACCACTGGTTTTGGCCATCATAGCCATCGCTTGTAATAGTAAGGTTGACTTACCGATACCTGGATCACCCCCAATTAAGACCACTGAGCCCGTGACTAAACCGCCACCCAATACCCGATCTAATTCCGGTAAGCCGGTCGTCCAACGGACAGCTTGTTCCGATGTGACTTCACTTAAAGTTTGAACTTGGCCCTTTTGCTCACCTGCATAGCTGGCATGACGACTGATTGTTGCTTGGCTTGTTGGCGAAGAAGGTGTTTGAATCTCTTCTGTTAGACTATTCCAGCCACCACATTCGCCACATTGACCTGCCCACTGCGGGGTTTGTGTGCCACATTCTTTACAACTATAAACCCGTTTTATTTTAGCCATGAAAATCCCTTATCACCCGTTGATTGAGCTGGCAAAGTAATTCATAAGCAATGGTTTTAGCTTGTTTGGCGACCTGCTCGACGGGGTTGCTTTCATCCCCCCACAGAATCACTTCATCCCCTATTTCGGCTTTGTCTATTCCTGACAAATCAACGCAGATCATATCCATTGATACCCGACCCAAGATTGTGACAATTTGATTTTGAATACTGACTTGGCCGGCGTTTGATAGTAAACGGCTATAACCATCACCATAACCTATATTCACTGTGCCAATTCGCGTTGGTTTATCGGCCTGCCACGTACCGCCATAGCCCACTTGCTCGCCACGTTGAAGTTGCTCGATGGCAATAAGCTGTGCTTTGAGCTGCATCACTGGTTTTAGGTTTAGTGATTGTGCTGTTTTTTTATTCAGTGGCGATACACCATAAAGCATCAGGCCTGGACGTACCCAATGTTGATGACTCGTCGGCAATGACATAATCGCAGCTGAATTTGCCATACTCCTTGGCCCACAATGCTCAGACATGACTTTGGTCATGACGGCCAGTTGTTTGCCATTGCGGTCATCACTAGGGGTATCGGCATTGGCAAAATGGCTCATTAAGCCTATATCACCAGCAATATTGTTGGAGTTTGTTAATGTTGTTATTGCGTCGGCTACTTTATCCGGTGCAAAGCCCAAGCGATGCATGCCCGTTTCAATCATTAACCAACAAAACTGTAATGGCTTGGTTAAGGTCAGTGCTGATAAGTAGGCAATCTGTTGTTCATTGTGAAAAACAACTGATAAGCCATATTCCGATGCTTGTTGGCATTCGTCGGGCGAATGGATCCCTTCTAGTAGCACAATCGGCTTGTCTATACCGGCGTTTCGTAATCGGATAGCTTCTGAAAGCCGCGCGACGGCAAACGCATCGCTGCCTGGCAAAGCTTTGGCAACTTCAATATCGCCATGGCCATAAGCATTGGCTTTAATGACTGACATTACCTTACTGTTCGGGGCAGTCTCTTTCACCCTTCGGAAGTTATGCTTTAGTGCTGCGAGATCAATCTCTGCGACCGGGTACATACGCACGACACTTATTGCCCGTTGAAACCAATATTACTGGCACTATTATCATTGCCACCGTAATCATCATAATTATTAAAGGCAAAGTTCTCAAACCGGGTATATTTACCTTGGAAGGTCAATGCAACCGTCCCAATTGGGCCATTACGTTGCTTACTAATAATAATTTCTGCTTTGCCTTTTTCTGGCGAATCTTCGTTATACACTTCATCACGATAAATAAAGACAATTAAATCGGCATCTTGCTCGATCGCACCAGACTCACGTAAATCCGACATAATCGGGCGCTTGTTTGGGCGTTGCTCTAGGCTACGATTTAACTGTGATAAGGCGATCACAGGCACTTCTAATTCTTTGGCTAAGGCTTTCAATGAACGAGAAATCTCGGATACTTCTGTTGTCCTGTTTTCGTTGTTCTTGCCACTGCCCTGCATTAATTGAATATAATCGATCACGATCATGCTCAAGCCATGCTCACGCTTTAAGCGGCGCGCTCTAGCACGTAACTCTGTCACCGTTAATGCCGGTGTATCATCAATAAACAGGGGTGCTTCATTGAGTAAGGCGATGGCAGAGGTTAGTCTTGGCCAGTCATCATCGTTTAATTTACCCGTTCGTAGACGATGCTGATCAATTTGTCCTAATGACGATAGCATCCGCATTGCTAGGGCATCTGCTGGCATTTCCATACTGAAAACGGCAACCGGTTCCTTGCTCTTAATCGCTGCGTTCTCAGCTAAATTCATTGCAAAGGTGGTTTTACCCATGGATGGCCGGCCGGCAACGATCACTAAATCGGCAGGTTGTAAACCTGAGGTTTGTTCATCAAAATCAGTAAAGCCGGTGGATAAGCCAGTAATCGGGCTATCTTGTTCAAACAAGGTATCAATGCGGTCAACGACCTTACTCAAAACCTCTTTTACTTGAATAAAGCCACCCGCTCTTTTTGCACCCTTCTCAGCTATTTCAAATACTTGCCCTTCAGCATGGTCCAGCATTTCTTCGCTGGTTCTGCCTTCTGGATTAAAAGCCGCATTGGAAATCGTGGTGCCAACAGCAATTAACTGTCGCAGAATGGAACGTTCTCTGACAATCGATGCATAAGCAACGATATTGGCAGAACTGGGGGTATTGCGAGAGAGCATGCCTAAGTAAGCTAATTCGCCGACTTGATCGAGTTCACCGCGTTTATCGTGATATTCCGCTAAGGTAATCACATCGACGGGTTGAGACAGTTCGAATAAAGCGGCAATGCCTCGGAAGATCAGTTGATGATCTCGGCGATAAAAATCGTGTTCGACAAGCAGGTCAGCTGTTTTTTCCCAGCTTTCATTGTCTAACAGAAGTCCGCCCAATACTGACTGCTCGGCTTCAATAGAATGTGGCGGTACCTTTAGTGCCTCTGTGGCAGTATCTTTATATGAGTCAAGATAACTTAAATCTTCCACAGTGCTTCACCACCCTCACCATTACACAGAACAATCACGTGTCCATCATTTGACTTAAAAACTAAGTCATCGATGGCCATTAATTTGCTAGCACCGTAGAACGACTACGGTGCTAACAGAACTTCTTTTTTACGCTTCTTCTTGTGCTTTAGCAATCGCTTCTTGCTCTTCTAAAGCAACGGCTCTTGCTTTATCAGCTTCTGCCGCTTCAGCTTGTGCTTGAAGTTGCGCTTCTGATGAGATGTTAACTTTAACCGTCACAACAACATCAGAGTGTAATTGAACATCAATGTTGTATTCACCGGTATGACGTAATGGGCCTGTTGGTAAACGGACTTCGTTACGATCAATCTCAGCGCCTTGCGCATTCAATGTATCCGCAATATCGCTCGCACCAATTGAACCAAACAATTTACCTTCGATACCCGCATTGGCCATGATGTTGACTTCACCAGCTGCAACTAGTTTTTGTTGGCGTTGTTCTGCTGCGCCTAACAATTTAGCGGCTGCCGCTTCTAAGTCTGCACGACGTCCTTCAAAGACTTCTCTGTTTCTTTTATTTGCAGGTAAAGCTTTACCATTAGGCACTAAAAAATTACGGCCAAAACCAGCTTTGACATTAACCTCATCGCCCAAGTTACCTAACTTCTGCATTTTTTCTAGTAAAATGACTTGCATTTTTCTATCCTCTTTCGCAGTATTTTCACTGCTTTAAAATTCACTCGCCGTGTTCAACTGAACGTTGACGAAAGTTAAACCACTGTTCCAAAACACCTATTAACGCTAATAAAAACACCATTTGAGGCATCATAATTAGCAGCAATATATACATCACTATCAACCAAGCTTTGTGCTTTTGTTGCGATCTGACCACGGCATGTACTACCGCAACGCCTTGTACAGCAAATAACACCAATAATATGGGTAAGCAGTCTTGCATTATCGCAAACCCTGCACCCGGTAGTAATGCACTTAATGCCACCGCTACCGTTATTATTGCTGGACCTTTTCCCAGTTGTAGCTGCTGAAACTCCTCAGCAAAACCACCCTGGTTATAAAGGTCCGCTTGCCATGCTCTACCAAGCAATAGCCCCAACACAACGTTGGTAAACAAACCAGCAAAAATTAACCCTGTCATCATGCTCGACAAGGCTGCTACAAATGATTCTGTCTCTGCCTGCTCTAGTTGCCAATCGGGTTGTGCTTGTAGCATTTCCACGAATGGTCCCATCATTTGTAACCACCATGCTGCCGGGTCAGGTAATACTATGTATGCCCCGACCACCAGCAATAGGCCTATTCCTGCCGTCACTAGCAAACTGACTGCCAGTGACCGGGTGTAGCCTAATATCAAGGTAACGCCATAGACTGGCAACCAACTTGAAATTAAAAACAATCCCGTTATATGCGGTTGATTTAGCAAAAATGTGGCTGCAATTGCAAACACGATAGTTGCTATTGCAACGACTGTTATGCCTTCTTTTGGCCCAGCACGTAATGTACCGAGGGCAATGATGCCACTGGCTAAATAACTCACCGGTGGTATCGCCAATGCCATTAACGACATCGCTGCAATAACCATTGCAGCTTGCCAACGTCCTTGCATTGAAAAGTTTGCAAGTCCAGTGAGCATTATTCGTTAACCCTATTTTGTTCGATGTTTTGGTTAAATCCTACTTACTTATGCATATCGCAGTAAGGGATTAAAGCCAAGAAACGTGCACGTTTAACACAAGTTGAAAGCTGACGTTGGTAACGCGCTTTTGTTCCAGTGATACGGCTAGGTACAATTTTACCTGTTTCTGTAATGTAATTTTTTAACAAATTGACATCTTTATAATCGATTTGCTTCACGCCTTCGGCAGTGAAACGACAAAATCTTCTACGTCTAAAAAAGCGGGCCATGTTTATGCTCCTGCGTGATCGCGGTTACGAGACTTATTATCGTCATCGTCTTTACGCAACATTGGTGATTGTTCAGTCTCAGCACTGTCCATGCTCACAACAAGGTGACGAATCACCGCATCGTTAAAACGGAAAGCAGTGGTGACTTCTTCTAGCTGTGCAACGTCACATTCGACATTCATCAACACGTAATGTGCTTTATGCACTTTGTTGATTGGGTAAGCTAATTGACGACGTCCCCAGTCTTCTAGACGGTGAACTTGGCCACCTTCACTGGTGAGAGTCTGTTGATATTTTTCAATCATGGCTGGAACTTGTTCGCTCTGATCAGGGTGGACCAGAAACACTATTTCGTAATGTCTCATTTGAGCTCCTTACGGTTTAAACAGCCCTAAAGTCAACGACTCAGGACAAGGAGGATTACCCAATTTAGGGTAATCGACTATTTTACGTTATTTTGATATGAGATCACAAGCCTCTTTGACGTGCCGCTTCAAATAGACAGACGCCTGCCGCGACCGAAACATTGAGACTTTCAGCACTTCCTTGCATCGGAATATGTACCACTTGATCGCAATGTTCTCTTGTCAAACGCCTGATACCTCGGCCTTCGGCACCTAAGATAATTGCCATTGGGCCTTTTAATTCAATGTCATATAATGTCGATTCGCTGTCACCAGATGTTCCCACTAACCAAACGCCTGTTTGCTGCAATTCGCGCAAAATTCGGGCTAGGTTCGTCACTTGAACAAAGGGTAAACGCTCTGCTGAGCCACTTGAGACTTTCATTGCTGTTGCCGTCAAACCTGATGCGCGATCTTTCGGTGCGATGACCGCATGAGCACCCGCGGCTTCTGCTGTTCGTAGGCAAGCACCTAAGTTATGCGGATCTTGCACGCCATCTAAGATAAGCAATAATGGCGCCGTGCCATTATCAATTAAGTCGTCGACGAGTTTGAGTAGGTCTGTTTCTGTGACTTCTTTAAGCGGACTACATTTGGCGATGCCGCCTTGGTGACGGGCATCAGGCATCATGTCGTCTAGCTCGGATTTTGTTATTTTATTCGGCACAATGTCATGTGCTTTTGCTGCCGTAATAATATCTTCTATTCGACCATCATGACGTTCATCAGCAAGCCAGATTTCGGTGATTCGCGTCACAGGCAGCTCAAGGGCTGCCTGTATCGCATGTAAACCAAAAATGAAATGACTTTGGCTGTCATTTCGTTTGTCAGGCTTTTGAGTTTTACGGCGTTTGGTATGCGTTTGACTCTTGGCCTTGGACGATGGGTTTGACATAAATTTCTACTCGGCGATTAAGTTGGCGGCCGGCTTCAGTTTCATTGGTTGCTCTAGGCTCTGATTCACCACGACCCGTTGCAACAAGACGATCTCTCATTACACCACGTGCTGCAAAATAACCCGCAACCGACTCAGCTCGGTTTTGTGACAAGGTCATATTGTAACTTTCTGAGCCGACTCTGTCTGTGTGACCTACAACATGAATCACTGTGTTTGGATAGCGTTGGAGGATATTGGCCACTTTTTCTAATGTCGGTGTGAAAGCAGTTTTAAGAGCAGCACTGCCAAAATCAAACGACACCTCGCTAGCAATATCTATTTTTAATGTTTCATTTTGCAAACGCTCGATTTCTATCGCATGGTTTGCACGTTCGGCTGCTAGAGCGGCTTCCATCTCTTGCTGTTGCTTATCCATATAGTTACCAACACCAGCACCGGCTAAAGCACCGACAGCGGCACCGATAAGGACGCCTTTTTTATTGTTTTCAACAGAATGGCCTAATAGTGCACCTGCAACAGCACCTGCTGCGGCACCGTATTTAGCACGTTGATTCGGATCATTCGCTGCACAAGACGTTAAACTCACGGCAATTAAACCCACGATTAATGCTTTTTTCATTACTGTTTCCTTTTTAAATAGACCATTAGTCTGTTGGTCATTATACTGCTTTATTATCAATGAACGCACACTGAACATTTAGAGATTACATTTATGGATCGTCAATTTATACCCGTCAACATTGCGCTACTGACTATTTCAGATACACGCACTATAGAGGATGATACCTCAGGAAAAGTTCTCCGTGATCGTGTTGAAGCTGAAAATCATCATATTGCTGATCAAACCATTGTTCGCGATGATAAGTATGCCATTCGTGCTCAGTTATCACAGTGGATTTCTGAGCCCGATATTCAAGCTATTATCACCACCGGCGGAACTGGCTTAACAGGCCGCGATGGTACGCCAGAAGCTGTAAAAGTCCTTTTTGATAAAGAGATCGAGGGGTTTGGTGAGCTATTCCGCCAGCTATCATATGATGTGATTCGGACATCAACTGTGCAGTCTCGCGCCATTGCGGGCGTCGCCAATGGCACCTTCATCTTTTGCTTGCCAGGCTCTTCTGGCGCTTGTAAAACCGGTTGGGATGACATCTTAAAAGACCAATTAGATGCCCGTCATCGTCCCTGCAACTTTGTTGACTTAATGCCGCGCTTATTAGAGTCGTGAATCAAGTTACGCTCTATTCCAAGCCCGATTGCCACCTCTGTGACTTGGCTTATCAATTATTAGCGAATCTCGATTTGAATGTCACCGTTATCGACATTCAATCTCGTCCCACTTTAATGGCAAAATACGCCTTAACGATTCCTGTCGTGGTGTTTAGCAACGCAGTGGCATTAAACTGGCCTTTTGATGCCGAAGCTATTCAGTCTTTATTAGACCCGCTTTAACATCTTGCTCTATATAATGAGGTTAAGTTCCGATGTTGACTTAAAAACAGCTATACTGCCTGTTTTTTAATAATAGCGTTTTTATGACTGTTCAATTTATTGATACCGAAGCTGATCTCATCGCTTTTTGTCAGCGTATTGCTGATACAACGTGGATGACGGTCGATACTGAATTTTTACGTGAACGCACTTATTATTCACAACTTTGTTTAATTCAAGTGGGCACGGCTGATGAAATCGCGTGTATTGACCCCTTGGCCATCGACAATCTCGATCCTCTGCTCGACTTAATTTATAACCCGGATATTACCGCTGTTTTTCATGCTGCTCGGCAGGATTTAGAACTGTTTTATACCCTCCATGATGCACTGCCTTCGAATGTATTTGATACCCAGATTGCTGCCACTGTTTTAGGCTATGGCGATCAGATTGGCTACGGCAATTTGGTCAAACAATGTATCAATGTTGAACTGGATAAAGCACACTCACGCACAGATTGGTCAAAACGGCCGCTTGATGCAGGTCAGATTGAATATGCTGCTGATGATGTGCGCTATCTGCGCGATGTTTATCATTTATTAGTAACAGAGCTTGAAGAAAAAAACCGGCGCCATTGGTTAGATGACGATTTTGAACACCTTACCAATGTCAGTACCTATGAACCCAACCCAGTCACAATCTGGAAAAAGATCAAAGGGGCGGGACGACTCAAAGGTGTTCAACTCGCGATTTTGCAAAAATTAGCGGAATGGCGAGAAACGCGTGCGATTAACAGTAACCGCCCTCGCCGTTGGATTTTGAAAGATGAAGTGATGCTCGACTTAGCTAAGCTAGCACCAGAATCAACGCAAAAACTTGGCGTTATTCGTGGCTTAGAATCTGGCACCATCGACCGCCACGGCAAAACAATTATTGAACATATAGCAGCAGCAAAAAGTATTCCGAAAGAAGACTGGCCTACTGTTAAAAAACCGTTATTTTTAACGACACAACAAGATGCAACCGTCGATGCCATGATGGCATTATTGCGTAAATTTTGTGATGAACAAGCCATTGCCCCTACTGCCGTCGCCTCGCGTAAAGATATCGAACGCGTTGTGTCAGGTGATCCTGACGTTAGCTTATTACACGGTTGGCGACATGAAATCGTCGGGCATCATTTACAAGCTTTCTTAGCAGGGAAATTGGCTATTACCGTCGACCAATCTCAACTTAATACCGAAAAACAAGGATAAAACATGTCAGCGCTCATCTGTGGTTCATTCGCCTACGATACCATTATGGTGTTTCCAGACCAATTTAAAAACCACATTTTGCCGGATAAGGTCCATATGCTTAATGTGGCCTTCCTTGTCCCTGAACTGCGTCGTGAATTCGGTGGCTGTGCCGGTAATATTGCCTATAACCTAAAACTGCTGGGTGATGAACCTTTAGCCATGGGGACAGTGGGTAATGATTTTGGCCCTTATGCTGATTGGATGGATAAACATGCCATTTCTCATCAACATGTGCACATTAAAGAAGGACAATATACCGCTCAAGCCTTTATCACCACCGATATGGATGATAATCAAATTACCGCTTTTCATCCCGGCGCAATGAACTTAGCACATGAAACGGCTATTTCAGACGCTAAAAACATCAAACTTGCTATCGTCGCCCCTGATGGCCGAGATGGCATGATGCAACATGCACAACAACTCGCCGATGCCAATATTCCGTTCATTTTTGATCCAGGCCAAGGCTTACCGATGTTTAATGGTGAAGAATTGATCCAATTTGCTGAACAAGCGACTTATATCGCCCTCAATGACTATGAGGCACAGCTCTTCCAAGACAGAACCGAGCTAACTGCTGAACAAATTGCAGGCTATGTCGACGCGCTTATTATCACGCGTGGCAGTGAAGGCTCCTATATCTATACTATTGGTAAACGCCTCGATATTCCTTGTGCCAAAGCAAACCAATTAACTGACCCAACAGGCTGTGGCGATGCCTACCGAGCTGGCCTTATCCACGGTATTTTAAATGGCAAAGATTGGGAAACGACAGGGCGAATTGCTTCCCTGCTTGGTGCTATTAAAATCGCACATCATGGTACCCAGAATCATCAGTTTTCTATGGCTGAGTTTCAATCCCTTTATAAGCAAAACTTTGGTACTTAAGGTTAGTTTCATTCTTCGGCATCCAACACTAAAGGATTTTTGCCTGAAAATAGCTAAATCACTTAAGTGTGACTTTTAACACATTTTTGCCTTAGCCAAGCTATGCAAAGATATATAAAAGAAGCTAATCTAAACATTATGTATATAGAGTCAAGGATGACCTATGAATCGAAAACCTATGGATGGAATCAATGGGATCACGATCGTCGAGTTAATAATCGCCCTTGCGATAGCGGCAATTCTATCGGCAATTGCCGTTCCCAGTTTTACTAACATCATTCAAGATAACAGACTCGCAATACAAGTTAATGAATTACAGGCTTCGCTTAGCTTTGCTCGAAGCGAAGCCATCAAACGGAATAATTATGTTACGACGTGCAGAAGCAGTGATGGCAAAAACTGTATAGGCGACTGGACAGATGGCTGGATTGTATTCGTTGATGACGATCTTGATAGTACCGTTGATACAGGGGAAACGATTTTACTTAGGCACGGTACTATATCGACTAATAACACGCTTACTTTTAACCGATCTCGTATTATTTATACTGGTGATGGGACAGCCAGAGGCGGTTCAAATGGCACTTTTACATTTTGCGATAAGCGAGGTAGAACCAGTGCCCGAGGGTTGATTGTTAGCAATACTGGTCGCTCAAGACTTGCTGTTGATAAAAATACCAATGGCATTGTAGAAAATGGCAGTAACAAAAATGTGAGCTGCCCCTGACATTAAATCTGTTCCACTTTCAATACCAAAGCGTGACTTAGCTCTCACTTCTCGTTTTAGTCAGCTTTACAGCAATATCATCAAGCGCCTATTATCTAAGGTGAATAATTATATAGAGTGAAAAATGGTCAAAGCCCAACCACAACATAGCGGATTCACAATCATTGAATTAATGATTGTGTTGGCTATTGCTGCTATTTTAGCTGCGATAGCAGCCCCTAGTTTTACGGCAACCATTCAAAACAATAGGCTTGTCACCCAAGTTAATGAATTACAAGCATCACTTGGACTCGCAAGAAGCGAAGCCATCAAACTAAATAATAATGTTACGACATGTCCTAGTAGTAACGGCACTAGCTGTATAGGAAACTGGCAAAATGGTTGGATTGTATTTGCCGACGACGATGCCGATGCCGTTGTCGATGCTGGTGTCGATACTGTGTTACGTATACATGGTGCAATCACTGGTGGCAACACCATCACTTTTACGCAGGCGAACGTTACCTACAATGGCACTGGTTTTTCCCGAGCTAATTTAATCAGTACATTTAGATTCTGCGATGCCCGTGGTGCAACTAGCGCGAGAGGTATCGTTATTAACAATACTGGCCGGCCCGGGCTTGCTCGTGATAGTAATGCCGATGGTACTGTTGAAGATGGCAATGGCAACAATGTGGTATGCCCATGACGAAATTATCACCTTTATCCTCAAAGCAGCAAAATGGTTTTGGCCTCATTGAGGTTTTAATTACCGTTGTCATTCTAGGCATTGGTCTTCTAGGCTTGGCAGGGCTACAAGCAACAGGGTTAAACTTTAATCAAAGTGCCTATAATAGGAGCCAAGCGACTATATTGGCCTACGATATCATTGACCGTATGCGGGCAAACCCAGCGGCGATTGGTACCTATACCGGTGCACCTGCAGCTGCGCCAATTGCAAACTGCATGGCGGTGGCGGGCTGTACCGCTATTCAAATGGCTCAAAATGATCTTCTTGAATGGAATACCACGATTGATGCAACATTAGCTCCTGGTGGTGTTGCTGCTGATGCCACTGGTACTATTGTGCTTAATGGCACTATTTTTACCGTCAGCATTACTTGGGATGAAAACCGAGATACGCTTCTTGATGCTAATGATCCTAATTTCCAAGTGAGCTTTCAACCATGAGGCTCTCACCTAAAAACCGACAACTTGGCCTGTCCCTTGTTGAATTAATGATAGCCGTTGCAATCGGTATTTTCCTCACCGCTGGGTTGATTCAATTATTTTCTAGTAGTCAACAAACTTATCGCGTTCAAGAAAACCTATCTCGATTACAGGAAAATGCACGCTTTGCAATGCAAATTATTAGTCGAGATGTGCGAATGGCTGATTATGCTGGCTGTAAAAATAGTAGTGTGAGTGAGGCGACTAATCACATTGACACAACGAGTGGTAATTATGATCCTGCTCTCCATCAATTTACCGCTGGTATAGGTGGTACCAATGGTGCTGCAGGCGCCAGTGTCGCGCTTGATGGTAGTGATATACTCACCCTCCTCAATGCTTCCGATAGCGGTGCAGCTGTTCAGCCGCCCTTCGGTCCACTTGCATCATCAAACATCACGGTTACCACTGGCCACCCTTTCGAGCAGGGTGACATAATTCTATTAGCCGATTGCACCCAATCCGATATATTTCAAATTACCAATGACCCTTCAGCTGGCACAACAATAGGCCATGTTACGGGGTCATTCATCAGTAACCCTGGGCCTACTCAAATCGCTGAACCGGGTAACTTCAACCCTTTAGCATGTGCTGCTGGCCATTGTTTATCTAGAGTGTATACCGGCGAGGCATCCCTTTATACATTGACCTTGAATACCTATGACATTCAAGGTGGCGTCAATGGGTTTGCCCTATTTAGGAATAATCAAGAAATTGTAGAAGGGATTGAGAACATGCAAGTGCTCTATGGCCAAGATAACAATAATGACAATACCGCCGACTCATACGTCCCGGCAGGTACAGCAGGATTAACGATGGACAATGTTGTCAGTCTCCGGGTAAGTCTAGTCGCTTTTACCATCGATGATAATGTTGCAACACAGGCTATTCCCTATACTATTTTTGGTGATACCGTCGCTTCCCCTACTAACGACAGAAGAATTCGGCGCGTATTTACTTCAACCATTGCACTCCGCAATAGGCTGCCCTAGGTTTATTCATATGAATCATTATTTTTTGTACCAAAAACAGTCCGGTGTTGTTCTTATCATCAGCCTTATCATGCTCGTCTTGCTTACCCTGATTGGTGTGACTTCAATGCAAGTGACTGGGCTAGAAGAAAAAATGGCCGGTAATATGAAAAGTAATAATTTGGCCTTCCAATCAGCTGAAACAGCCTTACGCGAAGGTGAGGTTTGGCTTGCGACGAGCATTGCTGAACCGGCTGTTGACACGGCTCCTGTGTGGGGTTTCAACGCCATGGATCCGAACTCTGCAGACTCAACACCTTGGTGGTTCGACACTATTCGTAATGCCGTTTGGTGGAATGCCAATGCAGTGCAATCTGGAGCGACATTGCAAGGCTTCGAGCTCCCCCTAGGTAACCCTAACAACAAGCCACACCACATTATTGAGTTTAAATATTTCGACTCTGACACGCTTGTCATTGGCACAAACAACCCACCGCCGGGTATCAACTATTATCAAGTCACTGCTAAAGGTACGGGTGCTAATGGCCAATCCAGACAATTAGTACAAAGCATTACGGCTAGGAGATTTTAGAATGAAATTACACATTAGAGCCTTACTACTGGTCTTGTTTTCTCTAACCTCTCACACAGCTCTTGCAGTCCCGCTAAGTCTAAGCGAAACACCTTTATATCTCGGCGGTGCTATCAAACCTAACATTATGGTGATGATGGATAATTCGGGCAGTATGAAAATTCCTATGTACGAGGATTCGGGCTGGAGAGGCTCTATACGGACTGGTTTCGACCCGAGTATTGACTACTACGGTATGTTTGAGGCAACAGAGAATTATCAATACGATTCAACTATTGCTGTCAATGCTGCTGCATATGGTGGTATTGGCATTGATACTACCAAAACAGGCGCCTTTTACAAAACCAACTGTACCCCTGCTGCCGGCAATACAACATGCTGGAGTGGCCGATATTTAAACTGGCTAACAACTCGGCGGGTTGATGCTAGTCGTCAAGTTTTAGTTGGCGGTAAAGTTGAAAGTCGTACCGCTTTTTCATATGGCTCTGGTTACAAATATAAAATTGTTGCTAATAATGAATTTGCTGATGACAAATTCGGCGGCAAACTCAGTAATAGTGATAATTACTCTCCTGTCCCTAACGATCAAACGGTCATGGTGACCTCGCCAGCTCATGAAAACTCAGGTGCTCAAATGGCACTTTATGACCCCTATGCCAAGATTTCTATCGGTAGTTCCGATAGTGGGTTTATTTATGACTCTGCTAACAGTAAGGTCGGCGAGTTTGGCAAAACAAGTATCAAAGCTACTGTGGACAGTTCTAAGTTACTCACCGCTGCTTCTTGGACGGACGTTACATTCACTAAAACATACGGCTCTGCACCAGTAGTCATTGCTAAGCCGCCTACTATTAATGGCGGTGACCCAGCAGTTGTTCGCATTAAAGATGTTACAACAACTGGGTTCAAAATTTCAGCTCAAGAGTGGCCTTATAATGACGCTACACACACTACAGAGCAAGTCTCATATATAGTTATTGAACCTGGAAATCATACTTTAAGTGGGGCAAGCCCACTTCGAATAGAAGCTG
This sequence comes from uncultured Gammaproteobacteria bacterium, assembly GCA_905479985.1. Classification (GTDB taxonomy): domain Bacteria; phylum Pseudomonadota; class Gammaproteobacteria; order Nitrosococcales; family Methylophagaceae. The sequence goes on along the minus strand of CAJQOM010000039.1, from coordinate 5,325 downwards.
GCACGATAAGTACCGCTAAAGAATACGCAAGTAAAGGCGTAGAGTCTGGCGGAAGCTGTACAGCGCCAGTCGATGTAAAAAATTTCGAATCCGTTGGCTTGGCTGCTTTCCCCGCAAACCCTGCTATTGCGGTATCCACTATGACTCATAATAACGGAGGCGCTGTAAACGCCAGAGCTTTTTCAGTTTCTACTACTGGATTTGATGTCGCTTTACAACAACAAGAAAACGTTAGTTCTACTTCCCCTGTCCCAACCCTGTTCTCAGAAACTATTGGTTATATTGCTGTACAAGTTGGTGATATGACAGATGCCACGAACGGCCTCAGATTACTAGCGGGAACACAAGGTAGTGTCAATCAAGCTGATAAAGCTATCACTTTCACGCCTGGTTTCTCTGGTACTCCTGCTTTTATTGCAAGCCTCAATTCTATTGTAGATCCAACCGACTTGGATCCTGCCGTTCTAAGATTGAGATCAGTTTCGTCTACTGAAGCAACTATTTTCGCTGAAGAAGAACCCTCTTGCGATTCTGACAATAGCCATTCCAATGAAACTGTTGGTTATATTGCTCTGCAGGGCATTCCGTCAGAAATTAATTTAGCCCTAGTGACTGTTGTTGAACCAACGGGATTGTTACAACTATTGGCACCAGATGTCAGACTAGGTGTTTCTTTCTATCGCTACCCACCAAATGATGGAGATATCTACAACAGTGTTAAAACTGATGGTGGTACGATGAACTTCAATATCCCTAATAACCCCTTTGTTAAAAAACCTTCTGATGCTAGCGGTGGTGGCTATAGGAATTTAACGGGTTATATCTCTTCACCAATAGGTGATGTGGTCGACTCTATTGAGCATTACCCTTTAATTTGGGGTACGACACCATTAGCAGAAAACTTATGGGAAGTCATTCAATATTTCGAACAAGATACACCGTATTATGCTGATGTCAGTACTGGTTTTAAAGATTTTGAGCTTGCTGATGTTACCAACCCAGAAAGGGACCCTTACTATTATCAAGATGAAGGCAAAAAGCTCTGGTGTGCTAAATCCAGTGTTATCGTTTTTACAGATGGCGAACCCTACCGTGATGCAGGGTTACCAGCAGAAGTTATAGACTATGATAACGATAGTGCAAGTGGTGAAATAGCAGAAGCTGTGGACTCCTCAAATGTTACCGGTAATGGTAATTTAGATGATGTTGCTTACTGGGCTTTTTGTGATACAGCAGTCGGCACTAAAAGTTGTATTGACGCAACAAGTGGCAAAGCGCTAGAAGGCTCCCGGGATTTACGTAGTGATTTGACTGGACAAGCGGCAAAAGACAAAGGTCAATTCTTACATGTACATACAGTTGGTTTCGCAGGTGGCAGTATTCGACCCATACTTCAGGACACTGCTGATAATGCTGGCGGTTCAGCCTATGCCTCTGAAGACGGTGCTGCATTAGAAACTGCTTTAAGAGAAGTCTTCCAAGATGCTGCTGGCGCGAGTTCTGCTTCCGCTGTCGCTTTAAATTCTGGCTCTATTTCTAGCAACAGTACGCTCTATCAAGCACGATTTGATAGTGAGGACTGGAGTGGCCAGCTTTTAGCCTTTCCAATCTTAAGCGATGACATATTGACAACGACTGTTAATGAAGAAGGAACTGTTCCGGCGACGGCTTCACTAGATGCTGGCCAACTTGTTCCTGCGCCAAGTAGTCGTATTATCATTACGTCAAATGGAGCATCAACTAACCCGGGTAGACCTTTCCAATGGACAGGAGATGCTACTACAGGACTATCTAGCGCTCAAGAAGCGTTATTGAATAATGATGTGAATGTTTTGAACTTCTTGCGTGGCGATCAATCTCTGGAAGAGAGCAGTGGCGGTACTTTTAGAAATCGTAGTACTGTTCTCGGTGATATTGTTCACTCTGCTCCAACCTATATAGGCCCGCCTATATCAAGGTATGCAGATAATTGGGGCTCTGGCGCTCTAGAGAATTCAACTCCTTATTCTAGCTTTAAATCTGCCTATAGCGCGAGAAAACCGCTAGTATATGTCGGTGCGAATGATGGTATGTACCATGCTTTTGATGCTGCAACACTCGTTGAAGAATTTGCTTTCATTCCCAACAGTGTTTTTAGCCGGATAGGAAATTTATCTAACCCAAACTATAGCCATGAATATATGGTTGATGGTGCTTCATCCGTTATCGATGCCTTTTATGGTAGTGCATGGCATACCGTCCTTATCTCTGGCTTAGGTGGTGGTGGGCAGGGCTTATTTGCTTTAGATGTTACCGACCCCGGAACAGATTTTGTGAGTGAGAGCTCAGGTGCGAGTAAAGTACTGTTCGAATTTACTGATGCTAATGATTCAGACTTAGGTTATACCTATGGCCAACCGAGTATTGTGCGCTTGCATAATGGCAAATGGGCCGCTGTTTTTGGGAATGGTTTCAATAATACGGTTGCTGATAGTAATGCCAGTGCAACCGGTAATGCCGTCATCTACATTGTTGATATCGAAACGGGTACATTAATTAGTAAATTTGATACTGGTGTCGGTACTGCACAAGACCCTAATCAAGATGTCACAACAGGCCAGAGGCCTAATGGTATTACCACACCATCCGTTATCGATGTTGATGGTGATAATATCGCTGATGCCATTTATGCGGGCGACTTGTTTGGTAACGTTTGGAAATTGGATATCAGTGGTGCAGAGAGTACTTGGAGATTTGCCTTTGATCCACTTGTTGCTATCAACTCAACCACACAGAAAACGCCATTATTTACGGCCTGTGCTGGAACTACATGTACTGCAAATAATATACAACCAATTACTACTCAATTACAGATTGCTCGTCACCCGACATTACCTGGTTTCTTAGTTTATTTTGGTACCGGTAAATACTTTGAGCTTGGTGATAATAATCCGGTAGGGCAAGTGACTCAGACGTTTTATAGTATCTGGGATGAAGCTGGGGCAACGTTAACTTCATTCAATAGAAGTAATTTACTTCAGCAATCTATTCTTTCCGAACATTCTCAGTTTGGCTTTGATCTCCGCCTAACCAGTGATACCAATATTAGTTGGTCTACTCATTCTGGCTGGTATATGGATCTCATTAATACCGAAGGTGGCAATACTGATAATTTAGGTGAACGCCAAGTTAGTAATCCTGTCATCCGTAATGGCCGTATTATTTTCGCAACACTCTTGCCATCAAATGACCCTTGTACTTTTGGTGGTAGTGGTTGGCTAATGGAACTCGATTTATATTCCGGTGGACGGCTTGCCTTCACACCTTTTGATTTAAATGGTGATGGTGTCTTTGATGAAAAAGACTTTATTTTCATTGACGCAAATAATGACGGCATATGGAATCCTGGTGAAACGATAATCGGAGCCTCCAGCGGTAAAAAATCACAGGTCGGTATTATTTCAGCGCCTAGCATCGTCAACTCTGCTGATGGTCAAAAGGAATATAAATACAATAGTGGTTCATCAGGTGCTATTGAAGTGACTGTAGAAAACCCAGGTCCAGGCTTTTCAGGTAGGCAGTCTTGGCGGCAACTGGATTTTAGTCAATAAATAATTGAGGCTTGTGAACATGGGTTGTTTCCATGGTCTTCCCCTTGACCTCGGCTATATGGATTTAAATTATGATAAAACAAAATAAACGTACTCTCAGTTCAGGTTTTACCCTGATAGAGCTGATGATTGCCCTAGCGATTATTGCTATTTTAACCGCTATCGCTTATCCGAGTTATCAAGACAGTGTGCAAAGAGCAAGGCGGGCCGATGCTCAAGGGGATTTAATTCAATATGCCGCTTTTGCCGAGCGTATTTTTACAGAAACAAATAGTTATGCTACTGCAACAGAAGCTGCATCAGGTATAACCGATACCAATTTTTATAATTACACCATGGCGCCGCTTGCGGCCTCATTCTCCATCACTGCTGCCCCACTTGGAGGACAAGTAGGTGACGGCTGCGGGACAATGACTTTAATCCAGACAGGAGTAAGGGGTAATAATGGTACAGAGGCAGGCTGTTGGTAATTAGCTTACATAATAAGTTAACTGCAACAAAACACCGGCAAAAATACCAGCAATTACATCATCAAACATAATGCCAAAGCCGCCGTGGAGTTTTTTATCGGCTAGGCTGATTGGCCAGGGTTTTAAAATATCGAAAAAACGGAATAATATAAACCCCAGCACAGCCCATTGCCAGCCTTGTGGTGCTGCGATCATGGTGACGAGATAACCGACTATTTCATCCCATACTACGGCAGAAGGATCTTCTGTTCCGAGCCAATCTGCTGATTGTTGGCAGATCCAAATACCCACTATAAATCCAATCACAGTTAATGCTATATAAAGCATTAAAGATAAGTCCTGCATCAATAGATAAATAGGAATCGCGGCTATGGTGCCAAATGTGCCCGGTGCTTTTGGTGCGAGGCCTGAGCCGAAACCTAGTCCGAGGAAACAAACTGGCCTTTTGATCAGTTCTCGGAAGTTAACTTCCGGTTGAGAAGTGTTCATAGCCTGCTCCTGTTAATTCAATCTCTTGTCCAAACCTAATGAATACGATGTTGTTGTCATCGGTAATCGTGCCAATCTTGACGTAGGTGTCTTTTATCTTATTGGCTAATTCACGGTCTTTTTCAGGTGATGCGGTAAAACATAACTCGTAATCATCACCAGAATATAGCGCTAGTTTCTCAGCCTCTTCCCTGCCTACGATACCCATTAATTCAGCCGAAATCGGTAATGCGTCCAAATTGATTTGAGCACCGACATTACTTTTTTCTAAAATATGATTTAAGTCAGCAATCAAGCCATCTGAAATGTCGATGGCAGCATGGGCGACACCTAATAGACTTTGCCCTAACGTAACGCGAGGCGTTGGCTTATCTAAACGTTGTTGCAGGAAAATTAAGTCAGTTGCTGTACCGGATTTATTCTTTAGCTGAGATTGTTTTAATTTGAGGCCTGCACCTGCATCACCCAAAGTCCCAGACACATAAATACTGTCGCCAACTTTCGCTCCATCACGCCGAAACGCTTGCTCGGCATCAACATGTCCATGGACTTGAACCGTAATGCTTAGAGGACCACGCGTGGTATCACCGCCGATTAATGCGATGTTATGTTCATCCGCTAAACGGGTTAAACCTTTGGCAAAACCGGCCAGCCAATCCGCATTCACTTCTGGTAACGTCAAAGCTAATGTAAACCACGCGGGCGTGGCCCCCATTGCTGCTAAGTCACTTAAACTGACCGCGAGGCTTTTATGGCCTAGACTTTCAGGATCAGTA
>CAJQOM010000038.1 GCA_905479985.1 uncultured Gammaproteobacteria bacterium | reverse complement strand
GGCCAATACTCCATATCTCTGGCAATGCTGAATCATTCGCAACAAAAGGGTTGTCCGCAGGAATTTCGCCATTAAGCTTAAGCCGAATAATACTACCAGCATGGGTTTTCAGGTTTTGTCCATTGGCACGGGTACCGCGATCACCGATCGACATAAAGACATGACCTTGCTGATCAAAGGTAATGCGACCAGCAAAGTGAGCACCAGCACGTGTTCGGCTTTGAGTCACCAATAAATCTTGCCATGATTCTAAGCTCAGCCCGTTTAATTTAGCTCGGGCCAATGTGGTGGCACCCAAACCATCAACCGCTTTGCTATAACTAAAATAAACCCAGGCTGTTTCTTTAAAGTCGGGTGAGATTGCGACATCAAGCAAACCACCTTTTCCTTGAAAATGAATATCATCAGGTAAACCAGCCACGGACTTTTGTTTCCCTGTTCTAGTATTAATTAATGCTAATGCGCCATCACGTTCAGTCACCAGTAACGCATGATCTGAAATGAAGGTCATGCCCCAAGGAATGCCGAACAACTCGGTAACAGTGATGACTTTAAAGTCGCTGTTAGCTTGGCTATAACCGTATGCGGGCAACAACAAACAAGTGAAAACAACGAGGCGAAGCAAGTTAGTCATAGTTTATGAACTACACGATAACATCGAGCAGCCAGCGCGTTCACGTGCCCAATCCGGACGCTTAACGGCAAAGTGTGATTTGTCAGGCTGTTCATCATAAGGATGTCTAAATACCTCAAGTAATTCATTAACCAAACTAAAATCACCTTGTTCAGACTTATCGGTCGCCAATTGAGCCAGATAATTACGAAAGACGTATTTCGGATTAACTTTATTCATCGCGGTTCGACGATCCGCATCAGAAGTGCCATCTTGGCGGATCCGTTTTTGGTATTGCCGTAACCAATGACAAATCTCGGCTTTATTTTCAGGGGTTAACTGCGCTTCAACATAATAAGCATCGGCAATAGGTGCCAATAACTGATCATCAGTTTGATATTGCGCTTCCGTGTTGAGATCAGCCAGGCCACGATAAAAAATGGTCATATCCGTTTCAATCAACTGTAATACTTTATGTAACTCACTGATCAGCGTGGCATCGTCAGCTTGAAAGGCTTTAAGCCCCAGTTTAGCCGCCCGCATGGTTTCTAGCTGTGTTGCATAACTGCTTGCAAAGTCGTTAATACATTGCCTTAAAGGCTCAGCGTCATTTATTAACGGATAAAGCGCATTGGCTAACTGTACAAGGTTCCATTGGGCAATCTGAGCTTGATGACCATAACGATAACGTTTATTCGTCGCATCAGTGGTATTTGGCGTCCAATTGGGATCATAATTTTCAAGCCAGCCATACGGGCCATAATCAATCGTCAAACCCAATATCGACATATTATCGGTATTCATCACACCATGCACAAAACCGACGCGCATCCAATGCACAACCATCTCAGCTGTTTTCTGGCAGACTTCATTAAACCATTCTATATAGTGAGCAGCACCAATCTCAGAATCAGCTTTGTCGAGGAGATGTGGAAACAAGTTTCTAATGGTGTAATCAGCCAAGGTTTTTAATGTTTCATGATCGCCACGTGATGCAAAGATCTCATAGCTGCCAAATCGCAAAAAAGACGGTGCAACGCGACAGACAATGGCACCGGGTTCGGGTTTCGGGCGGCCATCGTAAAACATATCACGAACAACATCTTCACCCGTTGTGACCAAGCTCAAGGCCCGCGTCGTAGGCACATCAAGATGATGCATAGCTTCGCTACAAATAAACTCACGGACAGAAGAGCGCAATACTGCCAACCCATCTGCAGTCCGAGAATAAGGCGTTTCACCCGCACCTTTGAGTTGTAGAACGTGATGCATGCCAGCTTGATCAGCCACTTCACCTAAATTAATCGCGCGGCCATCACCCAATTGCCCAGCCCAATGACCAAACTGATGCCCCCCGTAACATTGGGCATAAGGTGCCATGCCATTTAATAGCGTATTACCTGCGAAGACTTGCGTGAATAAATCAGACTCACAGTCATCAATCGTTAAGCGAAGGGTATCAGCGACTTCTTTCGAATAAGAGACTAATTGGGGCGCCTTAACAGGGGTTGGTTTGACATAGGAAAAGCAAGCATACTCAACTTGTCGCCGATGATTATCGGTGATGGGATCAGCAGGCAATTGCTGTTCGAAGCGATTATTAAAGCGCAAGGCAGTCAGAGAAGGGGGGAGTTGGTTTGTCAAAGGCACCACATTTCTTTAAATTGAGTAATAACCATCATTAAAACAGAAACGGAACAAAGAGAACATAGGGAGTAAAGGATGTTAATAGGTGTACCCAAAGAAATTAAAAATCATGAGTATCGTGTTGGTATCACCCCGGCTGGTGTGAGAGAGCTGGTTACCAAAGGGCATCACGTTATCGTTGAGCACCTTGCAGGCGATGCAATTGGCTTAACGGATGAACTGTACCGACAGGCTGGCGCCACCATCATCAACTCAGCCAAAGCGATATATGATGAGGCGGAATTGATTGTTAAAGTGAAAGAGCCGCAAGCACAGGAGCGACAATGGTTAAAGCCTGACCAAATATTGTTTGCTTACCTTCATCTCGCGGCAGACAAGCAACAAACACAAGACTTACTCGATTCTGGTGCAACGTGCATCGCCTATGAAACAGTAACAGATAAAAATGGTGGCTTACCCTTATTAGCACCGATGAGCGAAATAGCAGGAAAACTGTCCATACAGATGGGCTGTAGCGCACTAGAAAATCATCAAGGTGGCAAGGGTATCTTACTCGGTGGTGTTCCAGGCGTCGCGCCTGCCAAGGTCATTGTTTTAGGGGGCGGCGCTGCGGGAGAACAAGCGGCGAGGATGGCCATGGGGCTTGGCGCAGATACCACAGTACTGGATATTGCTTTGCCGAGATTAAGACAGTTAGATACCCACTTTGGGCCAGATCTAACAACATTGTTCGCCAGTCAATACAATATAGAACAAGCGATAAGCACAGCAGATTTAGTCGTGGGTGCGGTATTAATACCCGGTGCTTCAGCACCCAAATTGATCACAAAACAGATGCTATCAATCATGAAGCCAGCTTCTGTATTAGTGGATCTGGCCATTGATCAAGGGGGCTGCTTCGAAACGTCAAAGCCGACAACGCATGACAATCCCACCTTTATAGAGCAAGGCATCATTCATTATTGTGTTACCAACATGCCGGGTGCAGTAGCACAAACAGCCACGTATGCACTCACCAACGCGACACAGCCCTTTGTACTTGCATTGGCTGAGAAAGGGATTATCGAAGCGGTAACAAGTGATATGTACTTAAGAGAAGGTGTCGCAATCCACCAAGGAAAGCTAATACAGGAATCTGTAGCAAAAGCACATCATGTTGACTATCACGGCTTTGAACAAGGTTTTAATTAAAGTTAAGTGCTATACACACCAAAAAGGCATCAGTAAGCGTAGAAACTGACAATAATTGTCACTTTGTGACGCTAAGAAGTCTGGCTAGACAAGGTCGTTAATAATTATATTTAATATAAACAGATAGTTATGTGTTGGCACGGCACCTGCATTTATCACGGCAAGGCACAATTATTTGCTGATTTTTAATACTAGAGGAATACAACATGAAAAAAATTCAACAAGGTTTTACATTAATCGAACTGATGATCGTTATCGCGATTATCGGTATTTTGGCATCTATCGCATTGCCTGCTTATCAACAATATACGTTAAAGGCTAATTTTACTGAAGTTATATTAGCAACATCAGCACCAAAAACAGCAGTCGAAATTTGCGTGCAAACAACACTAGCGCCAACTGCTGCTACAATTACAGGCTGTGGAGCTGGGACTAATGGTGTTCCTGCTAATATTGCGACTCAAAACACAGGTCGTGTGGGCACAGTTACAACTAGTGCTGCTGGTGTAATTGTTGCAACAGCAAGAGCAACTAACGGTCTTACCACAAGTAATACTTATACGGTAACGCCTACTCTTACTAATGGTAAAGTAAATTGGGTTGGTGTTTGCAACCCTGCAACAATATGTTAACAAATCCAAATTAAAGAAAAATCAAGAGGCAGCCAGCTTGATATTTAAACTATAAGTTGATGATGCCTTACAGAGAACAAGCCCCAGCAAACATGTTGGGGCTTTTTTTTAAGCAAATTTGACGAAGAAAAAAACAGGATTAGGCCGCTAGATATTGACTCAAGCTTATTATTTTACCTTCATCCCAGCTTTTGCGCCTTTATCTGGTTGAAGGATAAACAAATCTTCACCACCTGGCCCAGCAGCCAATACCATCCCTTCAGACAAACCAAAACGCATTTTTCTGGGCGCTAGATTGGCAACCATGACGGTTTGTTTTCCAATCAAGCTTTCTGGTGCGTAGGCAGATTTGATACCCGCAAATACTTGACGTTGTGCTAGACCAATATCAAGCGTTAATTTCAATAATTTATCAGCGCCGTCAACATGTTCGGCATTGATGATCTTAGCAACGCGTAAATCAATTTTTGCAAAGTCATCAAAACTGATTTCATCGGCAATGGGTGGAATATTCTTGTCAATAGAAGCAGTGCTTTGAACCGGCTTAGATTTAGTCTCAGCCAAAGTATCCTTCGATGCAGCTTGAATCGCTTCAATCTTGTCCGATTCGATCCGCGTCATCAATGGTTTGAATTTATTAATATCATGGCTCAGTAATGGTGTGCCAATATCCGGCCAAGTCAGAGGTTCAATATTCAAAAAGGCTTCTGCTTGTATGACAGTTTCTGGCAGCACGGGTTTTAAATAGGCGACCAAAACACGGAACAAATTAATTCCCATCGTGCAGATATCATGGACTTCTTGTTCTTTGCCTTCTTCTTTTGCCAAAGCCCACGGTTTTTTATCATCAATATACTGATTGGCCTTATCGGCTAGCGCCATAATGTCACGCATGCCTTGTCCGAATTCGCGGTTTTCATAACGAGCGGCGATAGCATCTGATTGCGCGACAAATTCTTCGAATAAAGCGGGTTCAGATAACGTGTTTGCTAACTTGCCTTCATAACGTTTTTTAATAAAACCAGCACAACGGCTGGCGATATTAACAACTTTACCTACTAGGTCTGAATTGATTCGACTTTGGAAGTCTTCAAGATTCAAATCAATATCATCAATGCCTGAGCCCAATTTGGCAGCGAAATAATAACGTAAATATTCTGGGTTTAAATGATCAAGGTAGGTGCGGGCTTTGATAAACGTGCCACGTGACTTAGACATCTTTTTGCCATCAACCGTTAGGAAACCATGGGCAAAGATATTGTTGGGCAAACGGAAACCTGCGCCTTCCAACATGGCTGGCCAAAATAGCGCATGGAAATAGATAATATCTTTACCGATAAAATGGACCATTTCAGTGGTTGTATCAGGTTTCATAAACGCATCAAAATCAACACCGGTGCGATCGCAGTAGTTTTTAAAGCTGGCTAAGTAACCAATCGGCGCATCGAGCCAAACGTAGAAAAATTTATTCGGTGCATCAGGAATTTCAAACCCAAAGTAGGGCGCATCACGCGAAATATCCCAATCACGCAAGCCGCCTTCAAACCATTCATCGAGTTTGTGGCTGACTTCGCTTTGAATATGGCCTGCTCGTGTCCAAGCTTTAAGCGATTCTTCAAAATGGCCGAGTTTAAAAAAGTAATGTTCAGATTCTTTGGTAACCGGTGTTGCACCCGATACCGCTGAAACAGGGTTAATTAAATCAGTTGAATCATAAGTCGCACCGCAAGCTTCACAGTTATCGCCATATTGATCGGCTGCGCCACATTTAGGGCATTCACCTTTAATAAAGCGATCTGGCAGAAACATTTCTTTTTCAGGATCATAGGCCTGACTAATCGTTCTGGTCTCAATATGGCCTGCATCGCGATTAGCCAGATAGATGTGACTCGCTAATGCCTTGTTTTCATCACTATGCGTCGTATGAAAATTATCAAAGGCAATTGAGAAATCATTAAAATCGGCTTGGTGCTCGGCGTTAACATCTGCAATTAATTGTTCTGGCGTAATGCCTTCATTTTGTGCACGTAACATAATCGGTGTGCCGTGGGCATCATCTGCACAAACATAATGACATTCATGACCGCGCATCTTTTGGAAACGTACCCAAATATCAGTTTGGATATATTCCACTAAATGACCAAGATGGATAGAACCATTGGCATAGGGAAGTGCACTAGTCACAAGGATTTTTCTTTGCATGAGTTGACCAAATAAAGGGTGATAAAACCCGATAAAGATACCAGAAACTGCCCACTGACACCATTAATCAGGTGTTGGGCCACTTTTAGGTTTGCAATGTCAAACAGTTTGAATTAGATTGAATGATAGACCTCGAAGCTGAGTTATTATTTCGGCTCGCCTATCAAGAAATCATAAGGAAAAGATGGAACTGATACTGCATGACATTCATGCTGATGCGATAGAATCAGCATTAGCCAAAGCGCGGCAATACCGTTCTTTATTAGAACCTGAAATTGCAGAAAGCATTTGCCTCGATATATTAAATATTGATGACAATAATCAGCAAGCGCTGGTGATCTATATTCTGGCGTTAACAGATCAGCTACACCACACCGAAAAACAATCCCAAATTAAGCAGTTACAAAAGACCATTGCGCGCCTAGACAGCGAATATGAACAGTATTATTACACAGGCATAATGAACGAACGCCGCGCCCGGTTTCTGATTAGCCAGCCGATGTCACATAGTTTCGCCTATGCTGATTTTGTGGCAGCAATAGCAGCTTATGAACAGGCAGAAAAGTTAAGCCCAGAACATAATGATGATGCGATTTTGCGACGAAATAGCTGCATTCGTACCATCGAAAAAGAAAAGCTACAACCCAGACGAGATAGTGAAGATATTCTTGTCGATATGGAAAGCTAAACGATGCGGGTAATGCAGTTACAAAAGCGTTTAATGGCGATTGCCGGCATTGTGATGTTTGCCTATTTGGTATTTCACATGCTGACAAACCTCACCTTCTTTTCTGAAGTCCTATTTAATGATTTTTATGCTTGGTATAACACCGGTTTTATCCGTTATTCGGTTTTAGTTTTATTTATTGCTGTTATTGCAATACATGTCAGAACCGCGCTGAAAATTAGGCAGGTGAATGCCAAAGCCAGAGTGATTGATTATGCCCGTCATGATGGTTTTAAAATGCCAGCCAAGCTCGTCACGATAAGCGTTTTATTTCTGTTAGCATTTATTGTTATTCATATGGTTCAAACCTTATTATTTGACACCTTTGACCCATACCAAGAGATGCGCGATCTATTCCAATCATTTTGGATGTTAGGCTTTTACATGGCAGGGTTATTTGTCCTGACCATGCATTTGCAGCATTCACTTGCCAATGTATTCCAAACACTCGGTAAAACCGATTTCACCTGTCAGTACATAGCGTGGGCCGTGACCTTAACCGTGACCGGTGGCTTGGCAATTGTGCCACTTTATATTTATTTTGGATTGTCATGACTGATTACGTAATGGACAGCCAAACCCCGAAAGGCAGCCTCGAAAATAGGTGGACACAACACAAGTTCAATCTCAAAATTGTCAGCCCGGCGAATAGAAAGAAATATACCGTTATCGTTGTCGGAACTGGCTTGGCAGGCGCATCCGCTGCAGCCTCTCTTGGCGAAATGGGCTATAACGTCAAAACCTTTTGCTTCCAAGATAGTCCGAGACGGGCCCACAGTATCGCAGCGCAAGGTGGTATTAATGGCGCCAAGAACTATCAAAATGACGGCGATAGTGTCTGGCGTTTATTTTATGACACAATCAAAGGCGGTGATTTTAGAGC
>CAJQOM010000037.1 GCA_905479985.1 uncultured Gammaproteobacteria bacterium | reverse complement strand
ATTGATTGCTGAGGCAGTATTAGCCTTAGAGATGGGCGCAGATGCTGAAGATATTGGAATGACGATCCATCCTCATCCGACCTTGTCTGAGACCTTGGGTTTTGCAGCTGAGATGGCGGAAGGTAATATTACTGACTTGATCCCACCTAGAAAAACCTTGCACTCTAAATAACTGAAATGCGATTTTTTAAGGGCAATTAATTTATTGTTATCATCGAACTGAATACTAAAATAACCGCGCACACCCATTCTGGTATTCATAAGAGCGGGAACTAAGCGACTGCAACACAATACAACAGCTTGTTAGTGCTTAAGCGTCAACCACATCCCACGCCGACGGGTTTCCCTTTTTCTTAAGCTTTTTGGCCTTACTTCTCTCTGATTTTTTCCACATGAAGGCCATACCGCTTTCAATTTTCAATTCAATAACAAAATTAAAACGCTGTATCTCAATAAAGAAAACTACGATGCCTTAGTGGCAGGCAGTATTGGACTCTGTCAGATCGATAACATCATCTTTATTGTGCCAAACGTAACGGTGACTAAAATAAAGTCGATTAACCCGGCGTATGTCGTATTACATCAGGACAAAGCGAATACATCGGCAGAAACAGCAAGTGATGATCCCTATGGCGACTATGATATTCCCGATGATTTAATGTGGTGATAACCCCATTTACATTCGACTAAACGAGCGAGCTACCCCTTGTTTTTCAAGCAAATAAATCGTCCAAGCTTGTCTGGCTAGGCGCAAACCAATAAGAACTTGATTTAGCTTGGCTAAAATCTAGTAATCGGTCATAAATACCATCACCAACCACTCCAAACATCCTATCAAGTTGAATTTGATGTCGAGCTTGTTGGTTCGAAAAGCTAACAAAATAAAGGCCATTTTCCTCACTAGTACCAAATGGCATGCTGCGGCGATAAACTTTTGCTGCTTTACCATCTAATTCAGCATCGGTACGGCTTACATGTGAGTTCTTCGGCATAGCTTCGCCTTCCAATTCAATACTATCAGACTTGGTTCTACCAATAACTTGTTCTTGCTTTTGCTGTAGAAGGTGATTAAATTTTTTCAAATTATGCACCCATTTTTGGGTTAATAAATAACTACCTTTCTCACCCTCTTGTCCATCAGGAATTAAACTCTCTAAATACTTATGTTCACCTTTAGGGTTAGCTGAGCCATCTACAAACCCCGTTAAATCACGGCTATCATGATATTTTACACCTTGAATTTCTAACGTTAAAGTGGCGAGTTCTTTTAAGGCTGCAGTAATGTTAAAAACATGATCTAAATTGTAACTATGACCTCTCTCAGTTGGACAATGTAACCAAAAGAACAAATCCTGCTGAGTAGTTGGGCAATTGTGTCCTTCCATACCCTTTATCGCTTTAAAACTACTTAAGCCTTCAATATTCATCTCGGGCCGCAAACGCTGCCAGCATCTCGGGCCAAATGCCATCACGAGATGAGCTTTATCAGGTGTTGCAATTATTGCTAACTGTCGCTTAACCTCACTGATATTTACATCAGCATTTAATGAAAATTCTAAATAATAATGATGTGTTGAAATATCACTGTTAAATATCCCTATTTGTGCAACTGCCATAATGCTAGCTCGCAAAAATCAAAAATGAATTATAAGCATAACCTAATCCCGCTCGGGATGGTTTGCCTCGCTCCTAAGCTTTTTGGTATTACTTCTCTCTGTTTTTTCCACAAAATTTAAGGGGGCGCTACCCTTTAATTTAGCTTTCTACCAATCACTTAAACTACAACAGTTACATCCTAAAGCGAAGCCCTGTTGTTGGCTGTCTACACTTTATTGTCCGATTAAAAAACTTTGCTGATGATCGAGCCACAATGGATGTTTTATCATCGCTTGTGAAAATAACAGCGAGGTAAGATGCTGCTTAAGCCAATGCTGAAGGTGCGGGTAAGGCGTTTGTATATACCACTGGCGCTCAACGCGGGCAAACTGACGAATATAAGGCAAAATCGCGTAGTCGGCTAAACTGGGCTTATCGCCCATCAGGTATTGGTGTTTGCTTAGACGATTGTCTAATTCAATAATAAACATTTCACATTGCTGACGGTGATCGGTTTTACTCTCTTCATGATATCGTTTGGCAGATTTATAGTCTTCTAAGTGCTTTTTGAACTCATTGTCAAAGCGGCCGATTAAGCTCAGCATAGACGGGAGTTGGTCTGGCTCGTCACTGTAAAGTAAATTATCTGGGTCGCTCAGGTTTAAGGCCCACAGCATAATATCTAAACTTTCGTCGATGATCGTTGGTTGATTGGGGTTTTCCGTATCATCAATGACTAAAACAGGCACTGTTCCCTTGGGCGATGCCGCTAGCATTTCAGGCGGTTTATGTCTTAAATCTATCGCGCGTAGCATGACGGGTTGTTTTGCCAGTAGTATGCCGAGTCTTGCACGCATGGCGTAAGGACAGTTTTGTAAAGAATAGAGTATCGGCTGTGGCAAAATAATCCCTCACAATCATGCTTTAATTTGCGTTGGCAGTCGCACTACGCTCGCTTTTAGCTGCCAACAATCAATAATTTAAGTCAGGTCAAAATGACTTACAAGCCTTGGCTGTATTGGGCGTTGGTCGATACCGAAATCATGCCATTAAGCTCGCTAGCGGCGTTTTTATCCCCGTTCAATAAGCCTTCAAAATAATGGATCAGTTGCACTTTATCTTGCTCGGCTTTTGAACCGGCACCAATGTTGGTTAAATCAATAAAGAACTCGTCAAACAAACCGGATAAATCATCGGTAATATCGAGATTTAAAAACTGCTCATCATTATAAATACTCGGGTAGCCCCCTTTTTGTTTGTCGATGGCAAAGGAGACGCCTTTGACATTGGTAATGGTGGTGGCTTTTTCACATTTGAGCATACAGCCATCTTCAATACTCGGCTTTTTGCAGCCGACGGTCTGTTGGAAAAAACATTGTCGGCTTGTCATCATTAAAATAGGATGATAAATACTGTAAAGCAACTTGAAATTTTCTGGACGCGTGATATTCCTGATCTGGGTTCGACTAATTTCGTTGGAAATAAAAGCGCCAGCACAATTGAGTGACTCTTTCATTGTTCGCAATGCATACGAGTTGGTGGTATTTAAAAAGGGGCCAGCGATCCATTCAATACCTTTTTCGAAAGCTTGATAGGCAATACCCGTGTTATTGGTGACAATGCGTTTAGGTTTTACTTGCTCTAGAATCTTAACCGATTCATCATAATCCTTACCAATCAGTACCGCAGGAAACCAGGGTATTAAACGCGGATGCTTGAGCAGCAAGTCAATGTGCTTGGTACAGTCTTTTTTAAGGCTTTCCGGCAGCTTAAAATAAATATCGGCATCCGTTTCATCGCACAGGTTCAAATCTTTAAGATTACTAATCAGTAGTGACAGCTTGGGCTTGTCTTCCACTTTTGGCTGTTGGACCAACGACTCAACGTCAACCGGCGCAATCACTTCAACCGAATTATTTAATAAGTAAGCGGCTTTATTTTTTAACGCGGTCAAATCCTTAAAAGGAATACTCACGTTGGCGCCTAACTGGTCAAAGTCGAAGCCTTCAATGGTGTAATTAGCATCGTTAAAACTTTTAAAGCGTTTTTCTAATGTCGCTTGGTCAATCGTTGATTTGTCTGCCGTGGTTAATGAGACTTCTGATTCAACGTTAAATGATGTTGTTTGGCTGCGTGTTGAAGTGGCGTCTTTTTCTACTAGTGAGTCTGCTTCACAGATTGTGATTTTTAGCGTAAGCGGCTGATTTATTTGGCCAGAAAATGTCAGTGTTAATCTGCGCTTTTCAATATCAAGAAAGGCTATTTTTTGTTCTAAGGTAGCACCTAACGCATTTCTGTCTTCATACAGCTCATTTTTCGCTTGTTGAATTTGAACCATCGAGGTGGCATTGTTTTTTTCGACTGCGTGCTGGCCGCTGTAGTCACGGGGACTGTCGATAAACATCTCTTTCGTTAAATTCCCCTTTAAAAAGGAATTGGTAAAATCACGATTAAAGACTTTATGAAGGTTGGCATCATCCGTCAATAACTTGCCTGACTCGACAAAGCTATCAATTTGTTTACGCCAAGTATCCACCACAGTGTAGACGTAATGTGCCCCTTTTATCCGACCTTCAACCTTGAGTGAATCGACACCCGCATCAACGAGCTCCGGCAGATCAAAATAAGCAGAATTGTCTTTTAAATTAAGCGGAAACTTATGGCCTTCATTAGTCGGTTCATACTCGTCACGGCACGCTTGGCTACAACGGCCTCGGTTACCTGAATTACCCACACTCACCGAGCTTGAGTAACATTGCCCTGAAAAAGCGATACATAAAGCACCATGGACAAAGACTTCCGTCAGTATATTATTTTCATGTGCCAACGACGTCAGGCTTTTGATTTCACCGAGATTAAGCTCTCGCGATAAGTTAACGCGAGACGCGCCTATTTTACTTAAAAATAGAATCTGGCCTTCATTGTGCGTTGTTAACTGAGTCGAGGCATGAATGACAAGGCTAGGGAAATAGTCTTTGACCAGCTGAAACACGCCTAAATCTTGGACAATAATGCCGTCAATACCGGTATTGACTAGCTGATTAAGCAGCTTAATCATCCCCTTAATTTCGTGCTCTAAAATCACGATATTTAAGGTGAGAAAAACTTCACAGCCATAGTCATGAGCAAGGCGTATGACACCATTGAGCTCGTCGAATGATAAATTAGCGGCGCGATTACGCGCGTTAAAGGTATCTAAACCACAATACACCGCATTAGCGCCCGCAACGATAGCGGCTTTGATCGCTTCTACATCCCCACCCGGTGCCAATAATTCAATTTTTCTAAGCATGCTCAAACGATCCCATAATCCAACTAATAGCTTATTCTTTTGGCGGGAGTGTATCGGTAAAGTATGTTGATTACTATATAAATGTGTTTAAGCGTCACCCTCATCTCATTCGGGGCGGTTTTCCTCGTTCCTAAGCTTTTTGGCATTACTTCTCTCTGTTTTTTCCACCCGCTTTTTCTTCTTACGCTTATTTTTGTCAGTTACGATTTTGATTGCTTCAGCTTTCGTTAAATTAGAGTGTTTAGCGAGTAAGCCTTCGATCTTGTCATCAATTTTGGTCATTGGTGAACCTTATAATTTGTAAATTCAGATATTGCCTGTATTTGTGACCTACAGACTATTATGTGGCATAGCGCATCCGCTTAACTATAAAAGGCTTCAACAGTGCCTTTTAGCTTCATCAGCATGGGTTGGCCACGACGGTCCAACGCCTTAGGAGATGCGATTTTCACCCATCCTTCACTAATACAATATTCCTCAACATCGAAACGTTCTTTGCCGTTCAACCGAATACCAATGTCGTGCTCAAAAACTTCTGCCACATGATGTGGGCTAGCAGGGTTGATCGAAAGGCGATCTGGTAAAGTGGGTTTCGATGTTGTGTCATTCATGTTCATGGCCTGAAGTAAATAAAAACTGCTTTATTGTAGACGCTATAGACCTAGCGCTCAAGCGCATCAGTAGGGTTTAAGAAGCCTTGAAATCAAGTGCTCAGTCAGTTTTATTTTTCGGTAAGCTATAGCCGCTCTACCTTGAAAGTGACGTTCTGTTTTTTGGCTGTCTTCTTTCGGTTGTGAATTCAACCGGTCGATGCAACACACTCTCTTTATAGTAAAAGATTGGAGTGTTGAATATGACTTTAATTTAGGCTCTCATCATTGTCTGAGAGTTCGCGCAGCCTAGCGACCACATCAGGTGTACTGCGAAAGCGAAAAAATGCACCTGCGGCATCAGCACGCTCTTCAAGCACTTCGCAAGAAGCAAAGATCTCGCCACGCAATCCCTGTGCTGACCAAGGTAAAAAAATCTCGGATTCAACTAGTTGCTGTTGGAAAAAATGCACAATCGCCTGATGTAACGCGACTATATCGTCTTTACGGCGGGCGCTGAGAACAAGACAGCCGGGGTACTTCGCTTCCAGCTCTGCGATACGCTCTGTTTGTGCGACCGCATCATTCAGATAGTCAATTTTATTGAACACCCGAATGCTCGATACATTATCGGCACCAATCTCAGCCAATACTTTATCTGTCACTTCAAGCTGCGCCTCAAAACCGGGATCACCAGAATCAATAACGTGTAATAACAATGATGCGCTAAGTGCTTCGTCCAATGTTGACTTGAACGAGGCAACCAGCCCATGGGGTAAATTTTTGATGAAACCAACCGTGTCACTCACCAATATTTTCGGCACACTTTCTGGATACAAGGTGCGCACCTTGGTATCTAGCGTGGCAAATAATTTATTGGCCACCAACACCTCCTTACCCGTTAAGGCGCGCATCAAGGTAGATTTCCCCGCATTGGTATAACCGACCAATGCTACCAGCGCTAGCCCCGGTTGGCCCTTTCGCTGTGACCGCTGGGTATCGCGACCCGCCTCCATTGCATCAATCTCTTTTTGCAGTTCAGCAATACGATCACGCACCTTGCGACTGTCCATTTGGGCGCGGGATTGTCCTGTACCACGTCCACCGGTGCCACTGCGCTGCTTTCCTGCAGGTCCGGCGCGCTTGGCAGCTTCACGCAAGCGCGGTGCCATATACGTTAAACGTGCAATCTCAACTTGTACTCGCGCTGCGTGTGAGCTGGCATTGCGATGAAAAATCTCTAGGATGACAACCGTGCGGTCCATCACTTCGCAACCCACTTCATTTTCAAGGTTAAGTGCCTGGGACGGCGAAATTTCATGGTCAACCAGAATAAACGCTATGGCTTCACTATTACCCTGAGCTAATGATTCTGGATCGCTTTGCTGTGCTTCTATAAATTGCCGTATTTCCTCACGTTTACCCACACCCATATAGGCTGTTGAGTCAAAAGACGACCGTTTTTGGGTAAACTGACCGGCCACCTCTAACCCTAAGGTCTTTGCCAAATCACCTAATTCGGCCAACGACGACTCGAATTCAACATCGCTAACGGTGTCCAATTGCACGGCGACGATCAGCGCACGGGGAAGGCTTTCTTTTTCGGGGGTTAACATAGGGTTAATTTCTCATGAGTTCTGGGCCGTGGATATTTTAAAAATAGCGTTACACGTAGTGGCGTATAAAAATATTGGGTGAGAACCATAGTATAGGCGGCCTCTCTTTTTTATGTTCAATAAGTAAAGTAGTCCTACTGACAATTGTTGACTCATGCTTGGTGTTGATGACTGTACTCTTCAACATTTGCTTTGTAGCAATAAACTAAATAGTTTGGGAAATAAAATATTCACGCAGATACAATTGACAAAAAAATGGGATAAATCATGAATATCATTTCAAAAGAAGAAAGAATAAAAGGTGCCTTTTTTGGTGCCATCGTCGGTGATGCACTTTGCCTTGGCAGCCATTATGAGTATGACGCTGAAAAAATACATAAAGCTTATGGCAACAAACCGATAGAAAAATTCATGTCACCAGGGGAGATGATGGGTGGCCAAACACATGGCATTGGCTGGGGAGAGCGTAACTATCACCCAGGTAAAAAAGCAGGTGGCACTACTGATGCTGGAGATTACAATATCTTAGTCTTAGAGTATTTGGCATCTCTTTCAGATAGCCCAACACCTTTTAACGTAACAAACCTGATTCCTCATTGGAAGAACCGTCTTGAAAATGGCTGGGGGTCTTGGATATGTACTATGACGAGAGAGACTTATGGACAAGTAAGTCAGGGAGTCGCTGTTGAGCATCTTGGTGGCAACTCTAACGCGATGGCAATACGTCATGTAGCAGCACATGCCTATTTCGACACAGAAGATGACGTCGTCGATGCTGCCAGAAAAAGCATGTTCACACATAGAAATGTTGATGCATTAGGTGGCGGTGAGTTTTTTGCTCGTGTCACCCACCGCGTGATTAACAAAGAGACTCCATCTAATGCCATTGCGTCTGTTGCTTTAGAAATGGGCGGTTTTTTTCAGGATAAAGTGGCGCAAGCAATTGCAAAAGTAAAAGAAGCGACTGATGAAAACTCGGCACTTTCTCAAGAGAAGTTTGCTGATGATCTTGCCATTACAAGCATGGCAAGACTATGGGACGTAGGTCGCTCAGAACCGATAAAAGTAGGCAAAGCAAGTCCTACTGAGGGTACGCTTCCTGGCGCTGTCTACTTCATACTAAAATATGAAAATGATGAAGATGGACTAAAAAAAGCACTACAAGCCAATACCATGGTCGGTGGGGACAATGCTTCAAGGGCCATTGCTCTCGGCATGGTGCTTGGTGCATACAAAGGCGTCAATGCGATTCCATTAGCGTGGAAAGAGACATTGGATGAATGGGATTATTGTGAAGAAATGCTAAACGGGCTTCCGTTACTTAAATAACAAAGTGACATATCGGTGAGTGAATAACTATTTCATACACACAGTATGAAAATTAGTATCGATCACTTCTTTTGTGATGCGTCGCTATAACCCCAACTTTCACGAATTAATCGATGCGTTGCGTCGACCGGTTGAACTCACAGCCAGAAGCGGTCATTCGTTTAACGTTGAGGTAGTAGGCGTTTTTGCAGTAAAGAGGCCCTGTCACCGAAAAAGCCACGCAGTAAAACATGTCCTATTAATCGCTTTGTTAGCTCTTTTGTATGGGGTTGAATGTTTCAGGCCAAATTAAATATGCACCAAAGCGACCAGTTTTAGCTTCACCACCAGAAGCTTCACCCTTCTCTGTTAATACTTGTTTTTCGTCAAGTTCTTCGACATAACCACCAGTAATTAACATTGCTATTAGTTCTGGTGTTTTTAACTTGAACTTAATAGCTAATTTAGATGAAGTGATTTTAGATGGCTCACCATTTTTGGTCACTGAACTTGGCTTAGCAGACTCATTTAGCTTTTTAGGCTTTTCAATCTTCTCTAATGAAATCCTAACTTCATCACTTATCCTAATTATTCGTTGGGCTTCTTCGTAGGTATCTTTATACATTTCAGGGTCATCGTCACGGGAGACATGAACACCCATTTCATTATTATTAACTTGACTGAACTCATAAAGGTTTAAGCTCGTAATAATACAAGAGCTTTCATTTATATAGCACTTTGCATGTAAATTTTTACAAAAACTTGTACGAATAAAAGACAGTTCGTTTAACCAACTGATTTCCATCGGTTGTAATTCACTTTTTCCATAAACAATACGGACATCGATTTTTAATCTATTTTTATCTTCAAGTAGTTCTTTAATTCGGTCATTTAATTTAAGAAATGGACTTATAAGGATAAGGCGATCTGAGGCTCCCTTTATCAACTCCTCTAAGTAATAATTAGTTGCACTGGTGTTCAAAAACTTCGCCATATAAAATCAATCCTTTATCTATAAATCTACAACACAATACACATCATCGTGAAGAACTAACGCCGCAAACAGCAGCGGAAAAAACAGAGAAAAATGGAAACTTTCACCGTGTACTTACACTTGTTATGGCCTTACTACTAGAAAAGCCTTCGGCTCTAAGCTCCATTTCTCTATGTCCCAAGGATAGAAGTATTCGATGGTGCCATTTTAACACTTCGTATTCTCTCCTCGTTCTATAAACTCAATTTCGCTAACAATAGCCAAAGCGGTAGTCCCAGCCTCATTTGTATGAAGATTAACCTCATTAGAAGTCATCATTATTGAGTCAACTAAGCCGCTGGTTGTTCCTTTGACCTCAACTTTTATAGCTTCTTCACCTTTGGTTGCCAAATAATCAAATGGGTTCTTAGCAGAAGTATCTTTAAGCTTGTAGCCGAGCTTAGACAAATATTCATGTGTAACTTCCATCGCTCTGGGCTCAACAGCTTTCCTCTCCGGCCCACTTAACCCATACCCTTGTCGAGTGTTTAGGTTGTTTTTAGATGGGTTAACTACGGCCTCAATTTCAGATTTTGCAATTTCAGATTGCGGTAAATCGTTAAGCTCGCTGCAATGATCATATATTGTCGATAATAGGGCTAGCGCATTACAAATAGTGTTGGATAGTTCTTTATCTGTGAGAGTTGATATTTCATAGCTTTTACAAAGGACTTAGGCAGCGAATGAGTTGATCCAATATCAATCTCATCTGGAAAGTGTGACATGTCCAATTCGGCTTTTTTCAGCACACCTAATGCCCAGTCGACCTTGATTTTAATCTCGTTATTAGAATATTTAACTAAGTCGCCTTTTTCACTGTCCCACTTACTTGCACCGCAGCCGATAGTTATAAAACAATACTTTCCATTAGTAGAAAAGTGTATTACCAAGTAATAACCAATTGTTGCAGATGGCGATAACTCTTTGGAAAATATTCTTACCCATGGTGCTTGTGTTTTTCTACCAATGCCGTCACTGCCTTCTATACTCAAGTCTTTAGAGAACTTGGTAATAGAATCCGTAAATTGATTCCAATGCTTTTTTAAAGCATTGGGTAACTCTGAGCGAATAAATACACCTCTTTGTTTCATCTCAGGTGTGTTATCACTCGAATACAGTTGCTGCAACCTTGCAATTTCTTTTATTTCCTCAAGCATACTTCATCCTTTTAAAGCCGCAACAGTATGTTTGATCGACCCTTCGGCCATTAAACTTTTTAGTGTGATTGGTAAAAATCCATTTTTCACTACGAATCATAGTGTTGAGCCATTCCTTTGTGCAGGCAAGAAATAATAAACAAGAATTACCATCTGTTTATCATCATATACAGTATTTCCATAATCCCAAATTTTTATCTATTAATCAATTAATGGAATAGAAAATCTAGAACTTTCATCAAAAAAGCGACTGACTGCTTGGGGTCGATAGCTGGCATCTCCTGCTAGAGTCGGCTATCAATCTTTCTGAAACACTTAAATAAACTAATCTGCGATTTTCTTAAGGGCGATTAATTTATTGTTCTTATCGAACTGGATACTAAAATAACCGCGTACACCCAACTGATTGATAAAAGGTCGAATATGCGAGGCCGGAAACTGGAGCTTCTGCCCGTTCTCGGCGGTGACGACAACAGAATGGGCTGTTCCTTGATAATAACGCCCCGCTTCGTCGGCACTGATTGCCAATCTAAACCGTAATTCAGATGCCATCTCTGAGTAACTCAGCAAAGATCACTGTTAATTGTGCTATCACGGCTTGTGCTTCATCTTGATGATAAGGCACAGCTTCCCCCTTCCCCCAAACTGGCGCAGGCCAACTTTGATCTGATTGATAGCGAGCAATATGATGAATATGCAACTGACTGACGACATTCCCAAGAGCTGCCACATTCATTTTGTCTGCACTGACTAGATTGCCTAATTGCTCGGCCACGAAAGCAGATTCTGTCATCAGTTGTTGTTGTTCCGTTGGCTTGAGTTGATAGCTTTCCGTTATGCCGGCTTTTCTGGGGACTAAAATCACCCAAGGGTAACGGGCATCATTCATTAATCTGACGTCACAGAGACTAAACTGCCCTATCGCTAGCGTATCGGCGGCCAATCGTTCGTGAAGTTGATACATTATGCTGCTGCCAAATATTTAGTCACAATTTCGTAAACGTCAGCAGACAATGCTTCTTGCTGTGCAATGCTGTTTAAGGCATTTTTCATTAATTCTTGGCGGCGAACATCATATTGGCGCCATGAATTAAAAGCGCCAAGTTGTCTTGCTGCTATCTGAGGATTCAGCTTATCTAATACCAAAATTTGTTCTGCTAAAAATTGATAACCTGAGCCATCAATCGCATGGAAGTTAATCGGGTTATTCCGACAGAATTGACCAATTAATGCCCGTACATTATTTGGGTTTGTGATGCTGAAAGCGGGATGTTTCATCAAGCCTTTCACTCTGATTAAGGTATTGGGTAAGCCTGACTGTGCTTGGACTGCCAACCATTTATCAACCACTTGTTTATCATGTTGCCATTGTTCATAAAAAGCACGTAAGGCATGTTCACTTTCTGGCCCGGGCTGTTCTACGAGGCTATTAAGTCCTGCTAGCGTATCCGTCATATTGTCAGATTGCTTCATTTGTTTTAAACAACGCTGCGTTTGCATCGGATCTTCTGTGATCATTAAATAATCTAGGCAAATATTCTTCAAACTGCGTTTTGCCATCGCATCAGCATTGAATTCAAACGGTGCTTGGGTATTTAATGTTGCATAGAGCGCTGAGAATTGTTGCTTCAATTTCACTGCCAATTCTTTTTTAACAAACTTTCTTGCAGCATGAATTGCATCAACGTCCGCTAACTTCTGCTGTGCAGCGAGATAATTTTCTGATGGTAAGATCAGCATTTTTGCAACAAGGGCTGGCTCTGAATCCGCATCGGCTAATACCTTGCCAAATTGTTCGATCAACTCTATCGGTAAGGTGAGCGTATGACCTTGTTGAACCGTTTCGACTAGCTGTAATAGGGTATTAATCAATAGTTGCTGACCGGCATCCCAGCGACTAAAGCTATCAGTATCATTAGCCATTAAAAAGGCTAACTCTGCATTAGAACGCTCTAAATCGATTTTAACGGGTGCTGAAAATCCTCGTAATAGTGATAGCACAGGCTCTGATGCAATATTAATAAAGGTAAATTGTTGCTCTGCCTGTGTGATTGATAACACAAGCGTTTCATCATCAATTGCTTCTGCTTGTCCTGCTTGTTGAAGCTGGAGCGGCTTACCTTGTTTATCTAGTAAGCCCATGGCCACTGGTATATGAAAAGGTTGTTTGTGTTGTTGATCCGGCGTAGCAGGACAACCTTGTTTAATACTGATAGTAAATTGTTGACGCACAACATCATATTCCGTCCCAATGGTCAGCTGTGGTGTTCCTGCTTGGGCATACCAATGCTTAAATTGGCTCAAGTCCACGCTATTCGCATCTTCAATGGCTTTGACGAAGTCATCTGTGGTCACTGCTTGGCCGTCGTGGCGGTCGAAATAAAGGTCTGTTCCCTTTCTAAACCCCACATCGCCGACAATGGTTTTGATCATGCCGACGACTTCTGCGCCTTTTTCATAAATCGTCACCGTATAAAAATTACTAATTTCAATGAACGAGGCTGGTCTCACAGGATGTGCCATTGGGCCCGCATCTTCAGAAAATTGCATGGTGCGTAATTGGTTGACATCTTCTATGCGTTGTACCGCAGCAGAGTTCATATCCGCACTGAATTGCTGATCGCGTAGGACGGTAAAGCCTTCTTTTAGACTGAGCTGAAACCAATCACGACAGGTGACTCGGTTGCCAGACCAGTTATGAAAATATTCATGGCCGACAATACTTTGGATGGTGTAATAATCGCGATCTGTTGCTGTTTCAGGCGTGGCTAAAACACAAGCAGCATTAAAAACATTTAAGCCTTTATTTTCCATTGCGCCCATATTGAAATCGTTGACTGCTACGATCATAAAGACATCAAGATCGTATTCTCGCCCATAAGTATCCTCATCCCATTTCATCGCCTGTTTTAGGGACGTCAGGGCATGATTACATTTGTGGCTATTTTCTGGATCAACATAAATTTCTAACGCGACTGTTCGGCCTGACATCGTTACAAAACTATCTTGTTGACGGTGTAAATCTCCAGCAACTAAAGCAAACAGATAAGCGGGTTTAGGATGAGGATCATGCCAGCGTACCCAATGCCTCCCATCTTCAAATTGGCCTTGTTTTTGTAAATTACCATTTGACAACATGATCGGCCACTCGGCTTTATCAGCCGCAATCGACACCGTAAATACCGCCATCACATCTGGACGATCTGGGTAATAGGTGATTCGTCTAAACCCTTCTGCTTCACATTGTGTACAAAGCAAGCTGCCTGAATGATACAAGCCTTCTAAAGCAGTATTTTGGTCAGGGTGAATAATGGTTTCGATTTCTAGGTCAAACTTCTCAGGTACTGTTGAGATCAATAAGGTTTTATCTGTCCGTTGATATTCATTGCCTTGCAATACTCGACCATCTAGTTTGATCGAGACCAACGCCATTTGTTCGCCATCGAGAATGCAGTCGCCGCCCTGCCCTTCTGGGTTACGTCGCATTGATAACACGCTATGGACTTTGGTTTCCGAGCTGCCTAAGTCAAAATGAAGTGAGACTTGATCAACCAAATAATTCGGTACTTGATAATCAGCTAAAAATGTTTCTATTGGGGCTGTGCTTGTGGACATAGTGACACTCAAAAATAATTAAAAATCATCTAGGCTGTAGATAGGCCAGACTTCGTAAGCAGGAACTTCGTAGGGGTGACACGCTATTAAGGTTTGTAGTATGACTTTAATATGCTGGCTTTGGCAGCGCATTTCAACCCTAACTTCATCGGTTTTTTCAATCACATTGGTTTGACCGATAAAAGGGTCACTCCCTGCCAATGGTCTAAACTGGCCTTGGCCGTGTGTTTCCCAAGAACAGCAATCATAACCTTGGTACTGTCCTGCGCCTTGTGAAAATAAGGCTGTTTTCACCGCTTCTTTATGTGTTTCGGGAACAAAAAAGACCAGCTTATAATGACTTACTTCTTGAGCTGCCATTTTTGACCGATACCATTACCAGACTCGGTGTAAACCACCTTGTCTTTGGGAGAAAATGCAACGGCTTGCAGCACGACACCCGGTCTTAATGAACTACGGCGCGCGACTTGCCAACATTCTATTTTGTCACCTGTCGCCACTTGCCATAAACAAATACGTCTTGATGGATGACCTGTGATTAGATATTTGTGACTTGAAGAGAAATCGATCGCTGACGTGGTGGTTTTAAAGGACGGGAAATTAGGTAATTCTATATTTTTCGGCAAATCGGATATTCTCAAGGTATATTTTTTCTTACCTGTTTTTATATTCCAAAAATGCGTTTGGTCATTGCCTGCGCCAGTGAGTACATAACCGCCTTTCGGGTAAAAAGCAACGATATTGACGCTATTGTTATGTTTCCATTTTCGTAGCTGCTTACCGCTTTCTAAGCTCCACAATCTTGCCATTTGGTCATCACCACCGGTCAAAGCATATTTTCCACTAGGTGAAATCGCTACAGCATTAATCAATTGATCGATCGGGGCACCAACTGGTTTACCGTCATGTTTTAGAATTTTAACAACCCGGTTTTCAATCACATCAAAATAAACTGCGGTGCGATCTTGTAATGCCAATAAAACGTAATCGCCATGTTTGGATAAGGCCATGGCTTTGATCCTGACCGGAAAACTCAACCGAATCATCGGTTTTCCATTGGCCATTTCCCATAAGACAACGGTATCAATTTCTGCTGTTGCAGCGACTTTACCATCGGCTGAAAATGCGACGGATGTAGTTGTGCCTGCTTCGCCAGCGGTATTTTGCCAACTATAAATAACGCGGCTTTTTTCGATATGCCACAATTTGGCAGGCCCATCAGTATCGCCAACAAGGACATATTTGCCATTGGGTGAAAATGCGGCGGCGAAACTGCTTAATTCACTATGTGCCCACTCTTTATCAGCTTCGCGCTCTGATGAACACGCTGATAACAGCGTGGTGATGAGTAGAATGAGTGTCAGTCGCAATGTCATGGTATTAGGATTTTGGCAGGGTTACGCCTTGCTGACCCTGATATTTACCATTCCGATCAGCATATGATGTTTCACACACTTCATCTGATTCAAAAAATAACATTTGGGCAACACCTTCATTGGCGTAGATCTTAGCCGGTAGCGGTGACGTATTTGAAAACTCTAATGTGACGTGGCCTTCCCATTCTGGTTCTAAAGGCGTGACATTGACGATAATACCGCAGCGGGCATAGGTCGACTTGCCTAGACAAACTGTGAGGACATTTCGAGGAATTTTAAATCGTTCTACCGTCCTAGCCAACGCAAAAGAGTTTGGCGGAATAATGCAAACATCTGAATTCACATCGACAAAACTGTCTTCATCAAAGTTTTTCGGATCAACAATAGTCGAGTTGATGTTGGTAAATATTTTAAATTCGTTTGAGCACCTTACATCATAGCCATAACTCGACGTTCCATACGAAATCATCCGGCCGTTTTCACTTTCACGCATTTGTCCTGACTCGAAAGGCGAAATCATGTCATGTTGCTCTGCCATGCGGCGGATCCATTTATCAGATTTGATACTCATTTTATCGTCACTTTATTCGGTTAATTTAGTTGTCTTATAATAACTGATGCTATTGCTAACGTTGGCTTTATTTCTAATCGTTTTTTACCACAATATTTGGGAATGCTGAGGCATAATCTTTGCCTTGCATGGCTAACCTAGCCGCAACACGCGTTGCAATCAAACGGTAGGCTTTTGCAATATCACCTTCAGGATCAATTGCCACGGTCGGTTGACCATTATCTGCATTTTCTCGAATACGAATATCTAGCGGCAATGCACCTAATAAATCCATATTATATTGATCCGCCATGCTCTGGCCGCCGCCACTACCAAAAATATGTTCCTCATGACCGCACTCGCTACAGATATGGGTACTCATATTCTCAATGACACCCATCACTGGCACATTGACCTTTTCAAACATTTTCAATGCTTTTCTGGCATCTAACAATGAGATATCTTGTGGCGTCGTGACGATAACAGCGCCACTTAACGGCACACTTTGCGATAAAGTTAAATGAATGTCTCCCGTACCCGGCGGTAAGTCAATCACCAAATAATCCAAGTTATCCCAATTGGTATCATTGAGCAATTGTTGTAATGCTTGTGTCACCATCGGGCCACGCCAAATCATCGGCTCTTCTTCATCGATTAAATAGCCAATCGACATACTCTGTAGGCCAAAGCTTTCGATCGGTTTGATGGTTTTGCCATCATCTGTTTCTGGCTTTTGATTTTTGCCCAACATTCTTGGCTGGCTTGGGCCATAAATATCGGCATCTAGAATACCTACGTTAGCGCCTTCCGCGGCTAAGGCGAGGGCTAAATTGACCGATGTGGTTGACTTGCCTACGCCGCCTTTACCTGAGGCAACAGCAATAATATTTTTAACGCCAGCTAAGCCTTTTACACCTTGCTGGACTTTATGTTTGATGACTTGCCAGTCTACCGTCACTGACACGGATTCTGCATCGGTATTTTGCTTTAATAATGCTGTGAGTTCTGACATTATCTGCTGTTTATGACCGTCTATTGGATAACCCAATGTCACGACTACTGTTAAGGCTTCACCCTCTACTTGAATATCTGACTTTGTATGACTATCACCTAAATTAACCCCACTTAATGGGTCTTGGTAGGTATTAATTAACTGCTTGATTTGGACAGGGTCTAACATTCATCACTCCAGGTAGGCGTACGCAAACTATCTTAACCTCACTATTCTAACCTGACTGACCGTGAACTTCATCCCTATAAAATTTAAAACCAAGCTAAACTTTTATGTAACTTAACCACCTCGCCAATGATCACCATGGTCGGTGCAACCGGCTGTTCTTTTTGCGCTAGGCTGGGTAAGTCGGCAATCGTACTAACCCATACTTTTTGATGCTCTGTCGTTCCTTGCTGTATCAACGCAGCCGGCGTATCCGCGTCTAAGCCATGCTGTTGTAATTTCTGACTTAAAATTTTAAGTCCTCGCAATCCCATATAAACCACCACTGTTTGCCTTGGTTGGACCAGTGCTGCCCAATTTAAATCTAATTCGCCTTCTTTTATTTGCCCCGTTACAAAAATGCAGCTTTGAGAATAGTCACGATGTGTCAAGGGGATGCCGGCATAACTTGCACAACCCGACGCGGCTGTTACACCAGGCACAACCTGAAAAGGAATGTGCTCTGCGGCCAAGCTAGCAATCTCTTCTCCACCACGACCAAAAATAAACGGGTCTCCTCCTTTCAGACGTAAAACCCGTTTACCCAACTTAGCCTCAGCGACTAGCAATTGATTAATTTCTTCTTGCCTAACGCTATGCCATGCGCGTTGCTTACCGACATAAACTTGGTCTGCTTCTTTACGCACCAAAGCCAATACCTGTTTACTGACTAAGCGGTCGTAAAAGACAATATCGGCTTGTTGCATTAAGCGAAGCGCTTTGAAAGTCAATAATTCTGGATCGCCAGGGCCCCCTCCGACTAGATAGACCTCACCGCTCGTCACTACTTCATCTCGACTATCCTTAATGGCCGTTTGTAATGCTTGTTCTCCAAGCTGTTCTCGCCCGGCTAAAACATGATCAGCAATAGGGCCTTGTAATACTGACTCCCAAAACCGCCTACGCATTTTTAAGGTTGGTAATTTTTCTTTTACTGCATTGCGATACCGGCCTACCATCTTGGCTAATCTGCCATAGCTAGGCGGTATCAATGTTTCCAACCGTGTTCTTAGTTGCCGCGCTAAAATTGGGGACTCACCGCCACTTGATACCGCCACAACAATCGGGGAACGGTCTAAAATTGAAGGCAATATAAAATCACATAGTTGCGGTTTGTCAGCGACATTCACCAATATTTTATGCGCTTTAGCATAGTGGTAAACCTGCTCGTTGACGGTCTCATCATCTGTTGCCGCTATCACTAAACGATATGGCATCTCAATGTCCGTCGAGAAAGTTGCTTGTAACCAATTGACCGAACCACCATCGATTAATACGGTCATTGCATCAGAGACTACTGGTGAGATAACCGTCACATTTGTCTGCGCCTGACATAATAAATTTGCTTTACGCGCCGCAATATCACCACCACCTACCACCAAGCAAGTGCTCTTTCTCACATCAACAAAGATCGGTAAATAATCCATGTTAAGCGGTTAAGCCACTTTCCTAGCATGACGTTCATGCAAGAAATGAATCACGTCAGAACGTAAATGGTTGTAGTGTTGATCATGTGCTAAATCCAGACGTTTCCTCGGTCTTTCCAAATCAATTGTTAATATTTCGCCAATTGAGGCTGCTGGGCCATTGGTCATCATGACGATTTTATCCGACAGCAATACCGCTTCATCGACATCATGGGTAATCATAATGACCGTATTATTGAGATCGGCTTGAATTTCCATTAGAGAGTCTTGCAAATGGGCACGTGTTAACGCATCAAGCGCACCAAACGGTTCATCCATTAGCAATACTTTAGGCTCCATGGCTAAGGCTCTGGCAATCCCAATACGTTGCTTCATGCCACCCGATAATTCAGCAGGTAACTTATCTCTGGCATGGCTCATATGGACTAGCTCAATATTATGGTCAATCCAGTCCTGCATCTCCTTAGCCGTCTTTTTACCTTTGAATACAGATTTCACGGCCAACTCAACGTTTTGATACGCCGTAAGCCACGGAAATAAAGAGTGGTTTTGGAACACAATAGCCCGATCAGGACCAGGTTCGTTGACTTCTTTGCCTTCTAGTATCACCCCGCCTTGTGTGGCTTGATACAAGCCACCCACAATATTCATCACCGTTGATTTGCCACAACCTGAATGGCCTATTATGCTGAC
Source organism: uncultured Gammaproteobacteria bacterium (assembly GCA_905479985.1). Taxonomy (GTDB): domain Bacteria; phylum Pseudomonadota; class Gammaproteobacteria; order Nitrosococcales; family Methylophagaceae. The sequence goes on along the minus strand of CAJQOM010000037.1, from coordinate 14,199 downwards.
AAATTCACCCTTATCTATTTTTAGACTGACATTGTCCAGTGCTTTGAAAGGACCATTGGGTGTCGGGAATTCGATACTAACGTGATCGATATTAAGATATTTTTCCATGATAATTTCCTAGCGCACTGTGGCGTTTTTATCGTAAGAGAATGCTTTTTGCATCGTTAACATAATGCGATCAAGCATGAAACCAAGCACCCCTATCGTCAGGACCGCCACCATAATGCGGCCTAATGAGGACGAACTGCCATTTTGAAACTCATCCCAAACAAACTTACCTAAACCCGGGTTTTGAGCCAGCATTTCTGCTGCAATTAACACCATCCAGCCAATACCGAGTGAAATGCGTAGGCCGGTAAATATCATCGGAATAGACGACGGAATAACAATTTTAAATACTGTCGTTACATAATTAAGACGTAATACTTTTCCGACATTCATCAAATCTTTATCAATCGATGAAACACCAACAGCCGTATTAATCAAAGTAGGCCATAAGGAACATAAAGTGACGGTAATCGCTGAGGTGACAAATGATTTAGAAAAAATGGGATCGGCGGATACATAACTCGCACTGACCACCATGGTCACAATCGGTAGCCAAGCCAGCGGCGAAACCGGCTTGAATATTTGTATCAGTGGATTTAATGCTGAATAAAGCGTATCACTTAACCCACTGACGACACCTATCGGGATAGCGATCACACTGGCAATTAAAAAGCCAATAAATACGGTAAATAGGCTAGTTAGAATTTGGTCAAAATAGGTTTCTTTACCAGTGTAAGGACGAACTTTAATTTCATAATCTGGATTTTTAGCTAATTTTTCAACATTGCGCTTTTCCTGCCGCTCATGAAATTTAACTTCTTTTTCACGCTCGGCATAATGCTCGTCTATTAAAATATTCGCTTGCTCATACACCTGAACAGGCCCAGGGACTTGCCCCAAACTTGTAATCACTTTCGCTGCGCCGACATGCCAAAGCATTAGAAATATCGCGAAGGCTATCATGGGAATACCGACCATCACCGCTAATGCCGATAATTGTTGTTTGGGTGATTCCCCCGTAGCGAGCTTCACGACAGGGACAAACCAAGTAAACCCCATCATTTCAAATAACTTGATGACTTTATCTTTCATAAAAAATTCTTTTAACTCTCCGTTATTTTCCGGTCTGCTCAACATTAAGCAGACCGGTAAGACGCTCACTACTGGCTATTCGATGACGTTGTCGCCTTTCAAACCAATCGGGAATTTGTCCAAATAGGCATTAGGCTGTGTACCGTCATAGGTAATTTCATCAATAAACTCTGTTTGAACAGGTTTAAACCCTGTTTCTGTTTCAAAGTTAGGGAAGTCTTTTGCATCCAATTTACCTTCCGCTATCAACTCTTTGGCGGCAACAGCATAAATATCAGGTCGGTAAACTTTCTTAGCTATATCCATAAACCACTTATCGGTTTTTGGCTCAGCAATTTGACCCCAACGACGCATTTGCGTTAGATACCAGATGGCATCACTGTAATAGGGATAAGTCGCGTTATAACGATAAAAAACATTGAAATCAGGGACTGAACGCTTATCCCCTTTTTCATACTCAAAGGTGCCTGTCATACTGTTGGCAATCACATCATAATCGGCACCGACATAATTACTTTGAGACAGAATCTTTGCCGCTTCTGGACGATTGGCATTATCATTCGCATCCAACCAGGCTGCAGCACGAATTAACGATTTAACCACAGCAATATGGGTATTAGGGTTAGTATCAGCCCATCCTTGGCTGACACCGAAAACTTTTTCTGGATTATTTTTCCAAATCTCATAATCGGTAATCACCGGCACACCGATACCTTTAAATACCGCCTGTTGATTCCACGGTTCACCAACACAATAGCCAACAATCGTACCCGCTTCCATTGTTGATGGCATTTGAGGCGGCGGGGTCACCGATAACATGGCTTCGGCATCTATTTGACCACTGACATCGCCTTTATGTGGGGCATAATAACCGGGGTGAATTCCACCCGCTGCTAGCCAATAACGCAATTCATAATTATGGGTTGATACTGGGAAGACCATTCCCATATTAAAAGGCTTGCCTTCATCTTTATACTGTTCAACAACCGGTTTTAATGCACTGGCACTGATTGGATGAACAGGTTTACCATCCGCCATTGGCACATGCGGTTTCATCTGATCCCAAATTTCATTGGAAACAGTAATCGCATTACCATTTAAGTCCATACTAAAGGCCGTAATAATATCGGCCTTGGTACCAAAACCAATTGTCGCGCCTAAAGGTTGGCCTGCTAACATATGGGCACCATCCAAGTTGCCATCAATCACACCGTCCAGCAACACTTTCCAGTTGGCTTGTGCTTCTAAGCTGACATAAAGCCCCTCATCTTCAAAAAAACCTTTTTCGTAGGCAATGGCCAGTGGCGCCATATCGGTTAATTTAATAAAACCAAATTTCAGATCTTCCTTTTCTAACTCTCCTGGGGCAGCCTGAACAACCGTTATTTGAGTCAATCCAGCCGAAAAAGCAATACAGGCTACGGCGAGGTTTTTTACAATCTTTTTAGCTGAAAAAAACGGTTTAGTGCTGTTGTTCATGGTGCTACTCCAAAATAAAATTTTTCTAAAAAAGACGGACTCCAATGGTTCAAACTCTCAGAGGATACCTTTATCTATTTCGCCCATTGGGCAGTTTTCATATCCAACCCGCCGTTGGGTTGCTCACTTAATCACACTGTCTTATTGACTACTTAGCAGAGACTATGCCAACCAAACCTCATGTCACACATGTCATTTAATATCAGCAACTTATAGATAGATAAACCGATGATATTAAGTATGTTTGGGCTGAGTTTTATGCTCTGCGCACTGGTAAAGTGCAAAGCCTTAACCAATTTGACGCAAGGGGTAACTTGGTTGATAAATGAAACCCAACATTTCGTTATGCTTCAAAGATTACTTATTAGGGATTGTTATCACTCAGCCGAATTTACAGCCAAGTGTTAGCGGAAAAGAATTGTTTATATTAGTGATACGATCAATGTTTCGTCTTACTGACTGGACTTAATATCGCTGCTGCCTTGTTCACAGTTTTAGCCAATACGGCTAACTTTATATTTTGGTTCATTGCCCTACTTCGCAGTAATTTATAGGCCTGTTCTTCGGAACATTGTCGTTGATCCATAATGATGCCTTTGGCACGATCAATCGTTTTTCGATCAGCCAAACTGGTTCGTAATTGTGTCAGTTCTTTTTGCATCGACTGATTTAGTTCAAAACGTGCCAAAGCCGTACGTAAAACAGGGAGCAATCGCTGTTCGCTTAGGCCATCGACGATATAAGCACTCACACCAGCGCTAATGACTTGTTCTATCGCATCACTGCCATCAGCATCGGTAAAGATAACGATAGGTAAGGGGTACTGTTCACTGATCAGTTTTAATTGACTAATCAACTGTTGATTAGGTCTAACGATAGTCATAATGATCAGAGCAGGAGTACGCAGTTCAGAAGTTGTTATCAAATCACTTAATCTGCTACCTTCGAAAACAAGTTGATAGTCAGTCCCTTGCAATACATGCTGAACTAACCGGGCTGATTGCACAGATTCACTTACTAAAACAGTATTAATCGACATGGTTACCACTTTATAATCATGATTAAAATCGTTAACAAGATTGGCATCAAAAATACAACCGGACAGCGAGCTGCCCGGCCATATCGGAGACAACCCTTTAAAACTTGACCTGACCCAGTAGCCAGAATTTTTTGGTATCTGTTAAACCAAACTCTTCATCAGCTTGATAATCTGCATATTTCACCGCGACGGTGTAATGCTTAGCAAACGTCTTCGAGAGTAAAATATCAAATTCTTCACCCGCATCAAGGCCGCCTTCATCCGTTTCAAAGTCATGATAAACCGCCACTAGTTTGGCGCCCAACACCTTGCCCACTACGGTGACATAAGTGTCTTTAAGACCTTGATTAGGCGTATTTAAAAACTTATCTGCCCAACCTTGATAGGCATGATTTGTTCCTAAGCGTGTTTTAAAGCTTGACGTGCCGTCGCCCTCTTGCACTTCATGAGACACTTTTGCTAACCAGCCTTTGTACTTCCCCCCCACTTCAGCAAGATAGTAATTATGATCTTCTTGTGACCCATTTTTATAATCATCTTGCTGTGCGTATTCAGCGGTATAAATGACTTTAAAATCATCTGACACGGCTTGTGCGCCGCTTAAACGTGCGCCAATTATTTTGTTAGAGATTGATTCCAACTCCTTATAATCAACCAAATGGGCATAAGCTGACACTGTTCCAATACCAAGGCCTTTGTACTCAGCATTAAATAAATGGCCGCTTACATCCACGACACCATCATCAAAAATGCCGACGTTTTTTTCATCACCAAAGATCGAGTTAATTTTATTAATGTAGGCATAATCAAGTGTCACATCGGCAATGGCATTACTGCTCAAACGGAGACCATCATAGGATTGATGGTTTTGACGCCACAGCACATTACCGACAAAGCGATGAAATGGCGCTTTACGAAAAGTGATTTCTTGACGACCAAATTTAATGTCATTGGTACCATCGGTATAAAAAAGATAAGCCTGATTAACTTCAGTGCCTTTTGGATCAACGACAACGGGGTACTCTGTTCGTCCATTCGACGTGTCGTTATATTGTTCAGAGCCTAGCTCAGACACATCTTCCATTTCAACAAAACCACCAAAACCATGAAACAAACCAGTTTTGTAGCCAAGTGTTGTTCTTACCGTAAAGGCATTGGCTTCTTCCGATATACCCTCTTGATCCACGTTCTCATATCTTGCACGAGCAGAAAAACTGACTTTCCCCCCCGTTAAGGCTTCGAAAAAGGCATCATCAGCTGTCGCGGGTGTTGTTATTAATGCAGAGGCCATTGCTGTCGCTAAAAGCGTCATCGCCATCGGTGTTTTATTGTAAGCCATTTTCTTTCCTTCTTAAAAAACAAAAGCCATAGTCAGCAATGCTGAATATGGCTTCATTACCATTAAATAATTAGTAAACTCGCTGCTTCGTTGCAGTCACTCACTACTCTGATAGCAATGAGCTTGCCAACTATTTAAGATGTTGATTCTTAATGATATTAACTAAATAACCTTTTAAGAAATGCACCATAATAAACGCTTCAAATAGACACATGCACTAAAGTAAAACTTTTTAAGTATTATTCGCTAACAATGTTTTTAACTCGGGAATACAAGAGCCACAATTGGTGCCTGCTTTTAAGCACTGGCCAATTTTTTCAACTGTAGATGACTTGTCATTATTGATGACATCAATAATGGTATTTTCACCCACGCCAAAACAAGCACAAATCAATGTGCCCAAATCCGGTAATCCAGCCCCTGGACGACCGGCTAATAAACCTGCCCTTTGTTCATCAGTAATGCTGTCATTAGCAAATAGTTGACTTAACCAAGTACGACTGGGTAAATCATGGTCGGCTGCAATAAACAGCACACTCTCAAGCCGATCGCCCAGTAGTTTAACGGCGCGATAACGGCCTAGTGCCTGATCTTCAAACGCTAACCAATCGCCATCATCCCCTAATTGCAGCTTAGTCCATGATTCAATATCGTCTATGACCCTGTCACCGGCTAATTCATAGCGCCAAAACTGCTGGCCTTTCACGGTCACCCAATAGGCATGGTCAGACAGTTTTAAGGGTCGACGCGATAATATAAAGCCATGCCACACAGCTCGATAGGGCGTGACACTAACGGGCGTATGCTTAAATTCCGGTTGCCCTGAGATAGGATCAACATGGGCATCGATTAGCACATCAACGCGCCCATTCGAGGCAAACTGCTGATTCCAGTGGATTGGAATAAAGACATTGCCTTGCTGTTGACTTTCATTAATCTGAACACGGACTAGCACTTCACCACGGTCGCTTGCCACTATCGCCAACATACCCTGCTCTATACCTAGTGCTGCCGCATCAACCTGATGTATTTCCACAATAGGCTCAGCAGTGTGGCTATTCAGCTTGCTGCTGCGTGCTGTTCGCGTCATGGTATGCCACTGATCTCTCACTCTCCCGGTATTCAACAGCAGCGGATACTGTTTTGATACCTTATTGACAGGTTTCCTAGGTACTATTGCTATCAGTTGTGCCCGACCATTTTTAGTGAAAAACTGTTTATCGGTAAACAAGCGTTTTGTCCCCCCCATCGCCTGTTGATTAACCGGCCATTGCACGGGATTAAACTGCTGATAATCATTGTCTGTTATCTCAGAAAAGGCACTGATATCAAAATCACGTTGTCCCTTATTTTCAAAGCCCGATAAGGCGGCATGTTCACGAAAAATATCGGCGCTATTTTGATAGTCGAATGCAGACTCAAACCCCATACGTTTAGCGACTTCTGACATAATCCACCAATCTGCCTTGGCTTGTCCTGGCCGCGCTAAGAATTCGCGTTGTCTTGAAATGCGTCGTTCTGAGTTTGTCACGGTGCCTGACTTTTCTCCCCACGCTAAAGCGGGTAATAAAATATCGGCACAGGCCGTGGTATCGGTATTGGCTTCGCAATCTGACACAATCACCAATTCGCATTGTTCTAATGCCTTTTTGACTTTATTGGCATCCGGCATGCTGACAACTGGATTTGTTGCCATGATCCAAATTGCTTTGATCTTGCCACTGGCAACGTCTTGGAACATATCTACGGCTTTCGCCCCTGCTGTCAGCGCTAGATTATCTGTCTGCCAAAAACGCGAAACCAGATCATGATGTTGCTCATTATCCAGCTCCATATGGGCTGCCAGTTGATTACTCAAACCTCCCACTTCGCGGCCCCCCATCGCATTGGGCTGACCTGTTATCGAAAAAGGCCCCATGCCCAGTTTACCAATGCGGCCTGTTGCCAAATGACAATTGATAATGCTGTTCGATTTGTCGGTACCAGAAGACGACTGATTAACGCCTTGTGAATAGAGCGTCACTACTTTTTCTGTCGTCGCATAGCTGGCAAAAAACTGCGTTAAGTCTTGCAAATCGACACCACAATACGCGGCCAATACTGCCAGATCACTGGCCGACTGTGCTGCTGCTAAAGCGGCTGTCATGCCGTCGGTGTGATTAGCGACAAAGTCAGCATCAAACCCGCCCTGTTGATGCAGGTAATGTAATAAACCATTAAATAACATGGCATCACACCCTGGCTCAATCGCTAAATGTAAATCAGCAATGTCACAGCTGGCTGTTTTGCGTGGATCGATAACAACCACTGTTAACTCGAGTCGCTGTTCTTTGGCTTTGCTAATACGCTGAAATAAAACCGGGTGACACCATGCTAGGTTTGACCCCACCAGCACAATTAAATCGGCTTGTTCTAAATCCTCATAATTACAAGGCACAGCGTCAGAACCAAACGCCCGTTTATAACCTGCAACAGCAGAAGACATGCACAACCGTGAATTGGTATCAATATTGGCGCCACCAATAAAACCTTTCATCAGCTTATTGGCAACATAATAATCTTCGGTTAGTAATTGGCCTGATACATAAAATGCCACTGCATCCGGGCCGTATTGGTCGACAATATGACTGAGTCTGCTACTCACTTTATCCAAGGCTTCATCCCAAGAGACTGGCACACTATCAATGGATGGTTGAAGTAGTCTCCCATCTAAATCAATTGTCTCTGCTAACGCTGCCCCTTTAGAACACAGCCGACCATAATTGGCCGGATGGTCGTGGTCACCTTGAACTGAAACCACCCCTTCCGCCGTTTTATTAACCAAGACACCACAACCGACGCCGCAATAAGGGCACGTTGTTTTTGTTATTTGCACCTCAGCCATTACACCGCCACCTTCTCTAGGTGTTCGCAGTATTGCTGACCAAACACCAAGGTTGATCGTAGTGCTGAAATATCCTGCTGCTCATTCAACATCGAGAAATACCATTGGCCATCATGGGTATCGCCGTAGAGCACAATGCCGATAATCGTATTATTTTTAATAACCAATTTTTTATAAATGAAGCGCTGAGGATCTTTATAAATAATGCTTTGACTCTGTCCATCACCTCGAAAATCACCCGCCGAAAATAAATCGATCCCGGTCACTTTCAGTTGGGTCGCTGTCGCCGTTGTCATATACACCGCTATGCCAATGTTAGCCAAATGGTTCGCACAGACTTTCGCTTGTTCAAATAACGGCGCGACAAGGCCAAAAGTTTGTTCGCGATGTTGTACACACTCGCCAACGGCATAAATATTAGGGGTGTATGTCTGTAGGGTATCGTTGACCAAAATGCCTCTATCACACAGAACACCAGCCTTTTTAGCTAAGGCAGTATTAGGCCTAACGCCTATCGCCATTACCACCAAATCAGCTGCGATGTCAGTGCCATCATCAAATTGCACTTTCTCTACACGGTCAGATCCCATTAAGGCCTGAGTCGCATGATTCATCAAAAACTTAAGCCCTTTAGCTTCAAGCTCTACACGCATTAAACCTGCCGCCACGTGATCTAACTGCTGGTTCATTAAAGTGTCACTACGATGGACAACCGTGACACCCATTCCCTGCTGCATCAAACCATTTGCTGCTTCTAAACCTAATAAACCACCCCCAATCACCACGGCATTATTATGTGTTTTAGCCGTTTCAATCATGGTGTTGACGTCATTGATATCACGGAAGCTAATAACGCCTTCTAGCTCACTCCCCGGTAGTGGCAACATAAAGGGATTAGACCCTGTCGCCAAAATCAAACGATCGTAACTGACGGCACTGCCATCATCTGCAATGACTTCTCGTTTTACGCGATCAATCGCTGTCACCGTCGTATCGGTATGCAAGTCGATATTATGATCCTGATACCACTGCACATCATGAGTGATAATCTCATCAATCGTTTTATCGCCTGCCAACACAGGCGACAACATGATGCGATTGTAATTACCATGTGGCTCAGCGCCAAAAACAGTAATGTCATATTTGTCAGGCGCGAGTTTTAACAACTCTTCAATGGTACGCATGCCCGCCATGCCATTACCAATAAGAACTAATTTTTCTTTCATAATTTTCGCGGCTATCAAATAACCATCATGCCTTGCGCCACTAACACCGCTTCACCACCAATCCGCAGTGTTAGCTCTGATTGGCGTTTATGATCCATCTCAATATTAATCACACTACGTCTATTCACGGCATCACCTCGATCAACAGAAAAGGTGTATGTACCTAGTTGAGTGAAATCAAATGAACACAGATAACTAGCAAAAGCAGTCATCGCACTACCCACCGGTGGATCTTCTAATGGGCCAATATTCGGGCCTAATAATCGTGCATTAAAATTAGCATCTTGAAAGGGTGTTTTAGGTGAAAACAATAAGATCTCTTGTGCTGCTGTTTGGGGTGCTGCCGATTGGCTCCACGCGGAAAAATTAAACTTGGCTTGTCTGACCGAGTCATAATTCCAAACTGGCACAATCAGATAAGGAAAGCCGCATGACACCAGACGTGTGCTGTATTGCTTATGATCTAAGGCATTGCTTTCAAGTGATAGAAACTCAGCCAACTCGTTATCCGAAGGGGTAAACCGGTCAATCACCGATGATACTTTTTGAGAAAACTGGACCAATGTAACCTCTCCGGCACTAGCAGAGACATTGACGTCAAAATCACCCCTGTTTTGCTTAAACCGTAAGTGCGTATTCGGCTCAGTAACACTAATATCACCACATTTTGCCAACACAAAAGCCGTCGCAATAATGGGATGGCCAGCAAAATCAATTTCAGCCAAGGGCGAGAAAATCCGCATTGTCCTATCGGTCGTCCGGTTATCAGGATTGGTCACAAAGACCGTTTCAGATAAATTCATTTCACGTGCGATCAACTGCATTTGCTCGTCGCTCAATGTATCAGCATGCGGAAAGACAGCGATTTGAGCACCCGCAAACAGTGTTTTGGTAAAGACATCGGCAATATAATAATCCAGGCTCATTGTGCAGCTCCGTCTAATGTGACTTCAACTCGGCCAACGTTAATTTGAACACCATAAACAGGGACTTTGACAGTGTCATCTTCAAAGCACTGACCAGTCTCTAAATCAAAATGTTGTTTATACAGTGGTGACGCCACCATCGGACGCCCTTGAATATCGCCAATCACACCACGCGATAACACATGGACATCACCAAAAGGATCGTAATTATCAATCGCATAAATCGCTTGTTCTTTTGGCATATAAAAGATCGCCACTTGCTGATTATTAACTAAGGCACAGACCCCAGAGTTCGGCTGTAAGTCATCGATACTGCACACATCAACCCAGCTCATTATGCTGTCCCCGCAAGTTTCAAATCAGCACGCTCTTCTTGACTTGCAGGCCTAACCTGACCACGCTCCTCAACAAAAATAATGTTTTCATCGTGCTTGTCACTGTTAACAAAAGTACGGAAACGTTTCAACTTAGACTCATCTTCAATCGTTGTTTTCCACTCACATTGATAGCTGTCTGTCACACGTTGCATCTGATCTTCCAGCTGCTGAACGATGTCTAATTTGTCATCAATAATCACCGATTTCAGATAATCCAATCCGCCCTCCATATTGTCCATCCAAACAGAAGTACGCTGTAATCGATCAGCAGTACGGACATAAAAAGTTAAGACCCGATCGATGTAGTTAATTAACGTTGCTTTATCAAGGTTAGTGGCAAATAAATCACCATGGCGTGGTCTCATACCGCCATTGCCACAAACATAAAGATTCCAGCCACCTTCAACCGCGATGATGCCAATGTCTTTACTTTGTGCTTCAGCACATTCACGGGTACAACCCGAAACAGCAAACTTAATTTTATGGGGTGATCTCAGCCCTTTATAACGATTTTCCAATTCAATCGCGAGACCAACACTATCGTCGACGCCATAACGGCACCAACTACTACCAACACAGGATTTAACCGTTCTCAGCGATTTACCATAGGCATGACCGCTTTCAAAACCAACGTCGATCAACTCTTTCCAAATCAATGGCAATTGATCAACTCGAGCACCAAATAAATCAACACGCTGACCGCCTGTGACCTTGGTATAAAGGCCGTACTTTTTAGCCACCTGACCTAATACAATCAGCATATCGGGCGTGACTTCGCCGCCAGCCATTCTTGGCACAACAGAATAGGTACCATCTTTTTGCATATTGGCTAAAAAAGTATCGTTAGTATCTTGTAAACCTAAATGATCCTCTTTTAATACATACTCATTCCAGTAGGACGCTAAGATTGAACCCACTGCTTGTTTACAAATTTCGCAGCCTTTGCCTGAACCATGCTGTTCAATCAGCGTATTAAACGTTTTGATCTCCCCCACCATAATCAGGTTATAAAGATCTTGGCGGGTATACCGGAAATGTTCACAAATATCAGTGTTGACCTCGATGCCTGCTTTTTCTAGCTCACAGTCCAATACCGACTTTAATAACGCCGCACAACCGCCACACCCTGTTCCCGCCTGTGTTTGAGATTTCAACGCACCCAACGTTGTACAGCCACCTGCTATCGCTGAACAAATATCCCCTTTTGAGACGTCATAACACGAACAAATTTGTGCCGCTGTTGGTAAGGCATCTGGTCCTAGGCCAACCGACTCCCCAGACCGTGAAGGCAGAATCAATGAATCGGGATGTTCGGGCAAATTAATCCCATTTGAATAATATTGCGATAAGGTCGGGTAAGCTGATGCATCGCCGACTAACACAGCACCGAGCAAAAGCTTATTATCTTGGCCCACCACAATGCGTTTATACACGCCATCAACCCCATTTTGGTAGGTATACACCAAAGCACCAGGCGTTGTGGCATGGGCATCACCAATACTGGCCACATCGACCCCATTGAGTTTTAACTTAGTGCTCATATCAGCGCCGGTAAACCGTTGTTCGCGACCCGCCAAATGATCAATCGCTGTTCTCGCCATCGCATAACCCGGCGCCACCAGGCCAAAGGTTTGATCCTGCCATGAGGCACACTCACCAATAGCATAAATATCGGGATCAGAAGTCAGGCAGTGATTATCAATGGTAATCCCACCACGATCAGCAATTTTCAAGCCGCAGCTTGCAGCGATTTCATCTCTAGGCCGAATACCCGCAGAATATAAAATCATATCGGCTTCTAACTCGCTGCCATCGGCAAACATCATCTTATGTTGGCATGACTCACCATCGACAATCTCAATGGTATTTTTATTGGTATGGACAGACACACCCAAATCTTCGATTTTTTGCTTAAGCATGCCGGCACCGCCATCATCTAACTGTGCTGACATTAATCGCGGCCCAAATTGCACGACATGGGTATCTAAATTCAAGTCTTGCAACGCTTTGGCCGCTTCCAAACCTAATAAACCACCACCAACAACCGCACCCACTTTGGCCGTCTTCGCCGCAGCTAACATATCATCCAAATCGGCAATCGTTCGATAAGGAATACAGTTCTCGCGATCATGTCCAGGAATGGGCGGAATAAAAGCTTTAGAGCCGGTCGCTAAAACTAGTTTGTCGTAAGGAACCTCAACGTCTTTCTCAGACCACACCGTTTTATTCACTCGGTCGATAGAGACTGCCCTATCGCCCAGATGAATCATGATATGATTGGCGTCGAAAAACCCAGCTTCCACTAACGATAAATCAGCAGCCGATTTACCCGCAAAATATTCACTCAAATGTACACGGTCATAAGCAGGAACCGGCTCTTCACAAAACGTCACGACGTGATAATCGCCCTTAGACTCACTTGCCATCAACGTCGCTAAGAAGTATTGGCCCACCATGCCATTACCAATCACCACCAATGTTTGTTTCTTACTCATGCATGCCTCATTGCAAATTACTATATGTAATGAGGCATTGCACACATCATGCCTAATGAATAAGGCATTGAATTTAATTGTTATTTTATTTTTTACGCACTATTTTTAGTATAGTTAACCATCACTTTCGCACCTTTAAAGTGCTCAATGAAAACAGGTTGGTGCGTTATAAGAAATATTAGCTAGCTTGGATGACACAACAAACATTAATTATTCAGCGGGCGATCACGGGCCTACTAATCGTGTTGGTAGAGCAGTTTGTTCATTTTAGTGATGTTGGACACGCTGATTTCTTTTGGACAAGCGCGTTCACATTCACGGTAATTACTGCAAGTACCGAAACCTTGGCTATCCATTTCGGTTAACATCTTTTTCGCACGCTGTGAGTCAACTTCACCTTGTGGCAAGCTAGATAAATGACTTACTTTAGCGGCCACAAATAAGGTCGCTGACGCATTGGGGCAAACGGCAACACAGGCGCCGCAGCCAATACAGGTTGCCGCATCGAAGGCATCGTCCGCAGTCTCTTTAGCAATGGCAATCGTATTCGCTTCACTAGCAGAACCAGTTCGCGTTGCAATATAACCACCGGCTTGAATGATCTTATCGAATGCTGCTCTATCGACGATCAGATCTTTCACAATAGGAAAGGCTGTTGCCCGCCACGGTTCAATCCACAGTTCAGCTTCATCGGCATAATCACGCATATAGGCTTGGCAAGTGGTCGTTGCACGGTGCTTACCGTGCGGTGCACCATTGATCACCAAGCTACACGATCCACAAATACCTTCGCGACAATCAAAATCAAAAGCAATGGCATCATGGCCATTACCAATTAATTGCTCGTTTAACGCATCCATCATTTCTAAAAATGAAGTACTTTCGCTGACATCGATTTGATGTTGCTCAAAATAGCCTTGCGCGATGGCATTTTTTTGTCGCCAGATATGTAAGGTGAAAATCATCGGTAATTTCTTGTATTAGGTCTTACAAACTCGAAGTGCAGCTCTTCTTTATACAATACTGGCATGCTGATCTTACCGCTGTATTGCCAAGCTGCTACATAAGAAAAATCTTCATCGTGCCGCTGTGCCTCACCATCCTCGCTAATATGCTCCGCTCGCGCATGACAACCACAGGATTCTTCGCGCGTTAAGGCATCGATGCACATTAATTCAGCTAATTCGATAAAGTCTGCAATACGCCCCGCTCTTTCTAGCGTCTGATTTAAATCTTTATCAACGCCGGTGACTTTAACTTGCTGCCAGAACTGTTTTCGAAGTGCTTTGATTTG
>CAJQOM010000036.1 GCA_905479985.1 uncultured Gammaproteobacteria bacterium | reverse complement strand
AACTGATCTATCGATTCATACCCAAAGTAAACTAAGTGCCGTTGCTCGCCAACTCAATGAAAGACCCAGAAAGACACTAGAATATGAAACACCGGTACAAAGATTTAATGCTTGTGTTGCGTCGACCGGTTGAATTCACAGCACGATTAAGACACTCAGAAATCCTATGAGGTCATAGGTAAAATAAATATGACTGAAATGACAATTGAAATTGAAGAAATAAATTATGATTGTGGTTTTACGTTGATTCTGAGTGATGGTGAATTAACGTTCGGTCGTGCACATGTTATATTTAACGATGATAGAAAAGCCCAACTAGCAGACATAACCATCAATGATAGTGAGTTTCACCCTTATCCACTTTTAAAGCTCTATAAAAAGAAAATTCGTTATAGAAGGCAAGGGTATGTAACTCGTTTATTAAACGAAGTTATATCCAGATGTAACTCTAAAGGTGTTGTTGAAATTGTCGGCAATATTCATGGCGATCCCAAAGTATTGATTCCTTGGTATGAGAAGAATGGGTTTACTGTTAGTGATAAAAATGGAGTTCTATTAATCACTTTAAAAATGTTTGATTGGCAATAAGATCCGTTAAACCTACTATTTTCTGAAAGAGGGGACTATGACAGAATTAATTACACTTGGATGCTCGGTTATCGCAGCCTTTATCTCAGCCTTCATAGCACATTACTTAGCAACATCAAGGATGAAGAAAAATGATCTTTCAAAGTTTCAAGTGGAATCTTATTCAGACTTTATTGCCGCTGCTTCAAGGTTAGCCGTTTCAAGAAGACTCGGAGACACAACAAATGAAAATGTAGATTTAGGCTCTCTAAATGATGCTAATAGTAGGATTATTACTAGTGGTCACCCAGAAGTTGTTAAAGCTCTCCTCCATTTTTGGCAACAGGGGGCAACGCTAGAGAGGGAACAAGAAATATTAGCTTATAAGCACCTTACTCAAATTATGCGTACAAGTCTTGGTCATAAAAAATATGACATACATGATTTGAAAATATCGGATGCATTATTTAAACTTGAGCCATCTAGTTATTCTTTTAGAGCAAAAAATACATCTAACGAGTTTTCTAGTTAATGCTAAAGCATTAGTCGGTTAAACGAATGACCGTTGTTGGCTGTGAATTCAACCGGCCGACGCAACACATATAGTAAATCGTTCAGCTGGTATTTCAAAATTTAGCACTTTTCTGGGGGGCTCGTTGAGACGTCGTGCGACTGCATTCATTCTTGTTGCTAAATGCTGACATTAGTTTTTGTTCAATTGATTGAAAAGGTAACATCAATAATCAGTAAAGCCAACGGGTACCAAACCGCTGGCTTGCTTAGCTAACAGATGCTAATTTTATGATGAGACTGCTAACTAAGTATGTCTTAGCGAACGCATGCAGTATCCTTAGTAAGCTTGAAATAATAAAGTAGACACTATGTATTGTGATGGCACCTTCTTAAAAAGCTAACTTAAAGTTAATAGCTATCTCTATTTTAGGGCAAAAGTTAACTAAAAAAATGAAGATGACTTCAAGGGGCACTCCGCACTCTTCGCTTTCGCTTCGATACTACATACCCCCCACATACTTCCCTTTTTTTAAGGGTGTTAATGCAACAAAAAGTTGCTCCATTTTCACTACGTTAATGCATCATTTTGTTGAAGGGGAAGTATGTGGGTAAGCTGTCTTCATTTTTAGAGTCATCTTAGACCTTATTTCGTTAACTAATTTTAGTCATTGATAGCTTTTTACTATAATACGTAACCATCATATAGCCTCCTTATAATGGCTTAAATATCTGCTAAAAAGCCCATTCCTCGAGTTCGTGTTTTCGTGCTAACTACCTCACTTAAATCAGTGAGTTGAATTTTAATTTTACCTCGTTTACTTTTCGGTCTATCAGCTGCATTAGCTAATGTTTGCTCAATCTCCTTTTTCATTAACCTTGGCGGCAACATTACAAGTCTTTCGATAATGTTAGAGGCTAATCGCGTAGAGAAATATTCACCCCATGAGTGGGCATCTAATAATTCTTTATAGATAGCTTTAACTATATTTCGTGAGTGTTCTTTTGTTGGCGGCTCAATATGAATTTCCGTCATTCGTGACCGAATAGGGGCCGCTATTTTTTCCGGATAATTGGCTGTTGCAAACCAGATTATTTTACTCATATTCATTTCTATTTCTAGATATTCGTCCCTAAAATTCTCAGCACTATGAGTTTCTAGTAATGAGTATAAACATGCCAGAGGATCATAACGGTGGTCACCTGCAACTTTGTCTATTTCATCTAACAAAATAATTGGGTTTGCATACTTACTCGCTCTCAATTTCTCACTAAGGAATCCAAGTTTGCTATCAGTCCAACTGCTTGCACCGCCATTTAAAATAAACCCTGATGAGACAGTTGAGAAATCTAGAAAATAGAAACCCGTACCTAATATTTTAGCGAGCTCTTTCAAGAACCGTGTTTTTCCTACTCCTGGCTCGCCACTTAATAATATTGGCGGCAGAGTTATAACCTTTGGAGAGGCTAAGCTAAATAACTTTAATCGCCTGATACATAAATCAATAACTTCATTAAAATTACCAAACGTTTCACGTAATTTATTTAATGATTCAAAAATATTTTGATCGATTACGGCATAATATTTAAAGTTATCTTCTTTATAAAGATCCCCGAGTACTTTTTTTCTATCTGTTCGATATTCATTATCAATCGCCTTAAGGACATCGTCCTTAGAAAAAATATAATTACCTTCATTAGGATTTTTAATCGGCTC
>CAJQOM010000035.1 GCA_905479985.1 uncultured Gammaproteobacteria bacterium | reverse complement strand
GAAACCTTAGATAGACAGAAATATAGATAAATGGATTGATTGTTAGAATATCAGACATATATATATAGGTAGATAGACAGAAATATAGATAAATAGATTGATTGTTAGAATATCAGATATATATTTAGATAGATAGAGCTTCGGAAACCTTAGATAGACAGAAATATAGATAAATGGATTGATTGTTAGAATATCAGACATATATATAGACAGAAATATAGATAAATAGATTGATTGTTAGAATATCAGATGTATATATAGATAGACAGAAATATAAATAAATAGATTGATTGTTAAAATATCAGATATATGTATATATATAGATTGTAAATAGATAAAAAGATCACTATCTATAAAAGTATTAAAATCTTTCGTGTTAAACAGAGACTTGGGAAAAGATTTCATAAATAATCATAAATACTCACAATTCACATCTCATAGCAAAAGACCTGAAGAAATCTCTTGAGTAAAAATGTTTAACCCAAACTTGTAAAAAAAAAACATATGACGTGAACTTTATACAAAATAATATGCCTTTATAAGTAATATAAAAAGTATAACGTTTATGTCATATGACTTGTTTAATCATAAGTTCGGATTATACATTTTAAGTTGAGAGATTTCTTTACATCTTTTTCGCTTTAATAGCTTCCTCAGACTGATTGATTGCGGTTCGTTTAGATGTATGGATAAATAAATCAATAGCAAGATAAGTAAGATAGATAGAAAGTTAGATAGATAAGACAATATATATATAAATATAGAAAGATATTTATATATGCTGACGCTAAGTGTAAAAACAGAAAGATGCAAAGGTAAATAAATTGATTTCAGAAAATTAGATAGATAGATAGAAAAATATGCATATAAATTATAAATTGTAAAACTCCTTCTAATACGCACATCTTGCAACCAATCGCTTTATTGGTTTCTTCAGACCGATTGTTTAGGGTTTCGTTTTAACTCTAGATAAATTGATAATTGATAGATTACGAGTAGATTATATTATATTTATGGTTTTTACGGCGTTTCCGTAAGGAACTAAACAACTTCAAAATAAAGAAAAATATACATAACGACGTAGCATCCGTCATTGTTACTGTTCTTAAAATTCAAAATGATTGAATTCCAAAATAGGAAGAAAAAATTATGAGAATAAATCATAATGGGCTACACGGTATATATTTAAAACAGTAGTTAAGAGTCAAACCTTGGAAGTTTAGATAATAGTGAAAAGATGAGAAGTAAGATCAAAAGACAAGATAAGAAGATAAACAACAACCCAGTTGAAACACAAATACTCAGACAAAAATCATATTCACTTAAACTTAGAGAGAATCTCTAGGAAAACTTTATCAAAATTATTAAGAACCTTAATCAAAAAAGTAACTGTTGGTTGTCCCAACCGCGATAGCGGCGACAACAGCGTCTTGTTATGAGTCATATCAACCAGTACTGAATATCCACGATCTGTTATTTGCTTGATGGCTTCAACCTTAAACTCTTGGGTATAATGTTTTCCTTTGCTCATAAACACTTCTTTTTGTGACGGAGAACGCTACAGTTTTCATTCATATTGCCGATACGTAGATTTAAGCCAATGGCATATAAATTCGGTTACACATTCCGATAAATAATAAAAATCGCCGTGAAAGGACTCACGCCCTACATAAAGGCTATAAAGTGAAAAAACAACTCTCACGCATTTTTTTAATATTTGGCATTATTCCAGCATTACTTCTTACTCTCCTTATCGCTTGGATTTCGAGCCAGGAAGGTGAAAAGATTGTCGAGCAACAAGTCATCGAGCAGTTATCATCCTTACGCGAAAGTAAAAAAGCTGAAATTGAATCTTATTTTGTTCAATTGTCAGCTCAAGCTAAAACTTTTTCTGATGACACCATGGTCATCGATGCGATGAAGGGGCTTAACACCGCCTTTAAGCGTTACCGAGAAGAGACCCTGGCACTAGTTGGTTCGCGAGAGAAACAAAGCCTGAACAACTTTTATACTTGTGAGTTTGGTGAACGTTATACATCTAGAAACATGAACCAGAACTTCGATGTATCAGGCACTATTTCGCAACTCGACAATGACTCGATTGCCTTGCAATATGCCTATATTTCTAACAACGCTGAAGCCCTTGGTGAAAAAGATAGTTTAATGGCTGTTGCTGATGGCTCGAGCTATAGTGCACTGCATCGTAAATACCATCCCCATTTCCGTAAATATTTAAATGAGTTTGCTTTTTACGATATCTTTTTAGTTGATGTTGATAGTGGCGATATCATCTATTCCGTATTCAAAGAGCTTGATTATACGACCTCTCTAAAAACAGGCCCATACGCCGATAGTGGCATTGGTGAAGCGTTCCGAAAAGCCAATGCTTCTAATGAAGTGGATTCTGTTCATTTAACTGATTTCGCTCCTTATGCACCCTCTTATATGGATCCTGCTTCCTTTATTTCCTCGCCTATCTATGATGGCCAGAAAAAAGTAGGGGTGTTGATTATGCAAATGCCCGTTGATCGCATCAACTCAATTATGACTTATTCTAACCGTTGGGCTGATGCAGGTATGGGAAAGTTTGGTGAGACATACTTGGTTGCAGATGACCTTACCATGAGAAGTATGAGCCGCTTTTTGATTGAGGATAAAACACACTATTTAGAAGTACTCAAAGACACCAACATGTCAGCTGAAACCATTGAACTTATTAATCAAAAAGAAACGTCTATTGGTTTACAAAAAGTAAATACCCATGCTGCGAAATCAGCTTTATCTGGTGAAACAGGTCACGACACTTCTGAAAACTATCGTCACCACCAAGTTCTATCATCTTATTCCCCCTTGAAAATCGATGGTTTGAACTGGGTCATTATTAGTGAAAATGATCGCGAAGAAGCCTTTTCACCCGTCACAAATTTAGTCAGTAGTATTTTGTTCTGGTCCCTTGCGGCTTTAGCCATTATTGGTTCATTAACCGCATATATTGGCTTCAGATATGCTTCTACTTTTGTAACACCGCTTCAATATGTAACAGCCTCCTTACAATATATTGCTAAAGATATCGAAGCTCATAATGTTGATTTAACCCAGCGGTTAACTCCTCCGGGTAACAGTACATTAGCTAAGGAAATAGCTTTGGGCATCAATGTGATGTTAGAAAAATTTTCTGAGGTTCTAATAACCTTCACTGCTTTAACGAATGAAATTACTACTTCAACTGAGCAAGTCAAAGCACTTTCTTACGATTCAGATAGCAATATGTCGATACAAAGTTCAGAGTCTGGCCAAGTTGCAACGGCAATTACTGAACTAGCAGCCTCATCTGGCGAAGTTGCGAGCACAGCTAAACAGGGTGCTGAAGCCACAAAGATTGCTGACCAAGATACTAAGGCTGGTACGAGAATTGTTGATGAAGCTGTTTCGACAATTACTGAGTTGGCTGATAGCTTAACGTCGGCCTCTGGTGTCATCAATAGCCTAGACGAAGACAGTGAAAGCATTGGTTCCGTGCTAGCTGTGATACAAGGCATTGCTGAGCAAACGAATCTACTTGCACTCAACGCAGCAATCGAAGCAGCGAGAGCTGGAGAACAAGGCCGCGGGTTTGCTGTTGTTGCCGATGAAGTCCGCACTTTAGCTGCTCGAACTCAAGGTGCCACACAAGAAATAAAGGATATTATCGACCAACTACAAGCCCGCTCAAAAGAGGCCGTGAAAGTCATGGATGAGGGTTGTAATATGGCTAATGCCGGTTTAGAGAAAGCAGTTTCTGCTGGCCAAGCTTTAGCTAATATTGAATCTAAAGTCGCCGATATCGATAATATGAATGCAATGATCGCCTCAGCTTCTCAAGAACAGTGTGCTGTCGCTGAAGAAGTTAATCAGAGCGTTGTCAGAATTAGTTCACTAACAGATAAAACACAAGAGGGTACTAAGCAGACCTCTGAAGCCAGTGAGCATTTATTATCCATGTCTAAAGAACTACAAACTTTAGCATCTCAATTTAAAGTTAAATAAGCCTAACAAAAAACCGCGGTGATTTTTATCAGCGCGGTTTTTTTATATCTAAAAGTTAGGTTCTCTAATGTGTTGGAAAGGCTATATTCCCAACCTTTTACGAATTAATCAATGTCCGCTTTGGGTCGGCAGTTGCCGCTTGATTCTAACTGTCGCTAAGGTACCGGGAACGGTCAGAAAGCCAGAGCTGTTAGAACGATAAAACATAAACAATATCATAAAAAAAGCCTGCATTAAGCAGGCTTCTTATTTAACGAAAGTGATCTGAAAACAAAGCTTTAGATCATTAAGTTCTTTAATTTTTTAAGTGCGTTATTTTCAATCTGACGAATGCGTTCAGCAGACACTTGGTAATGATCCGCCAACGTGTGTAATGTCACTTTACCTTCTTCATTTAACCAACGTTGACGTAAAATATCTTGGCTGCGTTCATCGAGTGTCGATAAAGCATTACTTAATTTTTGTTCTTGATAATTTTTCTGGTCAAGTTGCTCTAGCTGCAAAGAAGGATCTGAGTATTCAGGCCCAGTTAAATAAGCAGCGGGTGAAAACGTATTATCATCATCATCGGCATTAACGGGTAAATCAAACGAGGCATCAGGTTGTGCTAAGCGACGTTCCATATCCATCACATTATCCGGCGTTACGCCAAGATCTTCTGCTACGGCTTCCACTTCAGCTTGGTTTAACCAACCTAAGCGTTTTTTAGCGCTACGTAGGTTAAAAAACAATTTACGTTGTGCTTTAGTGGTCGCAATTTTTACGATGCGCCAGTTTTTAATAACATATTCATGAATTTCAGCACGAATCCAATGAACAGCGAAGGAAACCAAACGAACACCTTTAGTAGGGTCGAAGCGTTTTACAGCCTTCATCAAGCCGATATTACCTTCTTGCATCAAGTCTGAGACAGGTAAACCATAGCCGCTATAACCTCTGGCAATACGAGACACAAAGCGTAAATGTGACAGGACAAGACGCTGTGCAGCTTCACGGTCGCCATCTTGCTGGAGACGTGTTGCTAAATCGTATTCTTCTTCAGCCGTTAAAATCGGAATATTATGGACAAGACTCGTATACGAATCAATACTGCCGATGGGTGCTAAAGCAAGTTCAAATGATGGTGCAGCTGTTGTCATTAGTGACCTTCCTAAAAATTATTCCCCGAATAATAACATGAAGTTATCGCCTTAAACTACATCCTAAGAACATAAAAGTGGGTGTAAAGTTCCAAATTTCAAGGGAAAAGTAGCTTTAATTGGGCTCAATAGCATATAAATGACGGCCTACAGCTAACCAAGCACCGAAAATACCGAGGAAGATACCGACCAATGGTAAATAAAAGAACAAGAGACCAGCAAACCACTGCAAGCTAAATTCGCTGCCATAAAGGCTAGCAAGATTTTGAATAGGTTGGCTTAACAAGCTTAAGACCAATAATAATGTGCCCCAAGCGAATAAACCGCCAATAAAGCCATACCAAAATCCGGTGTAGAGAAAAGGTCGCCTAATAAAGCGATCAGTCGCGCCGACGAGCTTCATGACTTTAATTTCTGATTGGCGGTTTAAAATGGACAGTCGAATGGTATTACCAATCACCAGTAATACGCTCAAAGAAAGCAATAAGCCTAATAAACTAATCCCGCGCTCAAGCAATTTATTAATGCTACGCAAACGTTGTAACCACGCCATGTCTAACTGGGCTTGGGCAACTTCAGGTAATGCAGATAAATCATGTAATAGAGATTGAATAACATCATCAGGTAAATTATTTTCAGCAGGAAAAAGCGTTATAACGGCGGGAAGCGGGTTATCCGGCAAACTATCTAATAAACTACCCAACCCAGATAAAGTACGAAATTCATCTAAAGACTGTGCTGCTGTTTGATAATTAACATCGCCGACATTAGGCCAAGTTACTATCTTCTTTTGTAATCGTTGAATTTGTTTTTCGGAAAGATCTTGTTCTAGAAATAAACTGATTTGACTCGCATCATCCCATTCACCGCTGACATGATTCACGTTTTGTAATAGCACAAATAAACCGGCAGGCAATGCCAAAGCAAAGCCAATGACCGCCACGGTCATTAAACTGGAAAAAGGTTGGCGCCAAAGTCGACCTAAACTAAATAACATCACCTGCAAGTGACGTAACAAATAGCTTTTCACATTAAGAGAAAACCGCTTTTTCATGGTTGAGTTTGGCCCGGTGCTAAGCGGCCACCTTCAAGTGCAATGTGGCGATAAGGCATGGCCTTCACCAGCTCTAAATCATGGGTGGCAATGAAAACGGTGACGCCGACCTGATTAAATTGCTCAAATAACTGCATGATATCGCGTGATAAATCGGGATCAAGATTACCCGTCGGTTCATCGGCTAATAAGATCGGCGGACGACTGACCACAGCACGTGCAATACCGACGCGCTGTTGTTCACCGCCGGAGAGGGCAATCGGCAACTGCCGTTCTTTACTCAGTAAACCCACTTTATCTAAAGAAGCCCGTACGCGGCGGCCAATTTCACGGTGGTTTTCGCCTTCTATCACCAAAGGCAAAGCCACATTGTCAAAGACAGTACGATCATGCAGTAGATTATGATCTTGAAAAACCAAGCCAATTTGGCGGCGATAATAGGGAATCATACTCTTGCTAAGGCGACTTAAGTTTTGGTCATTAACGAAAACTTGGCCATGGGTACTACGTTCAATCAAGGCAATTAATTTTAGTAAAGTGCTTTTCCCAGCACCAGAATGGCCGGTTAAAAAAGCCATTTCACCTTTTTGTAATTCAAAACTTAGCCCGGATAAAGCCTCATGCCGATTAGCATAACGTTTATAGACATCCGTAAACTGAATCATGGATTAATCTTCACGTCCCAATAGGGCATCAACAAAGTCAGCAGCATCGAAAGGACGCAGATCATCAATTGTTTCACCAACACCAATATAACGAATCGGCAAGCCGAGCTTCTTGGCAATGGCAAAAATAATACCGCCTTTTGCTGTGCCGTCTAATTTGGTCAGTGTAATACCGGTGACATCAACGATCTGTTGGAATTGTGTCGCTTGATTTAAGGCATTTTGTCCTGTGCCAGCATCTAATACCAACATCACCTCGTGAGGCGCGCCAATGTCCAGTTTACCCATCACTCGTTTTACTTTTTTCAACTCTTCCATCAAATTTGCTTGGGTATGCAAGCGACCTGCGGTATCGGCAATCAGAATATCAATATTTCTTGCTTTCGCGGCTTGTAAACCATCAAAGATAACCGAGGCAGAATCAGCGCCACTTTGTTGCGCAATCACCGGAATATCATTCCGCTCGCCCCAAACTTGTAATTGCTCAACAGCGGCAGCACGGAAGGTATCACCGGCAGCCAGCATCACACTTTTACCTTCGTTTTGGAATTGTTTGGCTAATTTACCAATGGTGGTTGTTTTACCAACACCATTAATGCCAACCATTAAAATAACGTAAGGACCGTCTTGTTGCTCAATCACCAAAGGCTGCTGCGTCGGCGCTAATAAAGCGACCATGTCATCACGCAAGGCGGTAAATAACATGTCACTATCTTGAAGTTGGTTACGAGCAAGGCGTTGGGTGAGGTTATCAATCAAGGTTTGAGTCGCATCGATGCCGAGATCAGCACTCAATAACTGCGTTTCCAGTTCTTCTAGCAGATCATCATCAATGGTTTTCTTGCCTAAGAATAAAGAGGCGAAGCCACTGGTTAATTTTGAACTACTACGGCTTAACCGTTGCTTTAATCGGCCAAACAGACTACTTTTCTCATCTGCAGGCGCATCGGCTGTGACGCTAGCGGATGAATCGTTTGACTCATCGACTTGTTCGTCAGCAGGCGACGTATTATCAGCCTGAGTATCTTTTTTTCTTAGGAAACTAAACATAATGTGTTCTTGTCGTTACACTGCAACAGCTCATTTTATCATGTCATGGAACTATAAATGCAGATGCTTAAAAAAATAACCTTAGTGTGTGGTTTACTCATCGCGTCACCGACAGTAGTGCTCGCCGATGTAATGGAATATCAATTTGAGAACGGCCTCAAACTCATTGTTAAACCCGATCATCGTGCGCCTGTCGCTGTGACTCAGGTTTGGTATAAGGTTGGCTCAAGTTATGAGTATAACGGGATTACCGGTATCTCACATCAACTAGAACATATGATGTTCAAGGGGACTGAAAACCTAGGGCCAAACGAGTTTTCTAAAATTATTGCGGCCAATGGCGGTCGCGAAAATGCCTTTACAGGCCGGGATTACACGGCTTACTTCCAGACCATGGAAGCCGATCGAGTAGAAGTCAGTTTCCGTCTCGAAGCAGAGCGGATGCGAAAACTGGTCATCGACGAAGCTGAATTATTAAAAGAACGTGAAGTTGTCGCGGAAGAGCGTCGAATGAGAACCGAAGATAACCCAACATCACTGACGCGCGAAGCCTTTAACGCAGCGGCTTTTATGAATAGCCCTTATCACCATCCAGTTGTGGGTTGGATGAGCGATATCAATAATTACGAGGCCGATGACTTACGTGATTGGTATCAAAAATGGTATGCGCCGAATAACGCCACTATTGTGGTGGTGGGTGATGTCGAGCCAGAAGCGATACATCAACTAGCAAAAAAATATTTTGGTGACTTAAAACCAGAAGTAACAGAGATCGTTAAACCACAAGTAGAAGTCCCTCAACTGGGCAAACGCCAAATCCAAGTACAGGCACCGGCAGAATTACCTTATCTTATGATGGGTTGGAAAGTGCCGGTGGTGACAACGGCAGAAATCACTTGGGAACCTTATGCATTAGAAATGTTAGCCGGCATTTTAGATGGCGGTGCCAGTGCACGTTTTTCACGTGATTTAGTACGGGGCCAAGAAGTGGCCGCCAATCTTGGGGCTGGCTACGGCTTATTCTCACGATTAGATGATTTGTTTTTAGTTGCCGGCACACCAACGAAAGCACACAGCATTGCCGACTTGCAACAAGCCGTAATGACACAATTAGAGACATTGAAAACCGAAGCGGTGACCCAACAAGAACTTGAACGGATCAAAACCCAAGTGGTGGCGAATGCCGTTTATGAACGTGACAGTGTTTTTTATCAAGCAATGCAGATTGGCATGCTAGAAACAGTGGGGTTAGATTGGCGTTTGAGTGATGACTATGTCAAAAATATTCAAGCAGTGACAGCGGAGCAAGTACAAGCTGTTGCCAAAAAATACTTTATCGATAAAACCTTAACGGTCGCGGAATTAGTGCCACAACCGTTGGATGGACAACCACGTCGTCAAGCAACTGCAGGAGGCCGACATGGTCACTAGAATAATATTAGGATTCATTGGTTTATTACTCACATTTAATGCCAATGCTGGGCCAAAAATAGAACATTGGAAAACCAGTAATGGCGCACGTGTTTACTATGTGTCAGCACCTGAGTTACCGATGCTCGATCTTAAAGTCGTGTTTGATGCTGGCTCAGCACAAGATCAAGATTTGCCGGGTACCGCCTTACTCACCAATGCCATGTTAAGTGAAGGCGCTGGTGGCCAATCAGCAGATCAAATTGCCACTGCTTTTGAAGATATCGGGGCAAACTTCGGGAATTCATCACAACGTGATATGGCGCAGGTGAGTTTACGCAGCTTAACGGCCGAGCCCGCACTATCAAAAGCCTTAACCATGATGGAAACAGTATTAACAAAGCCAGATTTTCCACAAGATGCTTTTGAACGCCTACAAAAACAAGTCTTATTAGGATTACAAGCTGAAAAACAATCGCCGAGTGCCTTGGCATCCCGCGCTTTTTATAGCAACCTTTACGGCGATCATCCTTATGCGAGTATGCCTGCAGGCACGACCGAGGTGGTCACCCAGCTCAATACTAAAACGTTGAACAAATTTTATAAGCAATATTATGTTGCTCGTAATGCCACTGTGGTGTTGGTGGGAGCGATAGACCAAGCCAAAGCGAAAGCCATTGCAGAGCAATTAATGGCCGAATTACCGCAAGGTGACATGGTCAACCCGCTTAAAAGCGTGTCAGCATTAACACAAGCGAAACAGATTGATATTGCCCACCCGTCTCAACAGACCCATATTATGATGGGACAGCCCGGTATCAGCCGCGATGATCCTGATTACTTTACCCTTTACGTTGGTAATCATATTTTGGGTGGCAGTGGCTTAGTCTCACAATTAAGCAATGAAATCCGTGAAAAACGCGGTTTGTCATACAGCACTTATAGTTACTTCAGACCGATGCATCAGCAAGGGCCTTATCAATTTGGCCTACAAACGCGTAATGACCAAGCACAACAAGCCTTAGACGTCATGCAAGCAACGTTACAAGCCTTTATTATCAATGGCCCCAGTGACGCTGAATTAACCGCTGCCAAGCAAAATATCACTGGTGGTTTTGCATTACGGGTTGATAGCAACAGTAAAATTGCTGATTATTTAGCGATGATAGGGTTTTATGGCCTACCTTTAGATTATTTAGAAACCTTTAAAGGCAAAGTCAGCAATGTCACAGTGGCACAGATTAAAGACGCCTTTGCCCGTCGTGTTCATCCAGACAAAATGATAACGGTGATGGTGGGTGATAAAGGAGAATAAAGTCAAAGCAGGAGGCAGTTTACGGATTATCGCAGGCCTCTGGCGGGGCCGGAAATTAGCGGTACTAGACTTGGAGGGGCTGAGGCCCACCTCTGATCGCATCCGTGAAACCGTCTTTAATTGGCTGCAACCCTATGTGGGTTCGGCACACTGTTTAGATTTATACGCTGGCACCGGCGCATTGGGTTTGGAAGCCGCTTCACGGGGGGCTGAAAAAGTCACGTTGGTTGAGATGAACGCGAAGGCAGCAGTCCAGTTGGAATCACATTGCCAAGCATTGAGTGCAAAACAATGTCAGATCTATAATCAAGCTGCAACTGACTTTCTAAGTCAAAATAAACAGCAATACGATATTATTTTTATTGATCCGCCTTATCAAGGGGACTTTTGGTCAGACATTGCACAGCAACTAATGAATACGAATAGTGTTGCTGACAATGCCTTGATTTACGTGGAATACCCAAAACAGATCGCGATGCCAACATTGCCTGCACAATGGCAATTAATGAAAGAAAAAAAAGCAGGTGCGGTAAACTACTGCTTATTTCAAAATACAACGAGCCAATAGCGTGAAGACAACAGCCATTTATCCGGGGACATTTGATCCTATTACCAATGGACATATCGACCTGGTCATCAGAGCCAGCAAGTTGTTTGAACACGTGATTGTCGCCGTGGCGATAAACCCGACTAAGACGCCGGCTTTTTCATTAGCGACACGGGTTGATTTGGCCAAACAAACATTAGCCGATTTACCGAATGTGGAAGTGTGTGGCTTTGAAGGGCTATTGGTTGATATCGCGAGAGAAAAACAAGCACAAGTGATTATTCGCGGTCTGCGAGCAGTATCTGATTTCGAACATGAGTTTCAATTAGCCGGCATGAACCGCCATATGGAACCAAATGTTGAAACGATGTTCTTAACACCAGCAGAACAGTTTAGTTATATTTCATCGAGTTTAGTGCGCGAAGTAGCCGCATTGGGCGGTGATGTATCGGCTTTTGTAGCGCCATGTGTGGCAAAGGCATTAGCCGAACGGTCAGCTTAAAAGCGTTAACAATAAAGTGGCTGCCAGAACAAATGAGCCAACTAATCATGTCCATTGTGCAAAATAAACGTTAAAATCAACGCCATAAAAGAAGTCTTGGAGTAAAGCATGTCCCTATTTATCACCGACGAATGCATTAACTGTGATGTCTGTGAACCAGAGTGTCCGAATAGTGCGATTACGCAAGGTGAGGAAATTTATGAAATTGCGCCGGACTTATGTACGGAATGTGTCGGCCATTTTGATGAGCCACAATGCGTTGAAGTGTGTCCTGTCGACTGTATTCCAAAAGATCCTGACAATGTTGAAACCGAAGAACAGCTTCGTGGCAAATATGACGGCTTAATGGCCGTTGGAAAGTAACGGCAATATTGTCGCTCAGCCACCACACACTGGACTACTGCCACTACAAACGCCATTAATTTGTTACAGTATTGTCCTTTAAATCATCGAGACGGAAACATCACAATGAAAAATTGGTTAGGATCATTACTGATCGCTTTGAGTTGTTTATCAACCGGTGCATTAGCAGAACAAGCACAAAATTTAAAATCACTGGATGCCTACAAAGCACTTTATGCAGACAAGTGGGCACGTTTAGTTAGCGACATAGAAAACAGAACAGACCTATCATTCATACAAAAATTGACAGTTTACGAGCAAGAAGTCGATAAGTTAAAAAAACAGTATGAAGAAGAGCGGATAGATGAATATAAAGGCAGTGAAGTTACGCTGACAGTTGAGCATCAGTGTAAAGGCCGACCAGGCGGTAGTACGAAGAATTGTGGTTACCGTTGTGTTGAACGGCCTAATGAAGATATGTATACCACTGAGGAATGGATCACTTTCAGCGGTGACCATATGAAAGACATTATTAATGAAGAAAAAGCCTGTTTTAAATTAGAAGCAAAAGGCAACGCTAAAAAGCAAGGGAGCGTGACAGCTGTCTTCAAATACAGAGGAAGTTACGTTGGTTACAAAACGGCGGATGATGCCGATACGCTCTTCAATAGTTTTTTAACAGATTAAAACTAAGTTCACTATCACCCTTATCTGCCATGACAGATAAGGGTGATATATCGCATACCGCCGCAGCACAGGGATTAAGCGCTTTCTCCCATTCCGATCCTCATATCAATCGGATATAACGATTAATAGCAGCGGTTATTCCCATCACACGACTTAAACTTTTGCATTAGACTTATCGTTTGCACTATATAAAAGAGAATGCTGCTTTTAGTGCAAAGGAAAACTGATTTTATATACGAACATTAATCTTTTAAGGAATACAACAATGGCATTACGTATCGGTGATACAGCTCCAAACTTCACTATTGCAACAACAAATGGCGAAATCAACTTCCATGATTGGGCAAAAGGCAAATGGGTCTTTTTCTTCAGTCATCCAGCAGATTTCACACCTGTTTGTACAACTGAAATGGGTAAAACAGCTAAGCTAGCACCAGAATTTGAAGCACGCAACTGCATGCCAATCGGTCTTTCAACAGATACTGTTGAAGAGCATTTAGGCTGGATTGCTGATGTGAACGAAACACAAAACACATCACTTACATTCCCTATCATTGCTGATGCTGACAAGAAAATCGCAGCGCTATATGACATGATTCACCCGTCAGAAAGCAACACAGCAACAGTACGTTCTGTTTTCATCATGGATCCAGAAATGAAAGTTCGCTTAACAATGACTTACCCAATGGCTGTTGGCCGTAACTTCGATGAGATTTTACGCGTTCTTGATGCACTTCAAACGGGTGACAAGCACGGTATTGCAACACCAGCTGATTGGCAGCCAGGTAACAAAGTAATCATCCCACCATCAGTTAACAATGCTGATGCTTCAGCAAAATTCCCACAAGGCTTTGATGAAATCAAACCTTACTTACGTTTCGTTCAAGTTTAAACCTAAGTTTAAACGAAGACAGACTAAGTAAAAAAATAGGCGCAGAATAACTTTTGTTATTTTGCGCCTTTTTTATTTAACGTGCCGAAAACGGAAACAACTTTAATCAGCGGTTTTGTTGTCTTTCTGCCTTAACAAAGTTTCAATCGTATCTAACTTAACACTGAGCTGATCCATCTCAGCTTTAATATAGTGGACTTCATCAGCTTCACTATCGTCACGCTCACGATCATACTGATTTTGCTCGCGCTGCATCGCTTCCAACACCACACCAATCATCATATTCAGAAACACAAAAGCCGTTAAGAAAATAAACGTTAAATAGAATATCCAACTTAAGGGATAGACTTCCATCGTTTCATACATTACATCGGTCCAATCTTCGAAGGTCGATACCCGAAATAACGTCAACATCGCAATCGAAATATTGCCCCATAGTTCGGAATTGATCGTGCCAAACATAAAACTGCCAATCGCAGCATAAATATAAAAAATAATGAACATCAACAAAGCGATATAGCCCATACGCGGCAGCGCTTTGAGTAAAGAATTAATCAGCACGCGCAGTTCAGGAATCACCGAGATTAAACGTAATACCCGGAATATGCGTAATAACCGAGCCAACAACACCGTGTCACTGCCCTCAATAGGTAGCATGCTCGCAACGACAATCACAAAGTCAAATACATTCCAGCCCTTTTTAAAGAAGTCCAAGGTTCTAGGCTCTGCAATTAATCGAATCGTTACCTCAAACAAAAAGAACAGCGTAATAAAGGTGTCCAAGCCGAGGACGAGCTGATTCAGTGTCGAATTGATCTCATAGGTTTTAACACCCGTGACCAAAGCTGAAAAAACAATAATGAAAATAACGGTGATTTCAAACAATTTATTACTGTGTAAATCAAATAAGCGGCTTTGAAATTGTTTAATAGACGTAGGCATAACAAACTCGATTAGAAGAGGTTTGAGCGAACAATAGCAGAGCTTGGATAAAGATCAACTTATAATCAAATCAATTGTCTAAGAGGATTGATTTTAATTAGGATAGCGGTTTTAATGAGATTGGGAAAAGCCTTTATGGCAAAAGACTTCTTTTGGATAGAGCTTTAATAACTAATTTATAACTTAAAGATTTAGTCATGGAAGATATCAAAACATTAATAATTGGAATTTTGGGTGGAGTGGTTGTACTTGCACTATCAAAAGCATATAGAGCGTATCGAATTAAAACTCTTAAGCAAGATATCGAGTTTTTAGAGTTTGAGAAGAACCATTTAGCCGAAATGAAGCGCTCAAGTGTAGAAAGGAATAGGAGTTCATTTAGAGCTTTGTTCGCTGTATTGATGTTTATTGCTTTAGCTAACTTTCTTCCTATCCTTTTCTCTCTTGCTGGCCTTTTTCAAAGTGGCCACTTCAACATGTTTGTTAATCTCATACTCTGGGGAATGGTTTTGGGATTGTCAGGAAAGTTTTGGCGCCGTTATGACAATTTAAAAAATTTCAAAGAAGCAACACAGAAAATGGAAGAAAAACTAGCAAGGCTTAAAGAAAAAATTGAAAGTAAGTGACAATCAGGTTGTTTTATTTCTATTGAATTAAGTCGACTGTCCCTTTAAATTTTGAACTTCAGAAGGAATCGAAGTTGGTAAAAACATTAGCCTTTATTGACGAGTCAGGAAACACTGATTTAGATACTTCGAAAGAAGGTACATCGAAACAAAAAGGGGACAGATTTATTTTCCACTTTTTTGGATGCATGTCATAGTGAAATAGATGAGAAAACAAATAACACAGATAGTTGCTTTACTGTTCTTACCATTATTCATGGCTACGGCTGTACTTGCAGAACAAGACACCCCGCATAAAGTGATCATCCAAGTCAGCACAGATGATGTAAGCACCCAAAAAATGGCACTGAATAATGCTGCGAACTTACAGAAGCTCTATGGCCTAGATAATGTGATCATTGAAGTGGTGGCTTATGGCCCTGGCCTTGATTTATTGACGGCAGAAAGTGTCGTAGCCAGCCGAGTAGAAAGTCTGGCACTACAGGACATTAGGTTTAGTGCATGCCAAAACACGATGGATGCACAGAAGCAGAAAACGGGATTATTGCCGGTGTTACTCGATGGCGTAACAACCGTTAATGCTGGCGTAGCACGGATTATGGAATTGCAAGAACAAGGCTATGCTTATATCCGGCCATAAAGTGTCAGCAAGGGAGCAACTGAAAAACCATTCCCCTTTAAGCAAACGGCTGCTTGCGGTATCCTAGTCAGCTAATTTTTGCTTACCTAATTGAAGACATCATGCAACAAGAATATAACCCAGCTGATATTGAAGCGAACGTTCAGCAATATTGGCAACAGGCTGATACCTTTCGTGCCGTTGAAGATAACAGCAAAGAAAAATATTACTGCTTAGCGATGTTCCCTTACCCAAGTGGTCAGTTGCATATGGGTCATGTACGGAATTACACCATCGGTGATGTCATTTCTCGTTATCAGCGTATGCAAGGTAAAAACGTCTTACAACCTATGGGTTGGGATGCCTTTGGTTTGCCAGCTGAAAATGCTGCGATTAAAAATAAAGTTCCGCCAGCCGCGTGGACTTACGACAATATTGACTATATGCGTGGTCAGTTACAACGTCTTGGTTTGGGTTATGACTGGGAACGTGAGTTAGCGACCTGTACACCAGAATATTACCGTTGGGAACAATGGTTATTTACCCGTTTATTTGAAAAGGGCTTGGTCTATAAAAAGACGGCGGCCGTTAACTGGGATCCCGTTGATAATACGGTGCTGGCCAATGAGCAGGTGATTGATGGCCGTGGTTGGCGCAGTGGTGCATTGGTTGAAAAGCGTGATATTCCACAGTGGTTTATGAAGATTACAGACTATGCTGATCAATTATTGAAAGATTTAGATCAACTTGACGGCTGGCCAGAACAGGTCAAAACCATGCAAGCAAACTGGATTGGCCGTTCTGAAGGCTTGCAAATTGAGTTTGATCTTGAGAATAACGATACAAACTTAGCCGTTTATACGACACGGCCGGACACCTTGATGGGGGTGACGTATTTGGCGGTGGCTGCTGAACATCCCCTGTCTTTGGAAGCGGCGAAATCTAATCCTGAATTGCAGGCTTTTGTTGATGAATGTCGCAAGATGGAAACCAGCGAAGAAGCAATGGAGACTGCCGAGAAAAAAGGCGTTGCGACAGGCGTAATGGCGACGCATCCTATTACGGGCGAACAAGTGCCAGTTTGGGCTGCGAACTTTGTGCTGATGGGATATGGAACAGGCGCGGTGATGTCAGTACCAGCCCATGATCAACGTGATTACGAGTTTGCCCAAAAATACGGTTTGGCGATTAAACAAGTCATAGCGCCAGCAGGAAAAGAAAGCTGTGACCTTTCGGCTGCCGCATTTACCGAAAAAGGCCAGTTAACGAATTCAGGTCAGTTTGATGGCCTAAGCTCACAAGCCTCGTTTGATGCGATTGCCAAAGCGTTAGAGCAACGTAATAAAGGTGAGCGCCAAGTTAATTACCGTTTACGCGATTGGGGCGTATCGCGTCAGCGTTATTGGGGGACACCAATCCCAATTATTAATTGTCCTGATTGTGGTGCTGTGCCAGTACCAGAAGCTGATTTGCCAGTTCGATTACCAGAAGATGTCATTGTTGATGGTTCTGGTTCGCCAATTAAATCAATGCCAGAGTTTTATCAAGTTGCCTGTCCAAATTGTGGCGCTGATGCAGAACGTGAAACCGATACCTTTGATACCTTCTTTGAATCATCATGGTATTACGCGCGTTTTACTTGCCCAGATAATACTGAAGCGATGTTAGATGAACGTGCTAAACATTGGTTGCCAGTCGATCAATATATTGGTGGGATTGAGCATGCAGTCTTACATTTATTGTATGCCCGCTTTTTCCATAAATTAATGCGTGATGAAGGTCTAGTCGATGGCGATGAACCGTTTAAAAACTTGCTGACGCAAGGCATGGTGTTGAAAGACGGCGTTAAAATGTCAAAATCAAAAGGCAATACCGTCGATCCGCAAGCACTCATTGAGCAATATGGTGCTGATACTGCACGTCTATTTACGATGTTTGCTGCACCACCAGAGCAATCTTTAGAGTGGTCTGATAAAGCCGTTGAAGGCTCAAATCGCTTTTTAAATCGTTTATGGCGCTTTACGCAAGCGCATGTCGAAAAGGGATCTTGTGTTGCTTTAGACAAAGACAATTTGAATGATGATTTGAAGGATCTTCGTCGCCAAATTTATCAAGCGTTAACTAAAGTCAGCGATGACTTGGGTCGCCGTCATACCTTCAACACTGCTATCGCCGCGGTGATGGAGTTAATGAATGCGGTCACTAAAAATAGTGATGATAGTGAGCAAGGTCGAGCTGTTAGGCAAGAAGCATTGGAAATGACGACATTGATGTTAGCGCCAATTACGCCGCATATTTGTGATGCGTTATGGCGTGCTTTAGGCCACGATGAAGCGGTGGTGAATGTCAGCTGGCCTAACATCGACGAAACAGCGTTAAAACAAGATAAAGTTGAGCTGATGGTACAAGTCAATGGTAAGCTAAGGGCTAAGATTAAAGTGAATGCTGACGCCGATAAAGACAGTATTGAAGCCCAAGCACTGGCTGACGAAAATGCTCAGAAGTTTATTGAGGGCAAAGCCATTCGCAAAGTCATCGTGGTACCGGGCCGCTTAATTAATATCGTCGTAGCAGGATAATTAAGGAACGTCTTATATGAAACGTGTTGCATTAAATAGTGTTATTGCCTTGTTATTCATGACCCTAGTTGGGTGTGGGTTTCATTTACGCGGTGCAGCTGATATATCAGATAGTTTAAAAACAATGCGTATCGAAGGTGTTGGCTTACAACGCGATATCGGCCTGTATTTAAAACGCGGTTTAGTCAGTAATGGCATTGTGGTGGTTGATGCTGGAACTGCTGATGCCGCGGTATTAAAAATCACTGAAAATAAATTTGATAGGCGTGTTCTTTCTGTCGGTTCAAGTGCGAAGGTCAACGAGTATGAGCTGAATAGTAAACTGAGCTTTATGGTATTGGACGCACAAGGCAATGTCTTAGCCGAAGAGCAACAGGTTGAAGCGCAACGCGATTATCAATTTGATGAAGATGAAGTGTTGGGCCGCGAATCAGAAGAAACCCTATTGCGTGATCAATTGAACAAGCAATTGGTCCAAAGCATTCTTCGCCGTTTATCCTTTATAAAATAAAGTATTAGCGATGCGTGTTAATGCTGAGCAATTAGCAGCACAATTGCAAAAAGGACTGTTACCGGTTTATCTCGTCTTTGGCGATGAACAAATGCTGGTGGAAGAAAGTGCAGACTTAATCCGCCAACAAGCAAGACAATTAGGCGCTAACGAACGCCAAGTTTGGCATGTCGAAGGCAGGTTTGATTGGTCACAAATTCAGTGGCAAGAACAAACCATGTCATTATTTGATAGCCAACGTCTATTGGAAGTGCGCCTGCCTTCTGGCTCACCGGGTAAAGAGGGGGGCGAAGCATTTCGGCGCTTTGTTGATAACCCGCCACAAGACACAACGTTATTGATCATCAGTGGCAAGATCGATAACCGATCGCAAAAAAGTAAATGGTTTACCGAAATAGATAAAGTCGGTGCTACGACACCTGTTTGGCCTGTTGATATCACACATTTGCCACGTTGGATAACGCAACGTCTAAAACAACGGGATCTGACTGTCAGTCCCGCAGTAGCTGCTTTAATTGCCGAGCGCGTAGAGGGTAATTTATTTGCCGCAGCACAAGAAATAGAGAAGTTAGCTTTACTCTGTCCTGACGGCCAAGTGAGTGAAGAGATCGTATTAGCCTCAGTGGCGGATAATGCCCGTTTTCAGGCTTTTGGGTTGATGGATACCGTTTTTACGGGCCAAGCGGCAAAAATACCGAGAATGATTAGCCAGCTCAAAGCAGAAGGTAACGATATATTAGCTATTTTTTCTGCGGTATCATGGTCGTTACACCGCGTGATTGATATGGCTTTTGAGTTGAGTCAAGGCACGCATATCGAACAGGTTTTTAAGTTACAAAAACCGCCCATTTGGGAGAAAGCCAAGCCCGTTATGCGTGAGGTATTGGCAAGACACGAAGCGGGCCAGTGGCAACAGTTTTTGCAACAAATGGCAGAAATTGATCAAGCAGCCAAAGGGACTGTGGCAAAATGTCCTTGGACATTATTAGAAATATTGTGTTTAAACGTGGCAGGCGTTAATTTACATAGCCAACATCAGGGGAACGGCATTGGACATTGAACTTTATATGCAAACATTAGGCAAGCAGGCGAGAGAAGCCAGCCGGGTGTTGTCGCGTGCCAGTACCGCTACCAAAAATCATGCTTTATTAACCATCGCACGAGAAATCCGAGCTGCATCCGATACCCTAAAAACCCAAAATGAGTTGGATTTGGCTGCGGGTAAAGAGAAAGGCCTAGAAGCCGCATTGCTCGATCGCTTAGCGTTAACCGACAGTCGAATTGAATCGATGGCTGAAGGTTTGGAACAAATCGCTAATTTGTCCGACCCAGTCGGTGAAATCAGCGACATGCGTTACTTGCCATCTGGCATTCAATTGGGCCAAATGCGTGTGCCATTAGGTGTTATTGGGATTATTTATGAGTCTCGGCCGAATGTCACTGCAGATGCCGCGGGTCTATGTTTAAAGTCGGGTAATGCCACTATTTTACGAGGTGGTTCTGAAGCTATTCACTCAAATCAAGCCATTGCCGCGTGTATCCAAAGTGGTCTAGAACAAGCCGGATTACCCACAGAAGCCGTGCAAGTGGTCGAAACAACTGATCGCGCCGCTGTCGGCCAACTGATCACAATGCCGGAATTTGTTGATGTCATTGTCCCGCGTGGTGGTAAAGGTTTAATTGAGCGCATCAGCAAAGATGCCAGAGTGCCGGTCATTAAGCATTTAGATGGTATTTGCCATGTCTTTATTGATAGCAAAGCTGATTTAGACATGGCAGAAGAGATTGCGTTTAATGCCAAATGTCATCGCTACGGTGTCTGCAACGCAATGGAAACATTGTTGGTTGATAGTCGTGTCGCCGCAACCATCTTGCCAAGATTAGCCGCGCGTTATCAATCTGAATCAGTCGAGCTTCGTGGCTGTGAAAAAACACGGTCAATTCTGACAGATATAGATGTGGCGACTGAACTGGATTGGGATACCGAATATTTAGCGCCCATTTTATCGATTCGGATTGTTGATGGCGTTGATCAAGCGATGGATCATATTCATCAGCACAGTTCAGGTCATACTGAAACAATTGTCACTGAAGACTACACAACATCACGTCGCTTCTTAGCTGAAGTTGATTCAAGCTCGGTGATGGTGAATGCGTCAACGCGCTTTGCCGATGGCTTTGAATATGGCTTAGGTGCTGAGATTGGTATTTCGACTGATAAATTGCATGCGCGAGGACCTGTCGGTTTAAATGGCCTGACATCTCAAAAATGGATTGTCTTAGGAACAGGCCAAGTTCGCGTCTAATTATGAAAAGGCAATGGGTATGATAAAGCAGGTGGTATGACAAAAGCGGTTGGCATTTTAGGCGGTACCTTTGATCCTATCCATTATGGCCATTTGAGATCAGCGTTAGAATTATTACAGCAGTTTGATTTTGATCATATTCGATTGATTCCCAGTGCACGACCGCCGCATAGGCCACAGCCAAAAGCAACACCAGAACAGCGTGTCATGATGTTGCATTTGGCGATTAAGAACAGCCAACAATTTGTCGTCGATGATTGTGAGTTAAAGCGTGACGGTCCATCGTATACCGTTGATACATTAAGATCGTTAAAACAAGAAATGCCGGAACAACCGTTGTATTTGATTTTAGGGTCTGATGCATTTAGTCACTTATCAACATGGCATCAATGGCAGCAATTATTAGATTTAAGTCATATCATCGTCATAGCGAGACCCGAACAACCATTATCGTTGCCAGAAGAGATGACAAGCTGGTATCAGGATCATCTGGCGATACCAGAAGATACGGCATTGTTAGCAGGTAAAATTTGGCCCGTAACCTTAACCCAGCTTAATATTTCTGCCTCAGCGATTAGACGCGATCTGGTAAAAGGACGAAGCCCAGCCTTTTTGATGCCTGACCCTGTTGTTAGCTTTATTGAGCAACTGGGGTTATATCAATAGATTAGATCCACTTATTAATCTATTTTAAGATCATGACAGAACACCAAAAGCCACAACGTAAAATCATACATGTGGATATGGATGCCTTTTTCGCGTCGGTAGAACAACGTGATCAGCCAAAATATAAAGGTAAACCGCTGATTGTTGGTGGTAAGCCACATGAGCGAGGCGTGGTCGCAGCCTGTAGTTATGAAGCCCGGAAATTTGGTATCCATTCAGCGATGCCTTGTTCAACGGCTTATCGACTTTGTCCCAGTGCCATTTTTGTGCCACATCGTTTTGATGTTTACCGTGAAGTGTCAGAGCAGATACGGAACATTTTTTGGCGTTATGCCTCCGAAGTTGAACCTTTATCATTAGATGAGGCTTATTTAGACGTCACAGGATCAGTTTACTTCAATGGATCGGCGACCTATATTGCCCAAGCGATTAAACACGACATTTTGGCTGAAACCAATCTAACAGCATCGGCAGGTGTGTCCTATAACAAATTTTTAGCCAAAATTGCCTCTGATATGGACAAACCCAATGGACTCTATGTGATTAAGCCAGAGCAAGGTTTAGCTTTCGTCTCAGGTTTAGCAGTGGCAAAATTCCATGGTGTTGGGCCTGCAACAGAAGCCAAAATGCATGCAATCGGCATCGCCACCGGTGATGATTTACGGCAATGGTCTGAAGCCGACTTAGTGGAGAATTTCGGCAAATCGGGTCATTATTTTTATCATATTGCACGCGCAGTTGATGAGCGGCCAGTACAAAGTACACGTCAACGCAAGTCAATCGGCAAAGAGACCACATTTCAACAAGACATTCGTTCCATTATCGAATTAAAAGGTCATATTGATAACTTGGCACAACAAGTATGGGGACAATTACAGCGGCTAAAATTCACCGCTAGAACCCTGACATTAAAGATAAAATATGCCAATTTTCAACAAGTGACGCGCTCTGTAACAGAAGAAAACGGCTTAGACCTCGGCAAAATAAATGCATTACTACCCGAATTATTAACCAAGACAGAAGCCGGAGAGCTGGCTGTACGGCTGGTTGGCGTGTCAGTCAGTGGATTTGAACAACCGGTATCAGCAGTACAACAAAGCCAACAGCTTGATCTTGGCTTAAATGATGCATTTTAATCACTCTCATCAATAACAAGTCTTAGAAATGATGGATGAACTATTTTTTATTCTTTCAAAACTAGCTTGGGGGCTCTTAAGCCCGACTAATCTCATTATGTTGTTTATGGCTTTAGGAACGTTCTTTTTGTTTAAAGGTGCTATTGCCGCAGCAAAAAAAGTACTGATTTCTACCGTGGTAGTGACGTTATTACTCACCGTTTATCCTTTTGGCGATAGCGTTATCTATCCATTAGAAAGTCGTTTTAATAAGCCGCTGGTGATGCCTGAACAGATTGATGGCATTATTGTCTTAGGGGGTGGAGAACAACTTAAAACATCTTTGAGTTGGAATAGCGCTGAACTTGGCGCCGGTGGCGATCGTTATATTGGCGCAGCGATATTAGCCAAACGCTATCCATCGGCACCGGTGATTTTTACGGGTGGCAATAATCTACTTCGCTTTCAAGGAAAAGGTGATGAAGGGAGTATTGCACAAAGATTATTAACCGCCATCGGCATTGAAAAAGATCGTCTTCTTATCGAATCACAATCGCGCAATACCAATGAAAACTTTCTCTTCACTAGACCACTACTGCCAGAAATAACAGGCCGTTATTTA
The DNA here is from genome assembly GCA_905479985.1 of uncultured Gammaproteobacteria bacterium. Taxonomy (GTDB): domain Bacteria; phylum Pseudomonadota; class Gammaproteobacteria; order Nitrosococcales; family Methylophagaceae. Next base: position 97,552 of record CAJQOM010000035.1, on the reverse strand, counting down.
TTAGTGACGTCTGCTTTTCATATGCCACGTGCCATGGGCATTGCTCGGCAGCAAGGGCTAAATGTTATCGCATATCCAGTTGATTACCGCAGTAACCAACCGGCACTTCGACAATGGGGTTTTAATTTGTATGAGCATTTAGAAGTGTTAGAACCCGCTTGGCGTGAATGGCTTGGTTTAACGGTGTATTACATAACAGGCAAAACCGACAGCTGGTTTCCAGCACCTGAACAAGTCGCATCAATACAAAAATCACAAGCCCATTAAGCGTTAGTGATAAACTATGACACTAGCCAATAACGGAGCGCCCAATGCAGGCCAAAGAATTGAAATGTCTAGTGATTGATGCACTAGAAGATATTAAAGCAGAAGATATACAAGTACTTGATGTAACAGAAATGACCGATGTGACAGATCTGATGATCATTGCGACCGGTAAATCAACCCGCCAAGTTAAAGCGTTGGCGAATGAAGTGAGTCAACAAGCCAAAGCAGCAGGTCAGCAACCATTAGGTGTTGAAGGGGATGATGTTGGCGATTGGGCTTTGGTCGACTTAGGCGATGTGATTGTTCATATTATGACACCGCAAACCCGCACGACGTATAACTTAGAAAAACTCTGGCAAGTGCCAGATGAAACTGACCAACAGGTTTCGGCCGAAGAAGAATGAAATTAAACTTATTGGCCGTCGGCAATAAAATGCCCGGATGGGTCAATGAGGGATATCAAGAATACGCCAAGCGGTTGCCGAGGGAGTGTCAACTGAGTCTACAAGAAATCACACCCGCCAAGCGCGGAAAAAGTGGTAGTGCTGCACAATGGATGGAAGAAGAAGGTGAGCGAATATTAGCCGCGATACCGACTAATCACCATGTCGTTTCCTTAGAGGTGACGGGTAAATCATGGCACACTGAGCAACTGGCGGAACAAATGGCACATTGGCTGGCGGATGGCCGTGACGTGTCATTAATGGTTGGTGGCCCGGATGGTTTATCACAAAAGTGCCGTCAAAGGGCTGATCAAAAATGGTCATTATCGGCATTAACCTTGCCACATCCTATTGTCCGTATCGTGCTAGCGGAGCAGCTCTATAGAGCATGGACTGTGTTACAAAACCACCCTTATCATCGCGCATGAATTTACCAAAAGTTTATCTCGCTTCTGGTTCGCCTAGGCGGCGTGAATTACTCACCCAAATAGGGGTTGAATTTGATAAGTTAACGCTAGACGTTGATGAAAGCCGATTAGCTGGTGAATCACCCTTAGATTATGTCCAACGTATTGCGACAGCAAAAGCACAGGCTGGCTGGCAATCATTGGGACAAGGTGAGCGACGTCCGGTGATTGGCGCGGATACCTCTGTTGTGATCGGACATGATGTCTTAGGAAAGCCAAAAAGTGCAATGGATGCAAAGTCTATGTTACAACGCATATCGAATAGCCAACATGACGTATTGACCGCTGTTTCAGTTATTTATGACAAGCAGGTTTTAACAAAGGTGAGCTGTAACAAAGTGACTTTTGCACCGATATCCGAAGCGGAGTTGGATTGGTATATTACAACTGGCGAAGGCGAAGATAAAGCAGGAGCTTATGCCGTTCAAGGCCTCGCTGCCCGTTTTATTGAACAGATAGAAGGTAGCTACTCAGGCATCATGGGCTTACCGCTAAGAGAAACAACTGCATTATTAATCGACATTGGAACGCATTTGCATGAGCAGTGAAATCTTAATTAATGTCACACCCAGCGAAACGCGCGCCGTTGTCGTTAATAATGGTTTATTGCAAGAAGTGTTTATTGAACGCACTGAATATCGCGGTTTAGTCGGCAATATCTACAAAGGCAAGGTGTGCCGTGTATTACCCGGTATGCAGGCAGCTTTTGTTGAAATAGGTCTGGCCCGAGCCGCTTTTTTACATGCCTCAGATATTTCGATTCCTGGTGGTCATACCGGTGATTTACAAGAAACAGAAGTACCACCGATTTCTTCTCTATTAAGAGAAGGGCAAGAAATCATCGTCCAAGTGATTAAAGACCCGATGGGGACCAAAGGGGCGCGACTAACGACACAGCTATCGATATCGTCACGTTACTTGGTGTATATGCCGGATACGCAAGGCGTCGGTGTATCATTAAAAATTGAAGATGAACTTGAGCGAGATCGACTTAAGCGTGCCCTAATAGCCCAGCTAGATGATGCCGATACAGGCGGTTATATTTTAAGAACAGCAGCAGAAGGGGTCACAGAGATAGAATTAACATCAGATTTACAGTTTTTGCACCGCCTTTGGACAAAATTGATGGATCGCAAAGCGGCGATAAAAACGGGTAATGCCTTGTATGAAGATCTACCTTTAGCGCTCAGATCTTTAAGAGATTTATTTTCACCAGAAGTAGAGAAAATACGCATTGACTCTAAAGAAACCTATGACAAAGCGTTAAAGTTTGCCGAAGGGTTTATGCCTGAATGTGCCTCAAGAATCGAGCATTATAAGGAAGGCGCACCCTTATTCGATTTGTTCAGTGTCGAACAAGAAATTCAAAATGCCTTAGAACGTAAAGTGCCATTGAAGTCTGGCGGGTACCTGATCTTTGATCAGACAGAAGCGATGACAACAGTTGATGTGAATACCGGTGGCTTTGTGGGCCATAAAAATCTAGAAGAAACAATTTTTAAAACCAATTTAGAAGCGGCAAATGCCATTGCAAGACAATTACGGGTACGTAACTTGGGCGGTATTATCATTCTCGACTTTATTGATATGGAAGAGCTTGATCACCGAGACCAAGTTTTACAGACATTAGAAAAAGCAATGCTAACGGACAGGGCAAGACATAATATTTGTGCTGTGTCCGAACTGGGTTTGATTGAGATGACGCGAAAAAGAAGTCGTGAAAGTCTCGGCCATGTATTGTGTGAACCTTGTCCTGCTTGTGACGGTAAAGGCTATGCCAAAAGTATTGAAACAGTGTGTTATGAAATTTTTCGCGAAATATTGCGGGAAGCCAAGCAATACGAAACCAGCCAGTTTCTAGTGCTCGCATCACAAGATGTCATCGATCGCCTTAATGATGAAGACTCAACCTATGTCGCCGAGCTAGAGCAGTTTATTAGCCGGCCGATTGCGTTTCAAGCTGAGTTTCAATACGGTCGTGAGCAATTTAACGTTGTATTAATGTAAGGTTCATCACGGATGAGAGATACTTTAATTTTACTTCTGGCTTACTCTGCTTTATGAGTATGACAACACAACAATACCAGCGCGGTAGGGTTAAACCGTTTTACCTCATTTTGCTTTTGTTCCTTTTGCTACTAGGAGCGGGTTTTTATTGGCTGTCGGGTGTGGTTAATCAACAGCAAGATGCGATAGCAGATTGGGTGAGTGACAAATTAGGTCATCAAGTTGAAATTAATCAAGCCAAACTGACGTGGGTCAATTTATCACCCAAACTCGAACTCGCGACAGTGAAAGTCTTAGCCGAAGATGACACAACGCAACTACTCACCTTAGAGAAGTTGCACCTTGATTTAGATCTTTACGACAGCATTCGCTATGCTGATTTGAGATTAGATGGCATTACATTAACGGGTTTAAAGATCGGCGTCAGACGTGATAGTGCTGGGAATATTGCGCTACAAGGTTTAAATCAACAAAGTGATTCGACGCCATTATTTGCCGAATTAATCGTCAGGTCGAATGCGTTAAATAGCGTCCACTTAAAATCCATTACCATCGACTTTACTGATCAACAAAAGACGTTCTTAACCGGTCGCTATCATGTTGATAATGCTGTTATCCAACATCAATTAAACAAATGGGAGTCCAATGGTGATATTAAATTACCAGCGTCATTGGGAGAGCGAGTTCAATTTACTGCCAACTGGTTGTTAAATGAACAGCAGCCCGAATTGACGACATGGCAATGGACGGTTGACGTCAATGATCTCCAACTGTCACCGTTGCAGAATGATTTGGTCTATCAAAATGTGGTGATAAAGCAAGGCCGTGTCGATGCTGCACTGAAAGGAAAAGGCATTGGCGAGCGGCTAAATAGGGTGCAACTGGCATTAGACTTAAGGAATGGTCAGCTGGCCAATGAACAAAATAAAGACCACCTGCCACCGGTCATAATTGAACAGTTATTGGGCCAGTTTGATTGGCAACAACATCAACAAAGTTGGAGCTTGGCGGTCAATGAATTACAGATCGATATTAATGACACAGTTTGGCCTAAATCATCACTGACCTTAACGCAGGAAGGTGAAAAAGTGGTTGGCAAGGGCGATTTCATTCGTATTGAAGACGTGCTTGAGATTGCGAGTTTATCTGATGCGTTACCTGAACAAGTTTTGGCCCAAAGACCGAAAGGTGATCTGAAAAACTATCAATTTAGCTATGAACCAACGTTAGGATTGAGTATTGCTGATTTTCAGTTGATTGATGGTGAATTATCAGCATGGCAAGATTATCCCGGTATTGATAATGTTAATGTCAGCGTCGAGATGGCAGACCAAACTGCCCATATTGAACTTGCCAGTCAGCAAGTAACAATTTCCCCTGCAACCTGGTTAAAAGATCCGGTTTTCTTCGATACCATAACGGGTAAAGTAGCCTTACAACTTATGCCAGATCAGCAATGGCGAATACAAAGTAATAACCTTAATATTCGGAACGCAGACTTAACGTTATTGTTAAACGGCGAAATTGCCCAAAATGCCGAAGGCAAAGTGGTGAGTGATCTTGCATTAACCATGGGTAAGGTTGCTGTTGCTCGCTGGAAAGCTTATTTTCCTGAAAAAATATTAAGTCATGATTTCAAACAATGGGCAAGAAAAGCATTCCTGGCAGGTCAAATTAAACATGGCGAGATTCATTTAAAAGGCGATTTAGCTGCTTTTCCTTATGAAAGCCAACAAGATAAAAAGCGGGGCGAATTTAATATGGCGCTCGACGTGGAAGGGGCGCAATTACATTATGCCGATCATTGGCCAGACCTATTCGACGTTACAGGTAAGGTAACAGGACAAGGCAATAATTTAAATATCCAAAGTCAGCAAGGGACAATTGCCGGATTTGCCTTTAAAGATGTCAATGTCGATATCGAAAAACTGATTGAAGACGAGCCAATATTAACCGTGACAGGCGGACTTGCCGGTACAACACAAAAGGCGCTTAATTTTTTACGAAATAGCCCGCTTAAAGAACGGTTTGGTTCTGTTGCCAAGGCCGTGTCAGCTAAAGGCGCAAGCAATATTAATCTGACCTTAATGGTGCCCTTAGCCAACCCCGATGGTACCATAGTCGCGGGCAATGTCAGTTTCTTGAGTAGCCATTTGTATAAAAAAACCATGCCTGAGTTGGCTGTTAAACGCGTGCGAGGTCGCCTTGACTTCGATAATAATGGTGTGACAGCCAATAACCTCAAAGGCCAGTTTTTAAATCAAGCCGTCGATGTGGCTGTATTTCCAAAAAATAAGGCGACTGTGATAATGGCGAATGGGACGATCTCAAGCCAACAGCTACGACAAACATGGCCGCAACAAGTGCCAGACTTTATTAAAGGCAACACGCCGTACCAGCTAGAAGTATTAGTGTCAGAACGCGGTATTGGTGACTTTTACACAGATGTCACATTGAGGTCTGACTTAAAAGGCATGGCCGTAACCTTGCCTGAGCCGTTTGAGAAATCTGTCAATCAGAGCAAAAAAATCAAAGCGGTTTTTAATCAAAGTGCCAAACAACCAAATTACAATTTGAGCTATGACAATCAGGTGAATCTGATCTTGACACCGAATTCACAAAATAATGCTTTCTTTGTTGATGCGTCATTGCCAGAGTTCAACATCGATAACTGGTTAACGTGGATAGCACAAAGCAAACTACAAGGCGATTCAGCGTTATCGGATGTGACAAAGTTAACGTTAGCCACTGATAAGTTAATTGGCTTGGATCAACAGTTTTCAGCCGTTAAATTAACAACGCAGCAACGCAATAACACCTGGCAGGCAAGTATCAACAGTCCGCAAATTGTGGGCACAATAGCGATACCAGAAGTCATTTCGAACAGTAATAGACTGAAGATTGATTTAACTAAATTAGCGTTAGCACTGCCAGAAGCGTCGGCTAATGCAAGCGCAAAACAAACAACCTTATGGCCCGCAATGACAATGGAGATTGCGGATTTATCCGTTGATGGAAAATCGTTAGGTAACTTTAAACTCGCGTCACGTATCGAGAATAATGCATGGGTGATCGAGCAAGGCCAATTAAGCTCACCCGTATATCAGGCTGCTATCACCAAAGGTCGTTGGTCAAAACTGGCAACAGGCGATAAAACGGAATTTTCGATACGAGCCGAGAGCAGTGATTTTGCAGGGTTATTAAATAAGTTTGGCTATCAAGCGGCCATTGAAGCGAAGGAATCTAAGCTGGATATTAGCTTGTCGTGGCTTGATGCGCCATTGGCGCTATCAGCACAGACCTTAAACGGCAACTTAGGCTTTAAGTTGAAAAAGGGTAAATTGAATGAAGTTGAACCGGGTGCAGCGGGTCGGGTGTTTGGCCTGATGAGTATCACAGCAATTCCTAGACGGTTAGCATTAGATTTCAATGAGTTATTTGGTAAGGGGATGAGTTTTAAATCAATCAGAGGGAACTTCGCCATTGCCAATGGCAAAGCAGTGACGAATAATCTGAAACTCAAAAGCGAAGCAGCAGAAATTGAGATTAAAGGGCCGGTTGATCTCGTCAAGCAAGATTATAATCAAACAGTCAAAGTGACACCGAATGTGTCATCGACTTTACCGCTAGCGGGTGCTGTTGCAGGTGGGCCAATTGGTTTAGGTGTCGGCACAGCTATCCTATTAGCAGATAAATTAGCGGGTAAATTATTTGATAAAAATATTGTTAATTTGGTCAGTTATAACTACACCTTAACAGGCAGTTGGCAGGATCCGCAGCTCCAAACGGTCGGACTCGCACTGCCTAAACGATGACCACAAGAGTTCCAACGCCAATTCTGGTATGATCTTACGCCTTATAGACGTTTATTTAAGATGAATTCATGACCGACTCCTATCAACAAGTCCATCAGCAGCTACTTGCTCCCGCAGGCTTAACAGAAGCGGACCTTGAAGCCGCATTGGCCATGACAATGGGCAAAGGTGTTGACTATGCCGATTTATATTTTCAACAGTCCAGACAAGAAAACTGGGTATTGGAAGATGGCATTATAAAAGATGGCGGTTACCATATTGAGCAAGGTGTTGGTGTACGTGCTTGTAGTGGCGAGAAAACCGGCTTTGCTTATTCCGATGACTTGATCTTACCGGCGTTACACAGTGCTGCAAACGCAGCTAGAGCCATTTCTCGTCAAGGTGACAATGGTTCAGTTCAAGCTTGGAAAAAGACCCAAAGTGCCCATTTTTACGGCAGTGACGATCCCTTAGCCAGTTTGTCTGTTGAACAGAAATTAGCGTTATTACAAACAGCCGATCAAGTGGCCAGAGCAGCTGACACACGTGTGACGCAGGTCAGTGCCAGTTTAGTGGGCGAATTAGATACCATTTTAGTCGCAGCCAGCGATGGCACTTTAGCAACTGATATTAGACCCTTGATCAGAATGAGTGTCAGTGTCATTGTTGAATCAAAAGGCCGACGTGAACGTGGCAGTGCGGGTGGCGGTAGACGCCTTGATTATCGTTATTTCCAAGATAATGACATGGCAACCGAGTACGCCAAAGAAGCGGTTCGTCAGGCTTTAGTTAATCTTGAAGCGATAGATGCACCGGCAGGAAATATGACCGTGGTATTAGCTTCAGGCTGGCCTGGTGTTTTATTGCACGAAGCGGTTGGCCATGGTTTGGAGGGTGACTTTAATCGTAAAGGTAGCTCCGCATTTTCTGGCAAGATGGGCGAAATGGTGGCATCACCACTGTGTACTGTTGTCGATGATGGCACATTACAAGATCGTCGAGGATCTTTAACCGTCGATGATGAAGGCGTGCCGACAGAAAACACCACGTTGATCGAAAACGGTAAATTAACCGGTTATATGCAAGATAAACACAATGCCCGTTTAATGGGCACACGGAGTACCGGTAATGGCCGCCGTGAATCATATGCCCATTTACCGATGCCAAGAATGACCAACACTTATATGTTACCGGGTGAACATAAGCCGGAAGAAGTGATTGAGTCAGTTGAGAACGGCATTTATGCGGTCAATTTTGGCGGCGGACAAGTTGATATTACATCCGGTAAATTTGTATTCTCAACCAGCGAAGTGTATTTGATTGAAAATGGCAAAGTGACTCAACCCGTTAAGGGTGCAACCTTGATCGGTAATGGGCCAGAGGTCATGAGTCGTATTTCGATGGTGGCCGACGATTTAGCCTTAGATACCGGCGTTGGTAATTGTGGCAAAGAAGGCCAAAGCGTACCCGTTGGCGTAGGACAGCCAACATTGAAAATAGAAGGATTGACAGTAGGCGGTACGGCATAATGGCACAACAACATAAAGCAATTGCATTAATTTCTGGCGGTTTAGATTCCATGCTTGCCGTTCGGGTATTGCAAGAACAAGGCATCGAAGTAGAAGGTATTAATTTCTACACCGGCTTTTGTGTCGAAGGCCATACCCATGCGATTCGTAATCAAGATAAAGAAAAGGAAAAGCGTAACAATGCACTTTGGGTGGCAGAACAATTAGGCATCAAATTGCATATCGTCGATGTAATACAAGATTATAAAGAGGTTTTACTGAATCCAAAACATGGCTATGGCGCCAATATGAATCCTTGCCTTGATTGCAAGATTTTCATGGTAAATAAAGCAGTGGAGTGGGTAAAAGAAAACCATGAAGACGGGTTTGATTTTATTATTACCGGTGAAGTCATAGGTCAAAGACCGATGTCTCAACGTAAGAAAACCATGCCGATCGTGGCTGCAGAGTCAGGTGCCGATGATATTTTACTCAGACCGTTATGTGCAAAAAATTTACCAGCGACTAAACCTGAGCTAGAAGGTTGGGTCGATAGAAAAAAGCTATTTGATTTTAGTGGTCGGGGACGTAAGCCGCAAATGGCACTTGCAGCAAAATATGGTTTTACCGATTATGCGTCGCCTGCTGGCGGTTGTTGCTTTTTAACCGATAAAAACTATTCAGATAAGCTTGTTGATTTATGGAAAGGCCGTGGCAGCCGTGATTATGAAATGGATGACATTATGCTGCTTAAAGTTGGCCGACATTTAAGACCGAAAGGCGACTATAAATTGATTATTGCGCGCGATGCTGGTGAAAGTCAGTATCTTGAAGGTTATCGTAAACAATATATGTCGATACAAGCAGTCAGTCACAATGGGCCCTTGGCATTAATTGATGGTGATATTACACCAGAAGATCATGAGCACGCAGCGAGTATCGTTGCGCGTTATGGACAAGGGCGTGATGCAGATGAAGTGGAAATGACATTTACAGTGCCGGGCCAACCCGTACAAAATTTACACATCACACCATTATCGATGGAACAAGTGTTAGAGGATTGGCATGTATGAGCCGTCATGAGTTAGATGCCCGACGCATGTTATGCCCAATGCCCGTGATTAAAACACAAAATAAGGTCAAGGGATTATCAGTTGGTGATATATTAGATGTCGTTTGTACCGATCCTGGCGCCTTAAGTGATATACCTGCTTGGGCCAGAATTCACGGTCATGAAGTAATTGAAACTGCAGAAAAAGAGGGTGAGATTATCATCACAGTGGCAGTGAAAAGTTAGGTCAACAATGGTGCGCCCCAGCTAAGTTAAGCACCAAAATGGTGCGGATTTAAGCTGTGGTATCGCTAACTAATTGATTTTATGTTTGAAAAAAGTTGGCTCATTTTATGCTCTAGGAGTTTAGAATGAGATTTTATCTCACAACTCACAGTAATTTTTAAATTGGAGAAAAGTTTAATGTCTGTCGAAAAAGTGCTTCAAATGATTAAAGATGAGGAAGTCAGCTTTGTTGATTTCCGTTTCACTGATTCTCTCGGTAAAGAACAACATGTTTCTTACCCTGCGCATAGTATTGATGAAGATACCTTCGTTGAAGGGAATATGTTTGATGGGTCATCAGTAGCCGGTTGGAAAGGGATTAATGAATCAGACATGATCTTGATGCCAGATCCAACGACAGCAGTGATGGATCCTTTCATGGATGACAATACTTTAATTATTAGCTGTGACGTTATTGAGCCAGCGACGATGCAAGGTTATGAACGTGATCCACGTAGTGTGGCACATCGCGCAGAAGCACATATGCAAGCAGCTGGTATCGGTGATGCAGCGTATTTTGGTCCTGAAAATGAGTTTTTCGTCCTTGATGATGTCCGCTGGGGCAGCACGATGGCAGGTTCATTCTTCAAAATTGATTCAGATGAATCAGCTTGGAATACTGAAAAAGTATTTGCTGATGGTAACAAAGGTCATCGCCCAGGTGTTAAAGGCGGCTATTTCCCTGTACCACCAGTCGACTCATTACAAGATGTCCGTTCTGCAATGTGTTTGACACTAGAAGAAATGGGTCAAGTCACTGAAGTACATCATCATGAAGTGGCGACGGCTGGCCAATGTGAAATTGGTACAAGATTTAATACGTTAGTGAAAAAAGCGGATGAAGTACAACAACTGAAATATGTTGTTCACAATGTGGCACATGCTTACGGTAAAACAGCGACTTTCATGCCTAAGCCACTTGTGGGTGATAACGGTAATGGTATGCACGTCCATATGTCTATATTTAAAGACGGCGAAAATCTATTCTCAGGTAATAAATATGGTGGCTTATCAGAAACCGCTTTGTATTACATCGGTGGTGTCATTAAACATGCTAAAGCATTAAATGCCTTTACCAACTCATCTACAAACAGTTACAAGCGTTTAGTCCCAGGTTTTGAAGCACCGATTATGTTGGCTTATTCTGCCCGTAACCGTTCTGCGTCAATTCGTATTCCTTTTGTTAACAATCCTAAAGGACGTCGTATTGAAGTGCGCTTCCCTGATTCTACTGCGAATCCATATTTAGCGTTCTCTGCTTTATTGATGGCTGGCCTTGATGGGATTAAAAACAAGATTCACCCTGGCGATGCGATGGATAAGGATTTATATGACTTACCACCGGAAGAAGCAGCAGCAATTCCACAAGTTTGCTACTCTTTAGATCAAGCACTAGATGCATTAAGTGAAGATCGCGACTTCCTAAAAGAAGGTGGTGTATTTACTGATGACATGATCGATGCTTTTATTGAATTGAAAATGGAAGAAGTCACACGCTTGCGTATGGAAACACATCCCGCTGAATTTGATATGTATTACAGCGTGTAAACGTTTAGTCATACAAAACAGCAGGACAAAATGCCTCCGCAAGGGGGCATTTTTTTATCTGTCACCCTTGCACAAGTGAATAAGCTGACATATGATTCGAGTATGAGAAAGTGTTTATTAGTCTTATTTTTACTGCCATTCAGCATACAAGCTGATATATATCGCTCTGTTGATAGAGAGGGCAATGTCACTTTCACGGATGAGCCTAATAATAAAGCTGAACTGATTGAGTTAGAAGAATTACCCACTTATGAAGCAGCGCCAATCCCCATTCGACCTGTCGAAAATACCGAGGCAGCACCGGTAGAAGAAGAGAGCGATCTCAAAAAGCCAAAGTATAAAATCAGTATCACATCACCCGAGCAGAACCAAAGTATTTGGACCGGTGGTGGAGTTTTAACGGCATCTGTTTCTGTACAGCCTGAACTAAATCCCAATAGAGCAGATAAAGTACAATTCAAATTAGATGGTAAAAAAGTCGGCGATCCGCAGACGGGTTTATCTTATACCTTTGAAAATATCGAACGTGGCAGCCATATCTTGGCTGTTTCAGTCGTCGATAAAAAGGGCAAAATTTTAAAAACCAGTAAATCGGTCTTATTCCATATGCACCGTAATTCTATTGCCAAAAATGGTAAACCTTCCCAACCACAACCTCCCAAAATTATTGCAGCCAACGCCAGTAACTGATCGCGTTTTATTCGCATAAGATCTGGAAGATAAACACATGCGCACCATTGTGGTGCATTGTGAAATCAAATAGAATGCTTACAGTGCATTCTCAATCATCGCTGTACATAACGGAAACAGGTTTAATGTTAATAAGCGATTGTTTTAAAAGATAAAGTTATTTATCTTGCTACAAAGTAGCGACTTGGAGCATTTATTGCTCTAATTAACCCTACAATGGCTACCGAAGACTAAGCAGGGAATAATGACTCAAACGGCTTATCAGACGATCATCGACAATTTAACCAATGCGGTTGTTATGTTGGATGGCACTTTCAAAGTGACGTTTATCAACGCCGCAGCGGAAGTATTGTTTGATATCAGTCAGCGCCAAGCGGAATTGATTCCATTTCAGACTATCTTACCCGGAGAGGGAAACCTGTTTGTTAGCTTAACGAAGGTGAAGCAAACAGGACAAGAACTGATTAAACGTGAAATGAAACTCTACATACCCTCTACAGGGGAAATTGTTGTTGATTGCGCGATTAAGCTGTTAGAAGAGAATGGCCGAGAACAGTCTATTTTGCTAGAGTTTTTCCAACTCGATAATAAGGACCGCATTAGCCGAGATGAAAGTCTACATGCCCAACAACAAGTGGTGCGTGGCCTAGCGCATGAAATTAAAAACCCTTTGGGTGGTTTACGTGGTGCCGCACAGTTATTAGAGCGTCAGCTCGAATCAAATGACTTGAAAGAATATACCGACATTATTATCAGTGAAGCAGACCGGCTACAAAATTTAATGACCAATATGTTGGGTCCCCATCAACAGAGTCAGAAGACGGCCGTTAATATCCACGAGGTATTACAGCGTGTACGCCAATTAGTGAAAGTAGAAGTGAATGAGCGGCTGGTCTTTCAAGCAGATTATGACCCGAGCATTCCTGAATTAAAAGTCGATTTGGATCAGTTGGTGCAAATATTCTTAAACCTTATTCGCAATGCGGTACAAGCGATGAATGGGGTGGGGAAAATTATTCTTAAAACCAGAATTAAGCGCCATGCCACGATAGATAATCAACGCCATCAAATCGCAGCGAGTATTGATATTATCGATGATGGCAAAGGTATTCCAGCCTCATTACAAGAAAGTATGTTTTATCCTTTGGTGACAGGAAGGCCCGAAGGGACGGGTTTAGGCTTGTATATTTGTCAAAGTCTGGTGAACCGAAATCAGGGTGTAATCAGCTGTACCAGCCAACCAGGTCATACTGTGTTTTCAGTCGTTTTCCCTTTGGAGCAAGCCCGTGAGTAAAGCCAATGTATGGATTGTGGATGACGATCGTTCTATCCGCTGGGTGCTAGAAAAAGCCATGCAAGCAGATGGTCTCACTGTGCGGGTATTTGAAGATGGCAACAGTGTTTTAACTGAATTAGAAAATAGTCGTCCCGATGTGCTGGTCAGTGATATTAGAATGCCAGGGATTGATGGTCTGCAATTGATGGCCGAAATCAAACAAATCGCACCTAAATTACCCATTATTATTATGACGGCGTATTCCGATTTGGATAGTGCGGTATCGGTTTATGAAGGCGGAGCATTCGAATATCTCCCCAAACCATTCGATGTTGATGAAGCGGTTGAACTGGTCCAAAGAGCCATTGCACATCATCATGAAAATACCCCGATTGATGATGAACCGGTCAATATCGGGACAGAGATCATTGGCGAAGCACCAGCAATGCAGGAAGTGTTTCGCGCCATAGGTCGATTGTCACGGTCTAATATCACCGTGTTAATTAATGGTGAGTCAGGAACAGGTAAAGAACTAATCGCCAATGCCTTACATAAGCATAGCCCAAGAGCGGCTAATGCTTTTATTGCTTTGAATATGGCTGCGATCCCAAAAGAATTAATGGAGTCCGAATTATTTGGGCATGAAAAGGGTGCTTTTACAGGTGCCCATGCCGCTCGTAAAGGTCGGTTCGAGCAGGCTGATGGCGGCACATTGTTTTTAGATGAAATTGGCGACATGCCGCTAGACCTTCAAACACGCTTATTAAGAGTCCTGTCTGATGGCGAGTTTTTCCGTGTCGGTGGCCATATTTCAGTCAGATGCGATGTCCGAATCGTTGCAGCCACCCATCAGAACTTAGAGCGTTTAGTCGAGCGCGGTGAATTCCGTGAAGATCTATTCCACCGGTTGAACGTCATTCGTATTCAAAGCCCAGCCTTACGCGAACGCCGAGAAGATGTTCCCGTGTTGGCAAACCATTTCTTAAATAAAGTCGCAAAAGAATTATCAGTGCAAGTTAAAAGCCTATCTTCTGACGCTGAAAACTATTTAAGCCAACTGCCTTGGCCGGGAAATGTACGACAATTGGAAAATACATGTCGTTGGCTAACGGTAATGTCACCAGCGACGATGGTAGAAATGGATGACTTACCGAATGAACTCACCAGCGCTATTGAGGGTGGCCAGCAAGGGTCTGGTAACTGGGAAATCCTATTTAAACAATGGGCTGCACAGAAAGCGCTATCAGGTGAAGAAGGTGCTTTAGCTGAAGTGGTGCCACAAATAGAGCAGTTATTAATGGAGGTGGCTTTAGAGAAAACAGCGGGTAAACGTCAAGAAGCTGCGAAGCTGCTTGGTTGGGGCAGAAACACCCTAACGCGTAAATTAAAAGGAAGTGATAAATAGCTTGCAGGAACAGCACCAGTTTAGTATAATTTTTTGCTTAACCGGTGCGGGGTGGAGCAGTCTGGTAGCTCGTCGGGCTCATAACCCGAAGGTCGTTGGTTCAAATCCAGCCCCCGCTACCAATGAGTACTAAAATTACTCATTACATCAAGAAGTTATCAGTAAATTCCCTCATGAAAACCTAGCTCCAAATCTTACATCCTAGATGAGAAGTGCGAGCAAATATCTAATGAAATCCGTTTCCCTTCCTAGCACCAAAATAATATTGGTGACACCAACAAGGCTGCGTCGATTTATAGCAGCTTCAAGGCTATCTTCAAATAACCTTGAAGCCGATAAGTAACGCTTATAAACTCAAGGCAAGTAATTCAATTTTTGCTGCAACGCCGTAAATTTGTTCGGCATCTGTATCCAAATTCGACGGTGGAATCAAAGTTGGCCACAGTGGTTTTAGGTTATCAATCAGTGATATCGCCTGTGTTTTAGCATCAGCATTATCGTTAATATCTGAAATGATGGCTTGAGCAACAGTTGTAAACCCTAATGCATCTTGATACTCATGTGCATTCTCCATTTTGCCATCAACAACAGCAATGCCATATTCTTCACCAGAAACGCGTAATAATGCGGCGACTAATTTAAGTTTTTCTGCGGCAGTTTGGCTTGACGGCTTAACAGCAGCCTCATTTTGAGCAATCATCTCAATTAATTGCTGATAAGCCATATCCACTTTTTCAGCACCTAGGTCATTGTTAACGGCTGAAGCCAAATGTTGAAGTTCTTGTGCAAAGCCATTAGCACCGCGCGCTGTAAAAGCAGGCGCAATATCTGAGTAGAGTTCACTTTTAGGGTGCTTCATATGTGTTTTAGCGTGATCGAGGTGGCCTGACATATACAATTTGTGGCCGACATAAAGATGTCCGCGCACTAAGCTAAGTTGTGTGAGGTAAGCGAGATCATCAGTTGCAAGATCGACAGCAACTACAGCACCTTCACCTTCGCCATCACTTGAGAGGATTGGTGCGGCTGTTTCAGTCATGTGGCTAGCAACAGGACTGGTCTGTTCGACCTCAGTATTGCAGCCCGTTAAGCCGGCGGCAGTGGCAAATGTGACAGCACTGATACTGGCCCAAAGTTTTGTACGTTTGTACATCAATAATCTCCAAGTTGTGTAACATAGTCGTTTTGAAATTAAACAACCTGTTATCAAGAATAATTCTTATTTGCGAGTCAATTATGGCAATTTTCATAGAAAATGTACTAGATGTCCATACCTTAGAGGCAATTAGTGAAGTATTGGCAGCACAGTCGTTGTTTGAAGAGGGTAAGAAAACAGCCGGAAGCACAGCTAAAAAGGTCAAAAATAATTTGCAATCGGATGCGAATAGCAGTTTGGTTAAGGGCGCAATACGTCAAGTTGAGAAAGCCTTATTTTCAAACCCGGTCTTCGTCAGTGCTGCACAGCCATTGAAGTGCGCAAAAATTATTTTTAATCGTTATGAAACGGGCATGGGGTACGGCGAGCATGTTGATGATGCCTTTATTAATGGCACACGGACAGATTTATCATTTACACTTTTTTTATCTGAGCCCGAGAGTTATCAAGGCGGTGAGCTCATCATAAAAAAGGCTGATGGTGATGAAAGCATTAAATTACCAAGCGGATCACTTTATCTATATCCATCAACCAGTGTGCACTATGTCGCGCCAGTGACATCAGGTAGCCGTTTGGCAGCAGTAGGCTGGATACAGAGCCGCGTTAGGCTTGAAGAGCATAGGACAGTTCTGTTTGATCTTGTTTCGGCCTTAAAACAATTGCCAGATAGCCCAGAAACTAATACCAGCAGGTTAAAATTGTTACAGGTGCAAAGCAATTTACAGCGTTTGTGGAGTGATTAAGGCTATTTGAAAGACCTAACAAGACCATGGGTAAAGTGAATTGGTAACGGATAAATAGGGTAAATAATGTACAACAGCTAGGCAAAGGATATATTTGCCTTTGTTTGTAACAATTTGTTAGAATATGCGAGATAAATTGGCTGTGTGGAGAAGAAGTGACACATGACCAAGACAGCATTGATATTTGGATTGGTAAGAATTATCCAAACAAAATGTTGTTGATATTGAACGGAACCCCTATATGGGGTTTTCGTTTTTTTGGAGATTAAGTTTGGGCCGATGGCCCTTTTTTTTTAGGTAATTATGGCTGTTAGTGATCAAATTGAGGCATTAGTACAGGTACCCATCGAATCGCTTGGTTATATGCTTGTGGGCGTAGAGTATATAAAGAATGGCCGAGATACGGTATTACGTATCTATATCGATGCGGAACAAGGTATTTCGATTGAAGATTGTGAGCGTGTTAGTCATCAGGTTAATGGGATTTTAGAAGTTGAAGATCCGATTAGCACGGCTTATTCATTAGAAGTGTCATCGCCTGGTTTTGATCGACCCTTGTTCAAACAAAAAGATTTTGAACAATTTGTCGGTGCTGAGGCAAAAATTTCGATGAAATTGCCAATTCAAGGCCGCCGTAATTTTAAAGGTCAATTACACGGCTTTAGTGACGGGAACATATTGATAGAAGTAGATGGGGAATTGTACGACTTACCATTAACAAAGCTGGCTAAAGCGAGACTCGTCGCTTAAAAGAAGTTATTATTATTGGTTAATAGAAATGTACAAACGGGTTAAGGCTGTTGGATAAAGCCATTGAGGTTGAAATGAACAATAAAGAAATTTTGCTAGTTGTAGATGCTGTCTCTAATGAAAAAGGAGTTAGTAAAGAGGTTATTTTTAATGCGATAGAAGCGGCACTCGCGATGGCGACGTGCAAAAAGCATGATATCGAATTAGATTCACATGTTGAAATCGACCGTGAAACAGGCGACTACGAAACATTCCGCCAATGGTTAGTTGTTGAAGACAGTGAAGAAGAGTTAGAAGAGCCTGAAGCGCAATTAACCTTAACGCAAGCACGTGAGAAACAAAGCGATATAGAAGTCGGCGCTTATATCCGTGAGCCAATGGATTCTGTAGAGTTCGGACGAATTGCAGCACAAACAGCAAAACAAGTTATTGTTCAAAAAGTGCGGGAAGCAGAACGCGCGCAAGTTGTTGAACAATACCAAGAAAAACTAGGCCAAATGGTCGGCGGTACAGTGAAACGCGTTGAGCGTGGCAATATCACGCTTGATTTAGGTGGTAATGCCGAAGCGCTTATCCCTCGTGAAGAAATGGTGCCGAGAGAAAGTTTCCGTTCTGGAGATCGTGTCCGAGGCTATTTGAAAGAAATCCGTCCAGAAGGACGTGGCCCACAATTGATTATTAGTCGTGTTGCACCAGAACTGTTAATTGAATTGTTCAAATTAGAAGTACCAGAAATCAGTGACGGCTTGATTGAAATTAAAGGCGCAGCACGAGATCCTGGTCTACGCGCTAAGATTGCTGTTGAAGCGATGGAGTTAAGAATTGATCCTGTTGGTGCTTGTGTAGGTATGCGTGGTTCACGTGTTCAAGCTGTCACCAATGAGTTAGCCGGCGAGCGCGTCGATATTATTTTGTGGGATGAGGATCCTGCTCGTTTCGCGATTAATGCCTTAGCGCCTGCGGAAGCCCTTTCTATTGTGGTTGATGAAGAAGCGCATAGCATGGACATCGCTGTTGATGATGAGCAGTTATCCCAAGCAATAGGTCGCGGCGGTCAAAATGTTCGTCTAGCGAGCCAATTATCAGGCTGGGACTTAAACATTATGTCAGCCTCAGACGCCGATAAAAAAGCCGAAACAGAAATCAGTGCCTTGATCGAAGTGTTCAAGGAACAGTTAGGTGTCGATGAAGATGTTGCGTTAATTTTGGCCCAAGAAGGTTTCTCAGGCTTAGAAGAAATCGCTTACGTACCTGAACAAGAAATGCTAGATATTGACGAATTCGACGCAGCGATAGTGGCTGAATTACGTTCAAGAGCACGAGATGTCTTGTTAACGAAAGCGATTGCCAATGAAGAAGAGCTAGAATTGGCAGAGCCGGCACAAGATTTATTAGAAATGGAAGGCATCACTGAAGAGTTGGCTAAAGTATTAGCGAGCAAAGGGATTGCCACCATGGATGAATTAGCAGAACAATCCGTCGACGAACTGACAGAGATCGAGAACATCGATGCTGAACAGGCCGCCACATTGATCATGAAAGCACGTGAATCGTGGTTTACCGATGAACAAACTGAAGCAGGGGAATAAGCAATGAGCGATATGAAGGTGAAAGACCTCGCTGCGACAGTCGGCGTTGAGCCAGAACGTCTGGTAGAGCAATTAAACGAAGCAGGGATAACCGTATCCAAGCCAACAGATAAAATTACCGAAGATCAAAAGCAAACATTACTGATGTTTTTGCAAAATCGTCATGGTAAAACAGCCGAAGGCGAAACCGCTTCACCTAAAAAAATCACCCTGAAACGTAAATCAGTCAGTGAAATCAAGTTGGGTGGTGCCTCACGTCATGGCGGTCGCAGCGTTAGTGTTGAAGTGAGAAAAAAACGCACTTACGTTAAACGAAGTGAAACAGATGATGCGCAAGTTGCTGCTGAAGAACTCTTAAAGCAAAAAGAAGCAGAAGAAAAAGCTGCAGCAGAAAAAGCAGCGGAAGAAGCAGCACTACGTCAGGAACAAGAAGAGGCTAATCACAAAGAACAGCAGCAGCTCGAGGTCAAACAACAGTTAGACGCTGAAGAAGCCGCTCGTGAAGCCGCAATCATTAAAGCAGCCGTCGAAGCTGAAAAAGAAGCTGCTGAAGAAGCAAGGTTAGCGGCAGAAGAAGAACAAAAAGCATTGGCAGCTGAAGCCAAAGAGCCTAAGAAGAAAGTGGCTAAAAAGGCAGAGAAGCAGCTTAGTGCATCACAGATAGCACACCAAAAACTAGAAGAAGCTGATGCCAAACGCCGTGCGGCTAACTTAGCTCGTGTTGAAGCTGAGCGTGCCTTAAAAGAACGCAAATTAGCGCGTATAGAAGAGGCTGAATTAGAAAAAGAAAGAGCGAAAGCGAAAGCCATTGCCGATAAGCTAGCAAAAGAACAAAAAGAAGCACGTGCTAAAGCGAAAGAAGCTAAACCAGCAGAAGCACCCGCGAAAGAAAAAGAGAAAGAAAAAGCCGGTCGACGTGGTCAACGTTACGGTAAGAGTGACAATAATGAGCGTAAAGAGCTTCATGTGCAAAATGGCAAGGGTGGCCGTCGTAAGAAGAAGAAGGGCATGAATCAACAACGGTCAACTGCGTTGATGGAAACGTCATCAGAGCATGGCTTTTCAATGCCTACAGCACCTGTCGTACACGAAGTTAATGTCCCTGATACGATCAGTGTCTCTGACTTAGCATTGCGTATGTCAGTTAAAGCGGGTGAAGTGATTAAAGCATTGATGGGCCTAGGGACGATGGCCACTATCAACCAAGTTTTAGACCAAGATACCGCCGTTATTGTCATCGAAGAAATGGGCCATATAGCAAAACCAGTCCAAGAAAATGAAGTTGAGTTATCGCTTCAAGTAAGTGATGTCGACGATGCGGACAGTGTGGCTAGAGCCCCTGTTGTTACGGTGATGGGCCATGTCGATCATGGTAAAACATCACTATTAGATTACATCCGTACCACCAAAGTCACATCAGGCGAAGCCGGTGGTATTACACAACATATTGGTGCCTATAAAGTAGAAACCAGCCGTGGTAAAATTACATTTTTAGATACCCCTGGTCATGCGGCGTTTACAGAAATGCGTTCTCGTGGTGCTCAAGTCACGGATATTGTTATTCTTGCTGTTGCTGCCGATGATAGTGTGATGCCGCAAACAATCGAAGCCGTTCAGCATTCTAAAGCGGCGAACGCGACGTTGATCGTAGCGATGAATAAAATGGATAAAGAAACGGCTAACCCGGATAAAGTAAAACAAGAGTTAGCGAATCATGACGTCATTCCAGAAGATTGGGGTGGTGACGTGCCATTCGTGCCAGTATCGGCGCTGACAGGTCAAGGTATTGATGATTTATTAGATGTCATTTCATTGCAAGCGGAAGTCATGGAACTCACCGCGCCAGAAACGGGACCAGCAAAAGGGACTGTCATCGAATCACGTCTCGATAAAGGCCGTGGCGTCATTGTGACGGTATTGGTACAAAGTGGTACGTTGAAGAAAGGTGACATTGTCGTCGTCGGACAAGAGTATGGCCGTGTTAGAGCAATGTCTAATGACCGAGGCGAAACTTTATCAGAAGCGGGGCCATCGACACCGGTTGAATTATTAGGTCTCTCTGGCACACCGGCTTCAGGTGACGAATTACAAGTTGCACCAGATGAACGTAAAGCACGTGAAATTGCGCAATTCCGTCAAACAAAAGCACGCGAAACTAAGATGGCGCAGCAACAAGCGGCCAAATTAGATGATATGTTTAACAAGATGGAGAGCGGCGACGTCAAAACATTGAATGTCGTTGTAAAAGCGGATGTCCATGGTAGTGCGGAAGCGGTCAGCCAAGGCTTGATTAAACTCTCAACGGATAAAGTGAAAGTCCGCATTGTATCATCAGGCGTTGGTGGCATTAATGAAACCGATGCACAATTAGCGGCTGCGTCAGATGCTATTTTGGTTGGTTTTAATGTCCGAGCTGATAATACAGCGCGTAAAGTTATTGCTGAAAAAGGCTTAGATGTTCAGTATTTCAGTATTATCTATGACTTGATTGATGTTGTGACACAAGCGATGACAGGTATGCTTGAACCAGTCTATAAAGACGAAATCATGGGTCTGGCTAAGGTTTCCGAAGTCTTCAGCTCGCCGAAATTTGGTGATATCGCTGGTTGTTTAGTGACAGAAGGCACGATCAAACGTGCCAATCCAATTCGTGTGTTACGAGATAATGTCGTGATTTATGAAGGTGAACTAGAATCATTACGTCGCTTCAAAGATGATGTTAATGAAGTTCAGTCTGGTGTTGAGTGTGGTATCGGTGTTAAGAACTACAAAGATGTGCAAGCAGGAGACCAAATTGAGGTCTTCGAACGCGTCTTAATGAAACCGACTTTATAATGGCGCAAGAGTTTAGCCGTACCAGTCGAATTGGCGAAGTCATCATGCGTGAATTGGCGCAGATGATTCAACAAGAAGTCTCTGATCCACGTGTTGGCATGGTGACCGTGTCACATGTGGAGATCACATCAGATTTGAAATACGCCAAAGTCTATGTCACAAGACTGAATGGTGTTGAATCAGAACAAGATGTGAGTGAATGTATTGCTGGCCTGACTAATGCGGCAGGTTTCTTAAAGCGCGGCATAGCCAAACGCGTCGAAATTAGAAGCATTCCAGAACTCCGTTTTCTTTATGATAAGTCATTAGAGCATGGCTTTCGTATGGACGAACTGATAGCAAAAGCCAACAAAGATCTGATAGACGACTAAGCCAGATGGGCCGTCGTAATAAAAAAGGTCGGAACATCACCGGTATTATCGTGATCGATAAACCGACAGGCCGTAGCTCAAATCACGTGTTACAGCAAGTTAAGCGCTTATTTGATGCAAAAAAGGCCGGACATACCGGTAGCTTAGATCCCTTAGCCACCGGCGTATTGCCCATTTGTTTAGGCGAAGCAACGAAACTGTCATCTTATTTGTTAGATGCAGACAAACGCTACCACGTGACCTGCCAGTTAGGTGTAATCACAGACAGTGGTGATTCAGATGGTAATATCGTTGAGGAACTGGCAGTTCCGATTATCACAGAACAAAACTTACTAAATGTGATCACACAGTTTAAAGGTGAGCAACAACAAGTCCCTCCGATGTTTTCAGCTTTAAAGCATAAAGGTCAACCACTTTATAAGTTAGCACGCCAAGGGATTGAAGTAGAAAGAAAATCACGTCATATAAATATCTATGATATTAACTTGATTTCCTTTACTCAAGAGAGTTTCACCTTGGATGTCTGTTGTAGTAAAGGGACTTACATCCGGACTTTAGTAGAAGATATTAGTCATGCATTGGGGACGGGGGGGCATGTCACCATGCTACGCCGCGTAGCCGCCGCGGGTTATGACATTGCTAACGCAGTATCAATATTAGCGTTAGAGTCATTGGCAGAGCAAGGCGTGGCGGCACTAGATGAGTTGCTGTTACCTTCTGAAAATGCCTTACCGATTTGGCCAAGTGTCACGGTTGATGACCAGCAAGTATTAGCCCTAAGACAAGGTCAGACGGCACAAGTCGAAGACGTATTTCAAAGCGCACAAATTCGTTTATTTGATCGGGAAAATGACTTTCTAGGTTTAGGTGAAATGACCGAAAACGGTACTGTTTCACCGAAGCGCGTTTTTGTTGTTGATGAAACGTTGTAAAAGCCTTGTTTATCAAATAGAAACTCGGTAGAATTGCCGCCTTTAATTGGTTGGATATATTGGTCTGAAATGGCTGAGATAATCCAGAATTTAGCTAGTAGGAATAACCTACAAAAAAAGTTGGAGTTGTTAATGTCATTATCTTTAGAACAAACAAAAGAAGTTATCGAAAAATACAAGCGTACTGAAACCGATACCGGTTCTGCAGAAGTGCAAGTTGCTTTGCTAACAGCACGTATCACAAACTTGTCAGATCACTTTAAAAATAACATTCACGACCATCATTCGCGCCAAGGCCTATTAAAAATGGTCAGTGGCCGCCGTAAGATGTTAGATTACTTGAAAAAGAAAGATGTCGTACGTTACCGTGATTTGATTGCAAGCTTAGGTTTACGTCGTTAAGCATTGGTAATAGTGAGAAAAATTATTTTAAAAACCGAGTCCTCATTATGTAATGAGCAAGGTTTTAGTATTTAAAAAATGCCTCTGAAGCTAACCCTTCAGGGGCATTTTTGTTATGAAAAACGATAGCGATCGGAATAAGCCGGTTCGCATAGTCAGTCAGATAGAGGAAAGAATAGTGAATTCAGTAAAAAAGACAGTTCAATATGGTGAACATAGTCTCAGTCTTGAAACAGGAAAAATTGCCCGTCAAGCCGGCGGTGCAGTGATTGCTAGCCTAGGCGAAACATCAGTCATGGTGACCGTGGTAGGCAAAAAATCAGTACAACCTGGCCAAGGCTTTTTTCCTTTAACGGTGAATTACCAAGAACGTACTTATTCAGCGGGTAAAATCCCTGGTGGTTTCTTTAAACGTGAAGGTCGTCCAAGTGAAAAAGAAACGCTCACATCGCGTTTAATCGATCGCCCACTACGTCCTTTGTTTCCAAAAGGCTTCTTAAATGAAGTGCAAGTGATTGCAACAGTAGTGGCACTTGACCCTGCGATTGACCCTGATATTCCTGCCATGATTGGTGCTTCTGCAGCATTGGCTATTTCAGGTATCCCATTTAGTGGCCCAATTGGTGGTGCACGTGTTGGTTACATTGAAGGTAACTATGTACTGAACCCAAGCAAAGAACAATTACTGGTCAGTGATTTAGATTTAATTGTTGCTGGTACCGATAGTGCCGTATTGATGGTTGAGTCTGAAGCGTCTGAATTACCAGAAGAAGTGATGCTTGGTGCAGTGATGTATGGCCACGAGCAATTGCAAACAGCGATTAACTTAGTCAGTGAATTAAAAGCAGAAGCTGGCAAAGAAGAGTGGGATTGGTCGATAGAAGAAAAAGATCCTGCTATTTATACCGCAGTAAAAGCAAATGCGTATGCTGGCATTGAAAAAGCTTACGCCATCAGCGATAAAATGGTTCGCCAAGATGAATTAGGATCTATTCGTGATGCTGCTGTTGAAGCATTAACGGGTGAAGCGTCTGAAATGTCTGCTGATGATGTGAAAGGTGCTTTTGCTAAATTAGAAAAAGAATTGGTTCGCGGTAGAGTTATTGCTGGTGAACCACGTATCGATGGTCGTGATACAGCGACTGTTCGCCAAGTGACTGTTGAAACAACAGTATTACCTCGTGTTCATGGCTCAGCCTTATTCACGCGTGGTGAAACACAAGCCGTGGTAGTGGCGACATTAGGTGCTGAGCGTGATGCTCAAATGATTGATGCGGTTGAAGGTGAATACCGTGACCGTTTCATGTTGCACTACAACTTCCCGCCATTCTGTGTAGGTGAAACAGGTTTTGTTGGTTCACCAAAACGCCGTGAAATTGGCCATGGTAAATTAGCAAAACGCGGTATCCAAGCGGTCATGCCTTCTGCTGAAGAATTCCCATATGTTGTCCGTGTCGTCTCTGAAATTACAGAGTCAAATGGCTCAAGCTCTATGGCATCAGTCTGTGGTACCAGCTTAGCGTTAATGGATGCGGGTGTACCGATTAAATCACCTGTTGCCGGTATCGCAATGGGCTTAATCAAAGAAGATGCAGGTTATGCTGTTTTAACAGATATCTTAGGTGACGAAGATCACCTTGGTGATATGGACTTTAAAGTGGCTGGTACTGAAAAAGGTATCACTGCATTGCAAATGGATATCAAGATCGAAGGTATCAATGAAGAAATTATGCGTACAGCACTTGCTCAAGCACGTGATGGCCGTTTAACTATTCTTGAAACGATGAATGCTAATCTTGCATCACATCGTGAAGAAATGTCTGAATTTGCACCACGGATTATTACTATCAAGATCAATTCAGATAAGATTCGTGACGTTATTGGTAAAGGTGGTGCAACCATCCGTGCCTTGACCGAAGAAACCGGTGCAGTGATTGATATTCAAGATGATGGCACCGTGATGATTTTCTCTTCTGATTATAATGCGGGTCAAGATGCATTACACCGCATCGAACAAATCACTGCTGAAGTTGAAGTAGGCACTATCTACGATGGTGTTGTTGCTAAATTGATGGATTTTGGTGCCTTTGTCACCATCCTGCCGGGTAAAGACGGTTTGGTTCATATTTCACAAATTTCAGATGAGCGTGTTGAAAATATCAGCGACAAATTATCTGAAGGCGATAGCATTAAAGTGAAAGTATTAGAAGTTGATCGTCAAGGTCGTATTCGTTTAAGCATGAAAGCTGTCCACGAAGAAAGCCAAGACTAAGCAACACTAGGAAACAAATAAAAAAGCCCCGAACTATCGGGGTTTTTTTATGCCTGATAAAGAGGCATGATAAAATATTTTATTTCAAGTAAATACCTTAATATATTGATTTTTATTATATTTAGAGTTAATAATTAACAGAGTGCTTTTCATAAACTTCACTTTCAAGCCAATTATGATAATAATGGCATTTAACCGTAATTAAAAAGGACAGCAATTGGATTTCGCAAAACTCTTCATCCTTGGATTAATTCTTATTGTCTTGTTCTGCTTATTCAGAGCACTCTATTTTATGGTGAGTAGCAAAGGCAAGCAGCAAGCAGATGGCGTCGCAAATTTCTTAACATTGCGGGTCACATTTTCTGCTGTACTGATTGCTTTTCTGGTCTTAGCAAATTACAACGGTTGGATTAAATTTCATGGTCCACACCAAGATCCAAGGCTAGTGAAACAAATGGAACAAAATCAGGCAGCAGAAAAGAAAAAAGCCGCCAGTGAATAACACGATGGCGACTTTATTTGACTAAAAACCGCTATGATTAAATGAATGCATAGCGCTATTTTGACTTGGTATAAGGCGTTTAATCCTCAGCAAACCAACGATATAGGATACCGGCGAGAATAGCGCCAACAATCGGTGCCAGCCAGAATAACCACAACTGTGATACAGCCCAATCACCTTGGAATAAAGCAACACCAGTACTACGAGCGGGGTTAACAGAAGTATTACTAACAGGGATAGTGATTAAGTGAATCAAGGTTAACCCTAAGCCAATAGCGATGGGGGCAAACCCTGTCGGCGCACGGTGATCTGTCGCCCCTAAAATGATCATCAAAAACATAAATGTCATAACAACTTCAGCAATCAAAACAGCATTAAAACTATAACCGCCAGGTGAGTGTTCACCAAAGCCATTAGAAGCAAATCCTGCCGTGACGTCAAACCCGGCTTGACCAGATGCAATTAAGTATAAAATACCCGCACCTGCA
This sequence comes from uncultured Gammaproteobacteria bacterium, assembly GCA_905479985.1. Lineage (GTDB taxonomy): Bacteria > Pseudomonadota > Gammaproteobacteria > Nitrosococcales > Methylophagaceae. The sequence continues at coordinate 70,771 of CAJQOM010000035.1, read as the reverse complement.
ATACCGCCCAATACTTGAAAAATAATATAGGGGAGGAGCTCAGATGAAGAAAAGCGACCACTCGACCATAAACCAAATGAAACCGCAGGGTTGAGATGGCAACCTGAAATATGGCCAATAGCATAGGCCATGGTTAAAACAGTTAAACCGAAAGCCAAAGAAACACCGACTAAACCAATGCCCACTTCTGGAAATGCAGCGGCCAGAACAGCACTACCACAACCGCCCAATACCAGCCAAAATGTGCCGATAAATTCGGCTGCCAATTTTTTTGATAACGTCATATTAATATCCTCCTTGCTTAAATTTAAACCTTATCAGGGTTAATCTGAATAGAGAATGAATTCATACAGAATTTAATCATTGCAAAGGCTGAATATTAAGCTCAAAGCAAGTAAGATAGTTCGATGAATATTATGTGGTTCCGCCAAGATTTACGTGTTAAAGATAATCCTGCTTTGGTTGAAGCGGCTATAGCGGGCGAGATCTTACCTATTTACATCTTAGACGATAGTAATGCCAATGAAGATAAAATGGGTGGAGCAAGCCGTGTTTGGTTACATTATGCATTAGCAGACTTGAATCGGTCTCTACAAGGCAATTTGAGCTTATATAAAGGCGATGCTAAAGCCATTCTCAAACAATTATGTGATAACAATGATATAACGTCTGCTTATTGGAATCGCTGCTATGAGCCTTGGCGTATAAGACGAGATAAGGACATTAAACAAACATTGTCAGAAAAGGGTGTTTTGGTAAAGAGCAGTAACGCCAGTCTGTTATGGGAACCTTGGCAAGTATTAAAGAAAGACGGCACACCTTATAAAGTTTTTACGCCATTTTATCGTCGAGGTTGCTTGAGCGCAGAGGCACCAAGAACGCCGTTAGCTAAGCCAAATAAAATGACTTTTGTAGATAATAAGATGCCTTCGTATAAGCTTGAAGAGCTGGGTTTATTGCCACATATTCCTTGGGACAAAACGGTAATACAGCATTGGGATAGTTCAGAAAAAGGGGCTGAAGATGCCATGGTCACTTTTCTGGAACAAGGGATCAGAAATTATAAAGAAGGCCGTAATTTGCCCGCCAAGGCCAATACTTCCCGGTTATCGCCTTATTTGCATTTTGGCCAAATTTCACCTAATCAAGTCTGGCATCAAAGTTTAAATAGAGAACAAAATCATCACTTAGAGACATTTCAGAGTGAATTAGCTTGGCGGGAATTTTCTTATAGTTTGCTCTATCATTTCCCACAGTTGCCGAGACAAAACTTACAAGGAAAATTCGATCGGTTTCCTTGGCAATGGGGGGGAGATAAATTACAAGCATGGCAACAAGGCAAAACCGGTTACCCCATTATTGATGCCGGCATGAGAGAGCTTTGGCAAACCGGCTTTATGCATAACCGAGTCAGAATGATTGTCGGCTCATTTTTGGTCAAAAACCTGCTGTTGCACTGGCAGCAAGGTGAAGCGTGGTTTTGGGATTGTCTCGTCGACGCTGATTTGGCCAGTAACAGTGCCAGCTGGCAATGGATAGCGGGTTGTGGTGCAGATGCGGCACCTTACTTCAGAGTGTTCAATCCGGTTATACAAGGTGAAAAATTTGATAAAACGGGCGAGTATACGAGGCGATTTGTCCCTGAATTAAAAGATCTACCTGATAAATATTTATTCAAGCCGTGGGAAGCACCGACCGAAGTATTGCAACAAGCCAGTGTTGAGTTAGGGAAAACTTACCCCATGCCAATAGTTGATTTAAAGACATCCAGAGAGCAAGCCTTGGCTGCTTTTAAAGCCTTAAAGAATGAAGAGCCAACATAAAATAACGAGATAACCGCTTACGACATTAGCTTAATGGAGATCTAAACGCATTTCTAAAGCGTATTCATCTTTTTTTAATGTTTCGTTCAGGATTATTTAATGTCTGCAGAAGTAAACTACATTCGCTCATCAAAAAAAGCGTATGAATTAACTTGGCCCGATGAGACAACCTAATAATCAAGAGGCAGATAAGATGTTAAGTAAAAAAGTACTTCAATTATTAATAGCAGCCTCGGTATTGGCCTATGGTAATAATGTTGTAGCGACGTTGCCGGCAGAGTCTGAGCAGGCATTACAAAACAATGTGGAAGCGATTGTAGGAACCTATTCAGAATTATCAGAAAGCTTAATGGACGCAATTAATGATGGTTTATTAGAAGAGGAGACTTGGAGTGAAGAAGCCAAAGTCGAAATGCTCTCTTATTATTACGATGAGCATGAAAAAGCAATAGCGAAATAGCTGGGTTTGATGAAAGCGTAATGGTCTTGGTTGGCATTGAATGATCGCATAGGGCGGCGAACAACTTTAGTCAGCAACCGAGCAGTCATGTAGAATAGCGGGTTTTTCCACGATATTTGCTTTTCATGGCTGATCTACAGACAGAACTCAAAAAACGTCGCACGTTTGCGATTATTTCGCATCCAGATGCCGGTAAGACGACGATTACCGAAAAACTATTGCTGTTCGGTGGTGCGATCCAAATGGCCGGCAGTGTTAAGTCACGTAAAACCGATCGCCATGCAACCTCCGATTGGATGGAAATGGAGAAGGAACGGGGTATTTCCGTGACCTCATCCGTTATGCAGTTTCCATATCGAGATCGCGTTGTAAACTTACTTGATACGCCGGGTCATGCCGATTTCTCCGAAGATACTTATCGAACACTCACGGCTGTCGACTCAGCTTTGATGGTGATAGACAGCGCCAAGGGTGTTGAGCAGCGCACGATTAAATTAATGGAAGTCTGTCGTCTACGCGATACGCCGATTCTGACCTTCATTAATAAATTGGATCGGGAAGGGCGCGATCCCATTGACGTTCTGGACGAAATTGAAGACATCCTTAATATCCAATGCGCGCCCATCACGTGGCCGATTGGCATGGGTAAAAATTTCAAAGGCATATTCCACCTCTTGAAAGACAGTGTGCATATTTTTGAGCCACACAGTAGTGAAGTCGGTGAGGTGATTGAAGGATTAGATAACCCACGCTTAGATGAGCTATTTGGTGATTTAGCTGAAGAGTTACGTGAAGAAATTGAACTTGTGCGTGGCGCGAGTCATGAGTTTGATTTAGAGCGGTTTTTATCAGGTGAACTGTCGCCTACCTTTTTTGGCTCAGCAATGAACAATTTTGGTATCACGGAGTTGATGGATTCCTTTGTTGAATATGCACCGATGCCGCAATCACGTGAGACGAAGACACGTACTGTAGAAGCAAAAGAACAACCATTCAGTGGTTTTGTGTTTAAAATCCAAGCCAATATGGATCCGAAACACCGTGATAGGGTCGCTTTCTTACGGGTTTGTTCCGGTCAATACAAGAAGGGCATGAAACTACGCCAAACTAGAACAGGTAAAGATGTCACCATTGCTAACGCAGTGACTTTTATGGCCGCCGAGCGAGCACAAGCAGAAGATGCTTGGCCAGGTGATATCTTAGGCTTACATAATCACGGCACGATTCAGATTGGTGATACCTTTACTGAAGGCGAGGATATTCAATTTACTGGCATTCCCTATTTTGCGCCAGAGTTGTTTCGTCGGGTTCGATTAAAAGATCCTTTAAAGACCAAAGCATTATTAAAAGGCCTACAGCAACTGAGCGAAGAGGGCGCAACGCAACTATTTCGACCATTAGACAATAACGATTTGATTCTCGGTGCTGTCGGTGTTTTGCAGTTTGATGTTGTTGTTCACCGGCTTAAAGGGGAGTACAAGGTTGATTGTGCTTATGAGCCGGTACAAGTCCATACCGCCCGTTGGGTCTACTGTGATGATGACAAGATGCTTGAAGAGTTCAAACGCAAAGCATCACAAAACCTGGCATTAGATGGGGCAGGTGGCCTGACCTATATTGCAACAACACGGGTTAATCTAGATCTGACTATGGAGCGTTGGCCTGATATTGAATTTAAGTCAACACGCGAACATACTTAATATCAGCAGTTGCTTTTAGTACAACATCTCAAGCAAAATGTGATGAACAACGTTAATCAAAAGGCCAAATGATGAAAGTCAGATCGGTGACCAAAAATAAAGGTAAACCTGTGATCACGTTATCACCAACGGATACCTTAGACCAAGCGGTATCGTTAATGATGGATCATCGTATTGGTTCAATATTGATTGTTGATCCTGACAGTTTGGTCGGCATATTATCTGAGCGCGACTTATTGCGTGTCTTACACCAAGGTCTAGATCAGTCATTGGCGGATATCACTGTCAAAGCGGCGATGACACCCAATCCGATTACCTGTGATCCCGATAATAGCTTGGAAGAAGCCATGACAATGATGGTGGACAATAATATTCGCCACTTACCTGTTGTGTATAAAGGCAAGTTGGAAGGGATGTTATCAATTACCGATATCGTTGAGAAGTTATTGGAAAAGGCAAAGTTTGAAAATAAACTGCTCAAAAATTACATTCAGAACTGGCCTGAAGACGAGACCGAATAAAGCCGTTATATTTAGGTTTCTACTACGGTTTGGGTATGTTTGATTTGTAAATTATTTTCAGTCGCAAAGTCGATAAGAAAACCGAATAACATCTCGTCATCCTGCTCAAGTGACGCATCAATCACCACACACTTAATACCGTCGATGGATGCCAAAGCAACACAAGGGTGAAAAGTAATGCGTCGATTTTTATCGTAACTGGCTACAGCGCCGCATAAGCGTTCTGCCCAGTCACTAGGACGAAATTTACGACCCTCTTGTGTGAGTCCATGGAGAATAACTTTTGCCGCTGCTGACATCTTACTTGCTCAAAAGGGATAGCTGAAAATCAGCCCTATTTTACGCCATTTTTAATGGGCGAAACGCATTAATTCAACTATTTTTAATAAGGATAAGGTTTGGCCGGTAATTGCGCCAACACATTAAGGATAAATGATGATAGGCATTTTAAAAAAAGCAGTTATCGGTTTCACGCTAATGCTTGTAATTGCTTTAATAGTCAGGTTGGCCTTATTTAAAGGGCCAGTTCAAGCGCCACAAGCACTGCCCGACAGCCTCATCATTGATATGCATGTCCATATAGCAGGTTTAGGCTATGGCGACAGTGGCTGTTTCGTGGCTGACGTCATGAAAGACAGCTATAAGTTTAATTATTACCTCGGTGCATTTGGCGTTAATGAAGCGTTATTAAAACAGCATGGTGATCAAGAATTAGTTAAGCGCTTGGCAAAAACTGTTGATGAAGCCGGACATATTGATGGCGTTGTGATCTTAGCGTTGGATGGCGTCGTGAACGAACAAGGTGAGTTAGATAGAGACAAAACCCAAGTTTATATTCCAAACGACTATGTCGCCGAACAAGCGCGTTTGTATCCGAACCTCCATTTTGGTGCCAGCATTAACCCGTACCGACATGATGCGCTAGCGCAATTAGAGCATGCTAAACAGCAAGGGGCTAAGTTAATTAAATGGATTCCCAATATTCAACACATTGATCCGAGCGACAGCCGAATAACAGATTTTTATTTAAAAATGAAAGCATTGGATTTGCCGCTACTAAGTCATGCTGGCCAAGAACGTTCTTTTGCCGATGCCATCGATGAATATGGTGATCCAAAACGGTTATCGCTACCATTATCACTGGGCGTTAAAGTCATTGCAGGCCATATCGCGACAACAGGCGAAAGCCATGGCGAAGATAATTATCAGCGTATTTTGACAATGTTTGAACAATATCCAAATCTATACACGGACATCTCAAGCCTCACCCAAGTCAATAAATTAGGCTACATCAATAAAGCCAGTGTCGAGCCAAGACTAAAAGGCCGCTTAGTGTATGGCAGTGATTTTCCTTTGATTAATATGGCTTTAGTATCACTGTATTATTTCCCGTTAAACCTGACCTTTGAGCAAATGTGGTCTTTGTCTAAAATAGACAATCCGTTTGAACGTGATGTGGCTTTAAAACAGGCATTAGGGTTACCCAGTACTATTTTCGCACGCAGTGCGTCACTACTGAATATCAGCCCAGAAAAGGAGGGTGATTGACACTGAAAACCCATTGAGAACCAGAGCAGGAAAAAAGATTAAGCTAAAACACCATTCAGTGATTTAGATCAGCCAAAAAAGCCCGTATAATGACCTGTTTCGTTAACCAAGAGCAATGGGATCATTTGTGGCCGATTACAAACATACCTTAAACCTGCCAGCAACAAAATTCCCAATGAAAGCGGGGCTGCCTAACCGCGAGCCGTTGATGTTGAAGCATTGGCAAGACATTAACCTTTATCAAAAAATGCGGGACAATGCCCAAGGCAAGCCCACATTTATTTTGCATGATGGTCCCCCGTATGCGAATGGCGATATTCATATTGGCCATGCAGTTAATAAAATTCTCAAAGACATTATTTTAAAATCAAAAACCTTATCAGGCTTTGATACCCCCTATGTGCCCGGTTGGGATTGTCATGGCTTGCCTATTGAGCTTAATGTTGAAAAGAAGATCGGCAAACCTGGTGTCAAAGTCTCCGCTGCAGAGTTCAGAAAAGCCTGCCGTACCTATGCTCAAAAGCAAGTTGATGGCCAACGCGAAGACTTCAAGCGCTTAGGTATCCAAGCAGAATGGGATAACCCATATCTCACGATGGATTTCAGCTTTGAAGCCGACATTATCCGCACCTTAGGTGAAATTGTTAAGCAAGGTCACTTACACAAAGGCGTCAAACCCGTTCATTGGTGTGTTGATTGTGGTTCTGCATTAGCTGAAGCCGAAGTAGAACACGAAGACAAAACATCACCCGCGATCGATGTCCGTTTTAACGTCGTTGACCAAGCCGCTTTCGAACAAGCATGTGGTGGTCAAGGCCATGGCACGATTAGCGTACCAATCTGGACAACGACACCTTGGACATTGCCAGCAAATGAAGCTGTCTCACTTAACCCAGAATATGACTATGTGTTATTGCAATGTGGTGATGAACGCTTGTTGCTGGCGGAAGCGCTATATGAAAGTGCACTCGAACGCTATGGCATGACCGGTGACATCATTGTGCGTTGCAAAGGAGAAGTCCTAGAAAATTGTCAACTACAACACCCATTTTATGACAAACAAGTGCCGATCATTCTGGGTGACCATGTCACAGCAGAAGCAGGTACTGGCGCTGTTCATACCGCACCGGGCCATGGCCAAGATGACTTTACCGTTGGACTGAAATATCAGTTAGCCGTGAATAATCCTGTTGGTGCAAATGGGGTTTTCTTACCGGACACCGAATACTTTGCTGGTCAATCTGTTTTTAAAGCCAATCCTAATGTGATTGCTTTATTAGCTGAAAAAGGTGTTCTGCTGAAACATATTGATATTCAACATAGCTACCCCCATTGCTGGCGTCACAAGAGTCCCATTATTTTCCGGGCGACACCACAATGGTTTATCAGCATGGACCAAAAAGGGCTACGCCAAGCAGCCGAGCAAGCGATTAATGATACGACGTGGATGCCCGATTGGGGCCAAAAACGCATTGAAGGCATGGTCGAAGGACGGCCAGATTGGTGTATTTCTCGCCAACGGACATGGGGCGTGCCGATTCCATTATTTGTACACCAACAAACCGGTGAGCTGCATCCAAAAACTGACGTACTCATGGAGCAAGTTGCCTCACAGGTTGAGCAACACGGTATTGATGCTTGGTTTGAACTAGAAGCCAGTGAATTACTGGGTGATGAAGCGGCCGATTACGACAAAGTCTCAGATACCCTTGATGTTTGGTTTGATTCAGGTGTGTCACACGCATGTGTATTAGCACGCCGTGATTATCTGAGTCGACCAGCAGATCTCTATTTAGAAGGCAGTGATCAACATCGCGGCTGGTTCCAATCGTCATTATTAACATCAGTGGCTTCAACAGGAAAAGCACCATATAAAGCCGTGTTAACGCATGGTTTTACAGTTGATGCCAATGGCATGAAAATGTCGAAATCAAAAGGCAATGTCATTGCACCACAAAAAGTGGTGAACAATTTAGGTGCCGATATAATTCGTCTTTGGGTCGCATCAGCAGATTACACTGCAGAAATGAATGTGTCTGATGAAATACTTAAGCAAGCGGCGGACTCGTATCGCCGTATTCGTAACACTGCGCGTTATTTACTATCGAATTTATCTGACTTTAATCCAGCAACGGATAGTGTTGCCGTGGAAGATATGTTGGCACTCGATCAGTGGGCCGTCGATCGGGCATATCATGTTCAACAAGATATTCTCGCAGCTTATGACAGTTATCAGTTCCATACTATCTATCAAAAAGTGCATAACTTTTGCGCCAATGAAATGGGTAGTTTGTATTTAGATATCACCAAAGATCGCCAATACACGATGAAAGAAGAGAGTGTTGGCCGGCGTTCAGCGCAAACGGCGATGTATCATATCTTAGAAGCATTAACGCGTTGGGTTGCACCGATTTTAAGCTTCACTGCCGATGAATTATGGCAACATTTACCAGGCGAAAGAAATGAATCGGTCATGTTAAATGCGTGGTATGACCAATTAACGCCATTAGCCGAAACGACCGAACTTGATGTCGCATTCTGGAACGAACTATTCACAGTACGTGATGCGGTATCTAAACAACTCGAAGTGTTGCGTAATGACGGAAAAATCAAAGGCGGCTTAACGGCTGAAATCAGTTTATATGCTGACGCGCCTTTGAAAGCAGTATTAGATAAAGTCGAAACAGAATTAAAATTCGTTTTAATTACGTCAAAAGTCACCTTATTGCCAATGAGCGATAAACCGAGTGATGCAGTCGACAGTGAGTTAGCTGGCCTAGCATTACTAGCTGTGCCAACCGAGCATGCTCGTTGCGATCGTTGCTGGCATCAAACTGCCGAAGTGGGCCAAGACGAAACACATCCAGAACTCTGTGGCCGTTGTATTGGTAATATCGATGGTGAAGGTGAACAACGTCACTATGCATAAGGGTGACGAAAGATGTTGAAATACCTGACGATTTCAGCGGTAGTTATTGTGTTGGATCAAGTCACAAAGTGGCTGATGGTGTCATGGCTAGCGCTGTATGAAACGGTTGCCGTAATGCCTTATTTCAATCTCACCATGGCCCATAATTATGGTGCGGCATTTAGCTTTTTGGCCCAAGCTGGCGGCTGGCAACGTTGGTTTTTTATTGTCCTTGCGGTTGTCATTAGTATTGTTCTAATAGTTTGGTTGGCAAAATTAAAACCCCATGCAAAATTAGAAGCCATTTCCTTAAGTCTGATTTTAGGTGGGGCTATCGGTAATGTGATTGATCGTATTGTTTATGGCTATGTGGTTGATTTTCTAGACGTCTATATTGGCAGCAGCCATTGGCCGGCCTTTAATGTGGCAGATTCAGCAATCTGTATTGGTGCGGTATTATTGATTCTAGATAGTTTTAAGTCAGAGCCTGAGTCGCAGACATCATGAATGCTTGTGATATCGCATTGCCAAATATTAATGCCATCAAGCCATATCAACCGGGCAAACCGATTGATGAATTAGAGCGTGAACTCGGCATTAGCAATATCATCAAACTCGCCTCAAATGAAAACCCATTAGGCCCATCAGAAGTCGTCTTAACGGCAATAGCACAAGCAGCGAAAGCACTAACGCGTTACCCAGACGGCAATGGCTTTGTCTTAAAAGCCGCTTTAGCTGACTACTATCAATTAACAGCAGATCAGATTACCTTAGGTAATGGCTCAAACGATGTTTTAGAGTTATTAGCGCGAACGTTTGTATCACCAGCAGATGAAGTGATTTTCTCGCAATATGCGTTTGCTGTTTATCCACTTGTCACACAAGCAATTGGCGCTAAAGCCGTTATTGCACCATCGCGTGATTTTGGCCATGACTTAGATGCCATGACCACATTAATCAGTGATAAAACCAAACTGATTTTTATTGCCAACCCGAATAACCCAACGGGCACAGCAATAGCGCCAGAACAGATTGAGGCTTTTTTACAGCAAGTACCCAGCTCAGTTATTGTGGTGTTAGATGAAGCCTATGTTGAATATACGACACAAACAGTAAACACGGTTGAGTGGCTGGCAAACTATCCAAATTTAGTCATCACCAGAACATTTTCAAAAGCCTATGGGCTTGCGGCCTTAAGGGTTGGCTATAGTCTATCTTCGCCAGATATTGCTGATTTATTGAACCGCATCAGACAACCTTTTAATGTGAATAGTCTGGCTTTGGCCGCTGCCACCGCGGCATTGTCAGAGCAAGCTTATATTGACCAAACGAAACAGGTTAATGAAGCGGGGTTAAAGCAATTTGAAGCGGGGTTTAAGTTATTGGGCTTATCGTTTATACCATCCAAAGGTAATTTTATTACCGTTAATGTGAAGCGAAATGCCGACGCGGTTTTTCAATTATTATTACAACAAGGTGTCATCGTCAGGCCCATTGCTAATTATGGTCTGCCACATCATTTGCGTATTAGTATTGGCCTGCCAACTGAAAATCAGCGATGTCTTGATGCCTTAGCCATTGCTTTGGAGCAAAAACATGATTAACCGTTTAGCGATTATTGGTGTTGGTCTCATTGGCGGTTCGCTTTCTTTGGCTTTGAAAAAGGCGGGGAAAGTAACAGAAGTAGTGGGATTTGCTAGAAATGAAGAGACACGACAACAAGCCATGTCTCTTGGTTTGATTGATTGCGCTGCCATGTCTATTGAAGACGCCGTGACCGGCGCAGATGTAGTTGTACTAGCCGTACCAATGGGGGCAATGGCAAAAACATTAGCCGAGATAGCACCTCATGTAACAGACAAGATGGTGATTACCGATGCCGGCAGTACCAAAGCACAAGTTGTTGAAGCGGCCGTCACCACCTTGGGTGACAGGATCTGCCAATTTGTACCGGGGCATCCTATTGCAGGTACAGAAAAAAGTGGACCTTCTGCAGCATTTCCGGAACTTTATCAAAATCATAAAGTCATTTTAACGCCACTTGCGGAGACTGATGCAGTGGCATTAAAAACAATCCAGACCATGTGGCTTGATGTAGGTGCCGACGTGTCAGAAATGACAGTACAACATCATGATTTAGTGTTGGCAGCAACGAGTCATTTACCGCATTTATTAGCGTTTAACTTAGTGGGATTATTAGCCCAAAATGATGACGTTGATGATGTATTACGTTTTGCCGCTGGTGGCTTTAGAGATTTTTCGCGTATTGCATCTAGTGATCCTGTGATGTGGCGAGATATTTGTCTCAGCAATGATGCGGCGATTTTAGGGTTATTGAAACAATATCAACAACAACTAACTGAGATTGAACAAGCCATACAAGAGCAAGATGGCGATTATTTGATGGACTTATTTCAGCGTGCCAAACAAGCACGTGACATCCGGTTTAAAGAGCCCGAGTTAAGTCATATCAAAGCTAAGTAATATCAAAATAACAATGAAATGTGATCAAATGGAGTTGATACAAGTGGAGTTTAAAACAGCGTGAGTGGACAACAGCAAAAACAATATATCGTTCAACCGGGCGGGAAGCTGACAGGTGAGCTACGTGTGCCAGGCGATAAGTCTATTTCGCATCGCTCAATTATGCTCGGTGCAATAGCGGAAGGCGTGACTCAAGTTACCGGCTTTTTGGAAGGCGAAGATGCGTTAGCAACCTTAACGGCTTTCAGAGAAATGGGCGTGAAAATTGAAGGACCAGAAGCAGGTCGCGTCACCATTCATGGTGTCGGGATGAATGGACTAACATTGCCCGAAAATGCTTTAGATCTAGGTAATTCAGGTACTTCAATACGACTTTTGTCTGGATTGTTAGCTGGTCAGAACTTTAATACGGTTTTGAAAGGGGATAGTTCACTCGCCAAACGGCCAATGGGTAGAGTCATTGATCCGTTGGCTAAAATGGGTGCTGTGATTGGCAGCCATGAAGGTAAATTACCGCTACATGTGCAAGGGGGAAATGCCTTGTATGCCATTGCTTATGAACTACCTATGGCCAGTGCCCAAGTTAAATCTTGTTTATTACTTGCCGGGATGTATGCCAAAGGTAAAACAATCATTGTCGAGCCTGCTCCAACCCGTGATCATTCAGAGCGGATGCTCGCAGGCATGTCTTACCCGATCGAAGTCGATGGGAATAAAATAACGATTGAAGGCGGTGGTAGGCTTTTAGCAACGGATATTGACGTCCCATCTGATATTTCGTCAGCTACCTTTTTCATGGTTGGCGCAGCAATTGCGCCTGATTCTGATATCACTTTGCGCCATGTTGGTATTAACCCAACACGCATTGGCGTGATTAATATTTTAAAACTGATGGGTGCGAATATTACATTGAGTAATGAAGCGGTAACAGGTGGTGAACCTGTCGCTGATATTCGTGTGCGTTATGCACCACTAAAAGGCATTCAAATTCCGGTTGAACAAGTACCGTTAGCGATTGATGAGTTCCCGGCGATTTTTATTGCTGCAGCCTGTGCCGATGGCCAAACAGTGTTAACAGGCGCTGAAGAATTACGGGTAAAAGAAAGTGACCGTATTCAAGCCATGGCTGATGGGCTGACTATTTTAGGTATCGATGCAACAGCGACTGATGATGGCATGATTATCGAAGGTGGGACGGTCGGGTCAGGAGAAGTGGATAGTTTAGGTGACCACCGTATTGCAATGTCATTTGCCATCGCAGGACTACAAGCTGGCGGCACAATAATCATTAAAGACTGCGCCAATGTCGCCACCTCATTCCCTAACTTTGTTGAGTTAGCTTCGACATCAGGCTTAGTCTTGGATGAATTAGATGGCTGATATTCCGGTATTGACGATTGATGGACCGAGTGGCTCAGGTAAAGGCACCGTCGCGCAACGTATGGCAAAAGAGCTCGGCTGGCACTATCTAGATAGTGGTGCTTTATATCGCGTATTAGCGCAAGCGGCATTAAAACACCATATTGATCTAACAAATGAACAGGCAATTGCAGAAATAGCACAGAGTCTAGAGGTTGAGTTTGTCGTGCAAGAGGACACCTTAATTGTTTTATTAGAAGGGCAAGATGTTAGCACCTTGATCCGCTCAGAGAAAGCAGGGAATGCGGCATCCAAAGTCGCGGCTTTACCACAAGTGCGAAGTGCGTTACTGGCGCGTCAGTATGCCTTTAGACAAGCACCGGGCTTAGTCACTGACGGTCGAGACATGGGCACAGTGGTGTTTCCCGATGCACGCTATAAAGTGTTTTTAAATGCCAGTGCCGAAGAACGTGCAAAAAGAAGACATAAGCAGTTGAAAGAAAAAGGAATTGAGAGTAACCTAGCCGGTCTTGTTACAGAGATTTCCGAGCGAGACCAACGAGATACTCAGCGAACAGTAGCGCCATTACAGCCTGCTGACGATGCTATTCAGTTGGATTCTACCCGTTTAGGGATTGATGATGTATTTCATCGTGTCAGAGCAATATGCGCTGACCGATAACTTAGGTGCTTACTTTTAAAGTGTTTAAAAGTAAGCTTTTTTTACTTCCTGCATAAGCAGGACTTTTAGGGCGATTCTGCTACTTGAGCAGAGTCAAGGGTATAAATAATGAGCGAAAGCTTTGCTGATCTCTTTGAAGAGAGTCTAAATTCCACACCAATGCAAACAGGTAAAATCGTATCTGGCATGGTTGTAAGTGTCGGTTCCGATGTCGTGATGGTTAATGCTGGTTTAAAATCAGAAGGTGCCATCCCTGTTGAAGAATTCCATAACGAAAAAGGTGAGATGACCGTTGTTGTAGGCGACATCGTTGACGTTGCACTAGAAACATTAGAAGACGGTTTCGGTGCTACACAATTATCACGTGAAAAAGCCAAAGCGGCAGAAGCATGGATCAAACTTGAGCATGCATTTGAAGCAAACGAAACTGTCATGGGTGTTATGACAGGTAAAGTAAAAGGTGGTTTCACTGTTGAATTGGAAAATGTACGTGCATTCTTACCAGGTTCATTGGTTGATGTTCGCCCAATTCGTGATACATCGCATTTGGAAGGCAAAGAGCTTGAGTTCAAACTGATCAAATTAGATCGCCCTCGTAACAACATCGTTGTTTCTCGCCGCGCCATTATGGAAGCAGAAAACAGTGTTGAACGTGATGCACTTCTAGAAGAATTAGAAGAAGGTAAAAACGTCAAAGGTGTTGTTAAAAATCTTACCGATTACGGTGCATTCGTTGACCTTGGCGGTATCGATGGTTTATTACATATCACTGATATGGCATGGAAACGTGTTAAACATCCATCTGAAGTCGTCAACATTGGTGACGAAATCGAAGTACAAGTATTGAAATTTGATAAAGAGCGTGAACGCGTTTCTTTAGGCCTGAAACAAATGGGCGACGATCCTTGGAAAGATATTGCAAACCGTTACCCGAACAGCAGCCGCATTCAAGGTAAAGTCACTAACATTGCTGACTACGGTTGCTTCGTTGAAATCGAAGACGGCGTTGAAGGTCTTGTTCATATGTCTGAAATGGACTGGACAAACAAAAACATTCACCCATCTAAGTTAGTACAACTTGGTGATGAAGTGCCTGTGATGGTCTTAGACATCGACGCAGATCGTCGTCGTATCTCATTAGGTATGAAACAGTGCCAGTCTAATCCTTGGGAAGAATTTGCGATGACGCATAACAAGGGTGACAAAGTAGCGGGTTCTATCAAATCAATCACTGATTTCGGTATTTTCATCGGCTTAGACGGTGGTATCGATGGTCTGATTCATCTTTCTGATATTACATGGGAAGAAGAAAACGAAGAAGTGGTTCGTGACTTCAAAAAAGGCGACGAGTTAGAAGCTGTTGTCTTAGCTATTGACCCAGAACGTGAGCGCATTTCTTTAGGTGTCAAACAGTTACAAGATGATCCTTTCTCAGATTACATGTCTGCAAATCCACGCGGTACTATCGTGACGGGTAAAGTCACTGAAGTAGATGCACGTGGTGCAACAGTTGAATTAGCTGAGGGCGTTGAAGGTTATATCCGTGCTGCTGATATTTCTCGTGAACGTACTGAAGATGCAAGTAAAGTATTATCAGTTGGCGATGAAGTTGAAGCGAAATTTACGGGAATGTCTCGTAAAGACCGTGCATTGACGTTATCTATCAAAGCGAAAGATACGCAAGATGAAACAGAAGCATTGAAAGAGTACTCAAATGCAACGCCTGGTAATAACACCACGTTAGGTGATTTGTTAAAAGAACAAATGGACCAACAAGACAGTTAAGCTGATCTAAATAGGGAAGCATCTAATTATTAGGTGCTTCCTTTATTTTAAGATAGTGTTTGATATTCAGTAGCGAATATGGAATCGGGGCGATGGCTGCGATTTTAAGGAATGCAAAATATGACAAAATCAGATTTAATTGAAATACTGTCAGAACGACAATCATTATTAAACTATCGTGATGTCGAGTTAGCGGTAAAATTGATTCTAGAACAAATGAGTGAAAACTTATCTAACGGCGATCGTATTGAAATTCGTGGTTTCGGTAGCTTTACGCTTCATCACCGCCCAGCACGCGTTGGACGAAACCCTAAAAGTGGTGAGTCTGTAACATTAGAGGAAAAATATGTGCCTCATTTTAAACCAGGTAAAGAATTACGCGATCGCGTGAATAACGCCGCCGGTTTTTAATAACAAACATGAAATTCAGTCAAGAAGATCCGACTGATGCTTTACTAGTCAAATCCTATGATGATCACGCTATTATCGTACAATCGAGTGTATCATCTGAGCCAACAAGGTTAACAACACCTTTTATACTCAGAGCCGATATCTTGGATTTGGAAACCCAGTTAAATGCCATTGCAGATTTAACTGTCGATGACATCAATTACTTTAAGTCAAATGATGTCGAGGTCGTTATCCTAGGCCAACCCAATATAACAAGATTGCCGCCACAACGTCTTGTTCAATTTGCCAGCCAGGCGATTGGATTAGAGCAAATGCCAATCGGAGCTGCTTGTAGAACATACAATTTACTTGTGGCGGAAGGTAGACGTGTTGCCTTGGTAATTAACTTTTAATTAAGCCGTTAAGCCTTATCGTTTGCCTTACTTAAAATAGTAAGGAAACAGACGTTCGAAACATGAGTGACATGTAATACTGCTTTTAATTATTCTATGTAAGCTAATTTTTCTAATTATAAAATAGATATCAATTCGGCGGGTTTTAGATCCCGTGCTCAGTTAGCCTCTCAGTGTCACCCAATCAAAATAACATACCTAATTAGAGCAAACTATCGGCTTTGCTTATCTCGATAATTTGGCTATTGCAACCCTTTTAATTTCATCAGAACCATATCGATAATTAGACTATGTCGACCTCCTATACGAGTTAAAAGATCACTAGAGCTCAAGTTTGCCATAGATATCAAGTCGCCTTGTTAGTGAGGTGAAAAACGCCTTAAATTTGAGAACAAGGTATTGTTTTGGCACATAAATAGCTAGCGATTACATTAAAGTGTGAACGAGAAGGAATTAGTACACTATTTTTTGTTGAAGATATTCAGGTTTCAGGCATGATGAGTTTAGCGATAGATTGAGGGTACAAGCGGTATTGACAATAAAGGCCATGGAAAGGTAAAGGTTTTTCTACGGGCGAAATTTTGAGTCGTCATTGAGACTGAGTCGCCAAGACAATAGCGGCAAACATTGTCCTGTTTGAGCGATAAAGCTGAGCAGATAATCAGAACAATGGACACAACGAAGATAATGAGCGGGATAGTGGGAGTAACGTGTTTAAAGTAAGCAGTATAAAGCAGCTATTACAATTATGGTCAGTGGGCACAGTGTTTGCCATTGTCTTGATTGCGATGGGCGGCATTTATACGAATAGTTTGTTTTCAGAGACACAGCAACAATTAACCGAGAAAGTCATTCCCATTAACGGTTTAAGCCGTGAAATCAGTAGCCTTGCCACTGTTTTAGCAACACGAGAAAAACGTTTATTAGTATCGAATCTACTTGAGACTACTACAACTGATATATCAAGACGGGAATTGGAGCAACAATTTAGTACGCATTGGCAACATTTGGCAGCGTCATTAGATGATGAAGGTGCCAAACAAGCTGCAGAACTACTGTGGCAAAGTTACCAGCAGTTTTTGAAAGTTGATGACCAATTACTAAGCAGTATCGCTGAACACCAAGCTATTATCGCGACAAGAGAACAACGTGTCGCATATATTGAAAAAGAGCAAAGCCAAGCCGAACTTGCTTTCTTAGCATTAGCCAAACAAACACAGTTATCTACAGAAAATAATGCAGATCAGCGTGATTTAATCGCGGCGCATAAAGCACTAGAACTGGATGTATTAAAGTTAAGTAACTTAGTGCTTAAAATAGGCAAGAAAAAACATACAAATGCCAGCTTGGCCGCAACGGTCACAGAAGTAAAACAGGCAACGCGCCGGTTAACAACAGATATGGCAAGTTTAAAAACGGCTCCAACGATAAAACCTGAGATGTTAGCGAGCTTAGGCAAAATCGCGAGAAGTGTTCAGTCGATTAAAATTGCGGCCATAGAAAGTGATACCTCGCTCTATCAATTGCAGTACCAGCAATTAGGTGATGAAAATGAATTGATTGCTGTCCAACAAGAATCAATAAAGACATTGAACCGTTTAGTACAAGACCTGCACGGCTTATCTCGTTTAATTAACCAACAAAGTTTGAATGGCATTGTAAGTTCAATATCCGTTGCTGAAAAAACGCGTTGGCTATTAATTGCCTTAACATTGCTTGTCGTATTGAGCGTGATTAAATTTATTTCTGCCATGTCACGACGAGTCAATGAGCCTTTAGATGAAGTGCGCACTGCCATGCATGCTTTATCATCAAGTCAGTTTGAAACACGGCTAAATCACAGCGGGTATGATGATGAATTTAATTTGCTAGCTGGCGACTTTAACCAATTTGCAGCCTCAACACAGGTTTTAACCCAAGATTTAGATGATGCGAAATTGTCACTTCAGCAACAAGAAATGCAGCAAAGAGCGATTTTAAATGGGGTGCCAGAAGCGATTGTAACGCTTGATGTAGACGGTATTATCCAGTCTACGAACCCACATACTGAGCATGTCTTAAAAACGGATGGAAGAAACTTAGTTGGCCAATCACTTATCCGCTTTTTTGAGCCGAGTGAACAAGTAACAAGCATCAATTTTTTACTTGAGAAACAGGAACAAAGTAGAGAATTTAAAGGGCTCGACTATAACAAACAACCTTTTTCAATGTGGCTATCATTGAAGCCGATTTCAGATAAAGAACAACAGCGTTTTGTGTGTGTATTGACGGATATTACAGATTGGAAAAAAACCGAGAAGCAATTAAAACAAACGAGCTCAGAGCTCGATACGATTCTCGAAAATGCCATGGTAGACATTGCCTTTATAAAAGACCGACAATTAGTGCGCGTAAATCAAAAGTTTGAAGAAATATTTGGATATAGAAAACAGCAGGTTATAGGGAAAGAGACACATTTTTTGTGTGCTGACGATGAGGTGTTTGAAGAATTGTCGACAGAAGTTTATAGCCGTCTTGAGGCTGGGAATACCTTTAAAGGGGATATTCAGTTTGTCAAAAATGGGGGAGAAGCTTTCTGGTGTGATCTATCAAGTAAAGCGATTTCTCATGGCCAGCCTGATCAAGGCGCAATTTGGATTTTTGAAGATATTACCAAACAAAAAGAGAACGATGAAAAGCTACGTGATTTAGCCAGTTTAGACGCTTTAACAGGCCTACCAAACCGCAGTGTGTTTAATGATAGGTTGATGCATGCAATCCATAAAGCACAGCGTAACGCCAAGCGACTCGCCATTTTCTTCTTGGATTTAGATCACTTTAAACATATAAATGATTCGCTAGGCCATAAAGCGGGTGACCAATTGTTATGCGAAGTAGCAAAACGGTTGAAGTCATGTGTTCGAGAGGGTGATACCGTGGCACGTTTAGGCGGTGATGAATTCACTTTGATTTTAGGAGATATTCAATCCGTCCAATATGTAGCTAAAATAGCTGAAAAAATCATTGCTTCAGTGAGTCAAAGTTATGTATTAGGCTCGACAGAAGTCAATGTTAGCCCAAGTATTGGCGTGAGCCTTTACCCTGCTGATGGACGTGATGTTGATGTGCTTGTTAGAAATGCCGATGCCGCAATGTATCATGCAAAAAACAGCGGACGTAATAATTTCCAATTCTATTCAGCAGAAATGAACGCCAGAGCAGCACACCGTCTAGCAATGGAGACAAGTATACGCCGGGCGGTGGAACAACAAGATTTTTATCTACACTTCCAACCGCAAGTCGACATAAGTAGCAATAATATCATCGGTGCAGAAGTGTTATTGCGTTGGCATAGTAAGACGTGGGGGGATGTTTCTCCTATAGAGTTTATCCCTATTTTAGAAGATACCGGCTTAATCGGTATAGTAGGTGAACAAGTGATACGCCAAGCTTGTGAAGCCTATATGTCTCTTCAGGATAAATTAGATCCTGATTTCAAAATTGCGGTTAATCTATCGGGCAGACAGTTTAAAGGCTCGGCACCATTGGCGGTGTATGTGAAGAAAGTATTGGAACAGACTGGTATGTCAGCCAATAACCTAGAGCTTGAAATCACAGAAACGATCTTGATGGAAGATACCGACTTAGCGATTAGAACATTATCTGAGCTAAGTGAATTAGGTGTGACATTGGCTGTTGATGATTTTGGCACCGGGTATTCTTCTTTATCATACCTAAAACAATTTCCATTGAATGTCCTAAAAATTGATAAAAGCTTTATCGATGATGTCACAGAAGAAGGGGATGATGCGGCTATTGTTGACGCTATTTTAGCGATGTCAGGCCATTTGAAATTAGAGGTTGTCGCAGAGGGGATTGAAACCCTTGAACAATTAAAATTCTTACAACAAAGGCAATGTGCTCGCGGCCAAGGTTACTACTTTAGCCGGCCATTAAACTTTGAGGCGTTTGATAACCTCGTCGAGAATAAGAAGATCGCAGTATAGCCAGAGCCTTAAGGAGAAGCTTAGGGCACTTGTAGCCAAAAAGTGGCTGGGCCAGCATTGACTAAAGAGACCTGCATATCAGCTGAAAATTGACCCGTCGCAACATCATGATGCTGTGTTCGAGCTTGTAAGCATAAATAATCAAATAACGTTTCCCCAAGCACCGGCGATGCTGCACTGGTAAAACTGGGTCGCATGCCCTTTTGTGTATTGGCCGCCAATGTAAATTGCGGGACCAATAACAATCCACCTTCAATATCCTGTAAAGATAAATTCATTTTACCACTTGTATCTTCAAAAACCCGATAACCCAATAACCGTTGAAGTAGCCGCTCAGCCTGCACTTTAGAGTCATTAGGCTCAACACCCACTAACACCAATAAGCCTTGGTTAATACTCGCAACCTGTTGCTTATCGACAGTCACACTGGCGGAACTGACCCGTTGTAATAGGCCAATCATTGTGATGTCATCGCAGTGATAGACTCGAATTGTGAGGCAATGTGATCAGTGGTTGAGACCAACGCATCGATTACGCTATCCTCATTAGCCGCATGACCCGCAAGGTGAATCATCGTGAGGTCACTGTTAGGTAAAGCTTGATGTAAGGACCAGGCCTGTTGCGTTGGGCAAACCAAATCATATTGACCTTGAATAATATGTGTCGGAATAGCTTTTAATGATTCAAGGTCAGACAGAACAGGAGTGTCTGAAATAAAGCATTGGCTCAAAGCATAGTGAAGTTGAATCTTGAAGTGCGCCACTAATTGCGCTTCATCTAGAGTTGCTGGATCGTCTAGTTGTTCAAGTCGACCAATGCTGCTTTGCCACGCATATAAGGCATAAGCCATAGTTAAGCGTTGTTGCGTATCTTCACTTTGTAGTGCCAGCAGAAAAGCAGAAAGTGGCGATTTTTGTTGGTCTGGGTTCAAACATTGCATCAAAGCTTGCCACTGTGATGGGAATAATTGTGCAGCGCCATGTTGAGCGTAAACCCATTCAATATCTTGCTGGCGAGCTAAGAATACACCGCGTAATACCATCGCTAACACATGGTTTGCGTGTTGACGGGCATAACATAGCCCGAGTGTGGAGCCCCAAGAACCACCGAAGATAACCCATTGAGAAATCGCTAATTGCGAGCGGATAGCTTCCATATCTTGAATTAAATGCTGAGTGGTATTTTGGCTTAATTCACCGAGTGGGAGAGAACGACCACAGCCACGCTGATCAAACAATATCACATGATATTTGTCAGGATCGAAATAACGACGATGGTTGGGGCGACAAGCAGACCCCGGTCCGCCATGCAGATATATAACAGGAATGCCTTGTGGATTGCCACAACATTCAAAGTAAACCTGATGAGAGGCTGAATTGTCTGTTGCAGTGACATCAAGGAATGCACTAGTGTAAGGGGTGAGTTCAGGATAAAGCGGACGCAAAGGCAGGTTTTGTGAGTCAGTCACGTCGAAATCAGCTCAAAATTGCAATAATGCATGAACTATATCATGACTAGAGATGGTAATTAGTCTGGGATTGCGAGAAAATAGGGTCCTGACATAGTCATTTCTATCACTGTATAACGCCAAGAAAAAGGCATATTAAATTTATGAACTTGCATGAGTTTCAGGCTAAACAATTATTCACCCGTTATGGGATTCCAACGCCACAGGGCCAAGTTGTCACCAGCGGTGCACAAGCACGGCAAGCTGCAGAACAATTAGGCGGTAAAGCATGGGTCGTTAAAGCCCAAGTGCATAGCGGTGGCCGAGGCAAGGCCGGTGGGGTTAGGATGATTGATACCCTTGATGGGGTGGCTGATGCGGCATATGACCTCTTGGGCCAGCGTTTAGTAACCCACCAAACATTGCGTCAGGGATTGCCTATCAACCAAGTCTTGGTGGAAGAACCATCGGATATTGTCCGTGAATTGTATTTAGCGGTATTGATTGACCGTATTACCCAACGCATTGTTTTTATGGTGTCTGCAGAAGGCGGAATGGATATCGAAGAAGTCGCAGAAAAAACGCCCGAAGCGATACTTAACTTATTCATTAACCCCGTTGTCGGACTGCAAGCCTATCAATGTCGTCGAGCGGCCTTTTTCCTAGGCCTCACAGGCGATGCCTTCAAAGAATTACAAAAAGTGATGCAAGGCCTTTATTTGCTGTTTACAGAAAATGATGCTGACCTAGTTGAGGTCAACCCTTTGGTTGTCACCGGCCAAGGGACATTATTAGCCGTCGATGCCAAACTGAACCTTGACGCCAATGCCTTATTTAGACACGCGGAACTGGCAGCCATGTTTGATCCAGCACAAGAAGATGAAGCTGAAGTCGTCGCACAACAGCATGGCCTTAATTATATCTCTCTGGATGGCCAAGTTGCCTGCATGGTCAATGGCGCAGGACTTGCCATGGCGACAATGGATCTAATCAAAAAAGAAGGGGGCCAACCAGCCAACTTTTTAGACGTTGGCGGTGGCACAACAGCTGAACGTGTTGCTCAAGCCTTTAAATTAATTTTATCAGACACAAAAGTGAAATCAATTTTGGTCAATATCTTTGGCGGAATTGTGCGCTGTGACTTGATTGCTGAAGGCATCATGCAAGCAGCAAAAGAAGTTGGCTTAACCTTACCTGTGATTGTGAGATTAGAAGGAACCAATGCCGAACTTGGCCGCGAATTATTAAACAATAGTGGTATGACAATTCAGGTGGCGCAAGACTTAACGGATGCCGCACGGCAATCCGTGCTTGCGGCGCAGGAGACACAATCATGAGTATTTTAATCAACCGCGACACCAAAGTGATTTGTCAGGGGTTTACCGGGAAACAAGGCACATTCCATTCTGAACAAGCGATTGCCTACGGTACTAACTTAGTCGGTGGTGTCACGCCGGGTAAAGGCGGCCAAAGACATTTAGACCGCCCAGTATTTAATACCGTCAATGATGCGGTCGCCGAAACGGGCGCTGATGCCTCAATGATATACGTCCCGGCCGCTTTTGCTGCTGACGCCATTTTAGAAGCTGCCGATGCAGGCATTAAGGTGATTGCTTGTATCACTGAAGGTATTCCAGTTCAGGATATGTTGCGTGTTAAACATGCCTTAAAGGGCTATGGTGCGATATTGATTGGCCCAAACTGTCCAGGTTTGATTACACCTGATGAATGCAAAATTGGCATTATGCCCGGTGATATTCATTTGGCTGGGAAAATTGGTATTGTGTCACGCTCGGGTACATTAACTTATGAAGCAGTATTTCAGACAACACAAAATGGCTTGGGCCAAAGCACTTGCGTTGGTATTGGTGGGGATCCGATTCATGGCATGAGCTTTATCGACTGTTTAGCCTTATTTGAAGCCGATCCGCAGACCGAAGGTATTGTCATGGTCGGTGAAATAGGCGGTCAAGCAGAAGAAGATGCCGCTGACTATATTCGTGATCATGTGACTAAGCCTGTAGTCGCTTATATTGCCGGGCTAACCGCACCAGCGGGCAAAAGAATGGGGCATGCCGGCGCTATTATTAGCGGCGGGAAAGGTACTGCAGAAGTTAAATTAGCGGCTTTAGAAGCAGCAGGCGTCACAATTGCCCGCTCACCAGCGGATATGGGCAAAGCGATGTTAACGGCAATGGCGACACATTAATGGCAAAGCCAGTTTGCTTGGTGATGGGCCAAATCAACCCATTAGTAGGGGATATCGCTGGCAACGTCGATAGAATCATTGCAGCGGCTGAGCAAGCGAAGGATCAGTTTAAGGCTGATTTAATTGTATTCCCTGAGTTAACGTTAACGGGTTATCCACCTGAAGATCTATTATTAAGACCAGAGCTATTACGCCGTGTCGAAGCAGGAATATTAAAGCTAAAGCAATATATCGAAGGGATTGCCGTTGTTGTAGGCCACCCAGAAGGGCAAAAAGGTGAATTGTATAATGCCGCCTCAGTGATTGCTGATGGTCAGTGCATCGCGACCTATTACAAACAATGTTTACCAAACTATAGTGTGTTTGACGAAAAGCGCTATTTCATCAAAGGCGATCAAGCGACCGTATTTGATTTCAAAGGCATTAAGTTTGGGCTCACCATTTGTGAAGATATTTGGTTTACGGAGCCGGCTTTACAGGCGGCAGATATGGGCGCTGAAGTATTATTAAATCTAAACGCATCACCTTACCGACAAGGAAAGTGCCAATCGCGTGAAGTCGAAGTCGCACAACGGGTATCAGAGACAGGCTTAGCGATTGTGTATGTCAACTTGGTCGGCGGCCAAGATGAACTTGTGTTTGATGGCGGCTCGTTTGCCTTGTCACAACAAGGTGAAAAAATCGCCTCAGCAGCGGTTTGGCAATCGGCATTACATCCAGTACAAATGATAAGAGAACAGACTGGAAAGTTGACGTTAAGCGGTACGTTAATACCTAAACCATCTGAGTTAGCGATGATATATCAAGGGCTCGTTGTTGGTTTACGAGACTATATTGAGAAGAACCACTTTCCGAGTGTTGTCATTGGGCTATCCGGTGGTATTGATTCTGCAATGACTTTAGCCTTGGCAGTGGATGCGATGGGTGCTGATAACGTTAAAACGGTTATGATGCCTTCCCAATATACCGCTCAAATAAGTTTAGATGATGCCCAAGATATGGCAAATCGCCTCAAAGTTAATCATAGCGTGATCCCTATCGATGATCTATTCGCCCAGTTTAACAACAGCCTTGCAACAGAGTTCACAGGGACGAAAGTTGATACGACCGAAGAGAATATTCAAGCACGGTGCCGTGGTGTTTTGTTGATGGCAATCTCAAATAAAACCGGTGCCATGGTGTTATCGACTGGTAATAAAAGTGAAATGGCCGTCGGTTATTCAACTTTATACGGCGATATGGCTGGCGGCTATTCTCCGCTTAAAGATGTTTATAAAACCTTGGTGTATCAATTAGCAGAATACCGTAATACGCTATCTGGGGTAATACCGACACGTATTATTACGCGGCCACCCTCGGCAGAATTGGCAGATGACCAATTCGATCAAGACAGCTTACCGCCTTATGAGGTACTTGATACCTTGTTGGAACAATATATTGCCCAAGACCTGTCTTATGAAGATATGGTCGCGATTGGCGGGGATCCTGACATCATTAGTAAAGTGATTCGTTTGGTTGATATTAACGAGTATAAACGCCGTCAAGCACCGCCAGGTATTCGGATTACAGAACGTGCATTTGGCCGGGATAGACGCTATCCTATTACATCAGGCTATACCATTCATTCAAAAATACAGTAGGGGCCAAAATGAAAAAGATTGAAGCGATTATTAAACCTTTTAAATTAGACGATGTGCGTGAAGCGCTATCGGATATTGGTGTCACAGGGCTGACCGTATCCGAAGTCAAAGGTTTTGGCAGACAAAAAGGCCATACTGAGTTATATCGTGGTGCTGAATATGTTGTCGACTTTTTGCCGAAGATAAAATTAGAAATCGTATTGGCAGAAGAGCAAGTCGAAGGCTGTATTGAAGCGATTACAAAAGCAGCTCATACCGGCAGAATCGGCGACGGTAAAATCTTTGTAACACCCATCGAGCAAGTGATTCGAATTCGCACCGGTGAAGAAGGCGAAGCAGCTGTTTAATTAAGCGGCTGTTTAATTAACCATAATGATGCTGGCACGTTTATATAGCGTGCCAGAATAACCAAATTGCCTGAATCTACTCGACGACAGTTTCTCGAATGTCGGTAGCGCCAGCATAGTTAGGGTAATTTGTTTCCAACACCCGTAATGTGTCTTCAGCTAAATCATTCAGTTCTAATACTTTATAAGCTTTAGCGACGATTAATAAAGCATCAGGCATTGCCGGCGTGCGTTGGTAATTTTCAATGACATATTTACCTCTGTTTAGTGCAGCGATATAAGAAGCACGCCGCATATAAAAGTGGGCAACATTGACTTCATATCGTGCTAAACGGTTACGTAAATAAACAATGCGTTGACTGGCATCTTCACTATATTGGCTTTTCGGGTAACGGCTAATTAAATTGTTAAAATCTTGCAAAGCAAATTTTGCTGCCCCCGGATCACGCTGAGACTCGTCGCGTGGAATATATTTTTCTACAATCCCAACATCCCGTGTAAAATTGATTAAGCCACGCAAGTAAATCGCATAATCCATATTGGGGTTTTGTGGATAGACTCGGATAAAGCGATCAATCGTCGCGATGGCATTTTCAGGTTCATCTCTTTTGTAATGCGCATAAGCGGAGTCAATCAAAGCTTGTTGCGCAAAGTCACCAAAGGGGAAGCGGGCTTCTAAATCACGATAATATTTAAGGGCTGTTTCATAGTCATCTTGATCCATCGCCTTTTTCGCTTCAGAATAAAGTTGCTCTACAGGCCAATTGTCTTCGGGATCAGGAAGCGGCTCGGTGTTGATGTCAAGACTAGAACAGCCAGATAGGGCCAGTAGGCTCGTAAGCATTACTATATAAAGATAATATTTTTTCATGTGGATAGGTTACGCAACTGTAATAACGAAGACAAACTGATTTTACTATTTTGTAGTGGTGAGGTGTAATTAATTTGTTGCCCAGAGTGAGGAAATAATTCCATGTACAATGGTGGCATTATCAAGATCGATTAGGAACAAAGAATGCGGGCTTTTATTAATGTGCTTTGCTTGTGCTTACTCATATCTACGAGTCAAGCCACGACCTTTAATTTAGACAATGACACAACCCGAATAGTAGGGCATAACCTCGTTGTATACAGTCGCGCACAAGATACGCTATTAGATATCGCGCGACGTTTTGATATTGGTTATAGTGAAATTGTCAGTGCGAACCCAGATCTGGATGTTTGGTTGCCGGGTTCAGGGAAACGGGTGCTAGTCCCAAATCAATACATTCTGCCTGATGCACCTCAAAAAGGCATTGTGATTAATCTAGCAGAAATGCGCTTGTATTATTTCCCCAAACAAGTTGCGGGACAACCAAGACAAGTGATTACGCATCCGATTGGTATTGGTCGGGAAGGCTGGCAAACACCGTTGGGTAAAACGAAAATCATCCAAAAGCGCAAAGATCCAACGTGGACACCACCGGCATCGATACATGCTGAACATATAGAATTAGGGGATCCACTACCCAAAGTCGTACCAGCAGGACCTGATAATCCCTTGGGTGCCTTTGCAATGCGGCTAGGCATGCCAGGTTATCTATTGCATGGCACCAATAAACCGTATGGTGTAGGCCTTCGCGTCAGTCATGGTTGTATTCGCTTATTTCCCGAAGACATTGAGCAGCTTTTTGGGCTCGTTACGGTCAATACGCCAGTGGAAATCTTATACCAACCTTATAAAGCATCAATGCACAATGGGACTTTATACGTTGAAGCGCATCAAGCCTATGAAGATATGCCAGAAGAACAGAACAATATGACGCCAATGGTGAAAGCGATCTTGAAAGCCAAAGGAAAACTAGCAGATGATGATTGGTTGTTTGCTCAAGCGATGATCGATCAAAATCTAGGAATAGCGCAGCGGATTGGTCAAATAGAACATAAAATGGTCGAAGACGTTTGGTTTATTCACTCAGGGATGATGGCGGAAGAGGTGGAAGTGAAGCTAAACCAAGCGTTAATATCAATGGGTTTTGGAGATGCATTCTGGCCTATTAGAGGCGCTGAAGGGGAAGTTTTAGTGGGGCCATTTGAAAGCCGTAAAGAAGCTGAAGAACTAGCGGATAAGATCTATAACGAAACCGGTGAGCCTGTCTGGGTAACACTCGTGCCCAGTGATGTTCTATAACTTTTTATAACAGCCAGAAACAAAAAAGCCGAGAATAATTCCTCGGCTTTTTTTGTTCATACAGCGTTGAGTAAAGTCTTATTTGCTCATTGCTTTATGGAACATACGATCAACTTTAGCGTTTGCTTCATCAGCTGATGCTTGAGCAGAACGTGCAGTTGTTAACGCAGTGTTAGCTGTGTTTTCAACTTGTAAAAGGTGTGCTTCGATTTTACCAACATGTGCTTCAACACGACCGAAATGATCTTTAACAGCTTGGACGTCGCTGATATCACTTAAAGTGTGAGTATGTGTGCTTGCACAACCTGTGATTAAAACTAATGGTAAAACAAGTGCACCTAATTTTGTTAATGATTTCATTCTATTCTCCTCAGTATTTATGTAGTGTGAATCTCATAGTTCAATACATTGCTCATGAGCAATATACACAGGAGGCTATCAGGAATTAATTAGGCTGTCCAACCGGATCAAACTTAATCTGATACAGAAATGATTTATTGCTATAATGCTCGCCTTTGTTTGCTCTGATAGATGTTCACATCAGATTTGAGTTAACCCTCTGTTTTATTTGCTCTGGAAAAATTAATTTATGCACCCAATGCTGAATATCGCTATTCGTGCAGCACGTAGTGCGGGTAATCTTATTATCCGATCATTACAACATGTCGAACACCTTGAAGTGACGACAAAAGGCCGTAATGATTTTGTGTCTGATGTTGATCGCTTGGCCGAGCAAGAAATCATTAATACGATTAAAAAAGCTTATCCTGAGCACGCCATATTGGCAGAAGAGTCTGGCAAAGCAGGTGACAATGATACCGTTTGGATCATTGATCCTTTAGATGGTACCGCCAATTTTTTACATGGCTTTCCGCATTACTGTGTGTCGATCGGCATTATGGTGAAGGGCAGAATAGAGCACGGCGTTGTTTATGATCCTTTGCGTGATGAATTATTCACCGCAAGCCGTGGTGCCGGCGCACAGTTAAATGATCGCCGTTTACGCGTCACGAAACAAAAAACACTAGAAAACAGCCTAATCGCAACCGGTTTTCCATTCAAATATCACCAGCATTTCCCTGCTTTTACCAATATGATGAGCGCCATTTTCCCACAAGTAACAGATTTAAGACGGGGTGGTTCTGCAGCACTGGATCTCGCGTATGTTGCAGCAGGACGCGTTGACGGTTACTGGGAAATAGGACTTGAAAAATGGGACTTAGCTGCCGGCGTATTACTGGTTGAAGAAGCAGGTGGGGTCGTCACTGATTTCACCGGCGGCAATGGCTACGTTGAGCATGGCAATATCGTGGCCGGAAGTCTAGGTGTACAACAAGCCTTGCTCGATCAAATAAAACCACACTTAACTGAAGCATTGAAAAAATAAACTAAGCGTTATGCATTCGTTTAGACCAACAGCATTTAATTTAATAAAGAACTGACATCATGACAAGAGAAATTAGTAAACTCCGCAATATCGCCATCATCGCGCATGTCGATCACGGTAAAACAACATTGGTGGATCAGTTATTACGCCAGTCTGGTACCTTCAGCGAACACGAAGAGCTACAAGAACGCGTGATGGACTCTAATGATTTAGAGCGCGAACGTGGTATTACAATTTTATCGAAGAA
Source organism: uncultured Gammaproteobacteria bacterium (assembly GCA_905479985.1). GTDB lineage: Bacteria > Pseudomonadota > Gammaproteobacteria > Nitrosococcales > Methylophagaceae. Next base: position 41,265 of record CAJQOM010000035.1, on the reverse strand, counting down.
TACGGCGATTCGTTGGAACGACTATCATATCAACATCGTCGATACACCAGGCCATGCCGATTTCGGTGGTGAAGTAGAGCGTGTTTTGTCGATGGTCGATTCAGTTTTATTATTAGTTGATTCATCTGAAGGCCCAATGCCACAAACGCGTTTTGTGACCCAAAAAGCCTTGGCATTAGGGTTGAAACCGATTGTCGTCATTAATAAAATTGATAAGCCGAGCGCACGTCCAGGCTGGGTATTGGATCAAACCTTCGATTTATTCGCTAACTTAGATGCCACCGATGAACAACTTGATTTTGAAGTTATCTATGCATCAGGCTTGAATGGTTTCGCGGGCATGGAAGACACTGTGCGTGATGGGGACATGACACCATTATTTCAATTAGTTGTCGATAAGGTTGAATCACCTAAAGTAAATGCAGACGGCCCATTCCGCATGCAAGTAACATCTTTAGACTACAACAGCTATGTTGGTGTTATCGGTGTTGGCCGTATTGAACGCGGCATAGTGAAAACCAACACACCTGTGACAGTGATTGATACAGAAGGCAAAACACGTAATGGCCGCGTATTGACCGTAATGGGCTTTATGGGCTTACAACGTGAAGAAGTTGAATCGGCACAAGCGGGCGATATCATTGCTTTTACTGGTTTAGATCCACTGAATATCTCAGATACCTTATGTGATCCATCAGAAGTGGAAGCATTACCGCCATTATCAGTGGATGAGCCGACGGTAACAATGACATTCCAAGTCAATAACTCACCAATGGCAGGAAAAGAAGGCAAGTTTGTCACGACACGTCAAATCAAAGAGCGTCTAGAACGCGAATTGATTCATAACGTGGCATTAAAAGTAGACCAGCTACCAGAAGATCCGGATAAGTTTAAAGTGTCAGGTCGGGGTGAATTACATTTATCAGTATTGATTGAAAATATGCGCCGTGAAGGCTTTGAAATGGGTGTTTCACGTCCAGAAGTGATCATCCGAGAAGTGGATGGCGTCAAAGAAGAACCCTATGAAGCCGTGACCGCCGATGTAGAAGAGACCCATCAAGGCAGCATTATGGAAAAACTGGGTGAACGTGGCGCGCAATTAAGTGACATGGTGCCAGATGGTAAAGGTCGTGTAAGACTAGACTTTATTATTCCATCTCGTGGCTTGATTGGCTTCCGCACTGAGTTTTTGACCGCGACCCAAGGTACCGGTTTGATCTTCAGTGTTTTTGACCATTATGCACCGGTTAAAGTCGGTGATTTTGGTAAACGTATGAATGGTGTCCTAATTGCCAATGGTATGGGTAAAGCCGTGGCTTTCTCTATCTTCAATCTACAAGAACGCGGCCGTATGTTCATTGGTCATAACGATGATGTTTACGAAGGTATGGTCATTGGTATTCATTCACGTGACAATGATTTAGTCGTGAACCCTTTAAAAGGGAAACAGTTAACTAATGTACGTGCATCAGGTACTGATGAAGCCATTAACTTAACACCACCAATTAGAATGAGTTTAGAGCAAGCACTTGAGTTCATCGGTGAAGATGAGTTGCTGGAAGTGACACCACAATCGTTACGAGTGCGTAAGAAATTCTTGCTCGAGCATGAGCGTAAACGCGCGTCACGTGGCTAGAATTTAGCAACTCAAGGCAGAAAAGGGTATCCTTATCAGATACCCTTTTTTATGTGTAAGGTTTCACTATGCGGATTTTGATTTTAATTGCGATTGCTCTATTACTGTACCTAGTGATCGCTAGTTTTCTACGCAAACAAAAACGACAACAATCAGAGTTAGACTCACCAGCTGAAAAAATGGTCACTTGCAAGCATTGTGGGCTGCATATTCTAGAAGAAGAAGCGGTACAAGCAGCGAATAAGTTTTATTGTTCAGCAAGCCATTTAGAGGCAGATCAGCAAGAAAAATAATGGCAGGATTAAACATCCAGCTCGATCCAATCAACGACGCTACTTCTTGGCGCTCGTTAACTGTCTTCGCGGGTTATCGTTTATTTTTAGCGGCGATTTTATTGGCTGTGTTTTATTTGGGGCTGCCGCCTGGCTTTTTAGGCGAATCTAACGCCAGCTTATATAGTGTCGTTAGCCAGCTTTATTTCCTGATTGCCGTTGCTTTACTGTTTATGACATTGCAGCGTTGGGTGCCTTTTACGACCCAAACCAAGTTGCAGTTAGTGATCGACATTGTCGTCATCACCTTATTGATTCACGCCAGTGGCGGCCTTAAAACCAGTTTAGGTTCTTTATTGGTCGTAGTGGTAGTGGCGGGCGGCGTATTAATGCCTGGCCGCCTGTCACTTTTTATTGCTGCAATTGCCACTCTGGCCATTTTATTAGAGGCGGCTTACTCACAAGTATTCAATCTCGGCATAACGGACTACAGTGATGCCGGTATTTTAGGGGCTACTTTTTTTGCGACTGCGATTCTGACGCAAATTTTATCTCAAAAGATAGCCGAGAGTCAGCAACTGGCGGATGAGCGGGCTGCTGATATTATCAATTTAGCGATGCTGAATGAGCATATTATTAGCCGTATGCAAACAGGTGTGTTGGTGGTCAATACAGAAGGGAAAATTCAGTTAAGTAACCGAGCTGCTCGTCAGCTGTTAGCCATTGATGACACGCATAAAACTCAGCTGTTAAAACATTGCGTGCCCGAATTAGGGGAGCAACTCTGGCAATGGCGGCAAAATATGAGCCGGTCTTTTATGCCTTTTCAAGCGACACCAGATTTACCCGAGTTAGCGATTAATGCCATGCTGTTAGAGAGTGGAGAATCAGTACTTTACATTGAAAATAGTGCGGCAATATCGCAACAAGCCCAACAATTAAAATTAGCTTCTTTGGGACAGTTAACAGCCAGTATTGCTCACGAAGTGCGCAATCCACTGGGGGCAATTAGCCATGCTGGAGAGTTACTCTCAGAAGCCAAGGATGCTGGCCCTGAAACACGAAAGCTCACCGATATTATCCAACGCCATAGCGCGAGAGTGAATAATATTATTGAAACGATCTTACAAATGAGCCGACGTAAAACAGTCGATCCAACTGTGATTGTGTTGGCATCTTGGTTAACGCAATTAATGGCGGAATTTATAAATTATAAACAAGTACCGGAACAAGACATCGGTTTGGTGATTAAAGCGCCATTAGCCAATGTGTATCTCGATGCGGAGCAATTACGTCAAGTGTTATGGAATCTACTAGATAATGCATGGCACTATTCTCGCGAAAAGGACGGTGAGCAACGCGTAGGGGTTGTATTGGCGCTTGAAGGTGAAGTCGTGTCGATTGATGTCATAGATAATGGCCCAGGCGTATCAGAGACGATATTACCTGTCTTATTCGAACCCTTTCAGTCGGAGCGACAAGGTGGCACTGGTTTAGGGTTATATCTCGCGCGAGAACTCTGTCAGGCAAATGGCGTTCGGTTAAACTACGTTTCCGATAAAATTGAAAAAAGCTGTTTTAGATTACACATACCAGTGAAAAAACAAGAGAATTTGAAATGAACCCACAAGCTTTAGTGATAGATGATGAGCCGGATATTCTTGAACTGTTAACGATGACGCTAGAAAGCATGTCGGTAGATTGCGTCACGGCAGAAAATATTGCCCAGGCGCGACAAGCACTATCGCAACAAGCGTTTGATTTTTGTTTAACCGATATGCGGCTACCCGATGGCAGCGGCTTGGATTTTGTCAAAGCATTACAAGCCGATAAGCCTGATTTACCGGTCGCAGTGATCAGCGCGCATGGCAATATGGACTTGGCGGTACAAGCATTGAAGCTCGGCGCTTTTGACTTTATTTCTAAACCCGTCAAATTACGTATTCTACGAGACTTGGTGGAGACGGCATTGAAATTATCGCCATCTCGCCCAACGAAAATGGAACGTCGCTCGCGCCATCGCTTATTAGGCGATACGACAGTGATGCAGCAGTTAAGAGGTAAAGTCTCTAAGCTAGCGCGTAGTCAGGCACCGGTATACATTGGTGGCGAGTCTGGCACGGGTAAGGAACTCGTTGCGCGATTAATTCATGAGTTGGGTGTACGTTCAGACAACCCATTTGTACCGATTAACTGTGGTGCCATTCCCTCAGAGTTAGTTGAAAGCGAGTTCTTTGGACATAAAAAAGGTGCCTTTACTGGTGCAGTTAATGATAAAGAGGGCTTGTTTCTAGCGGCGGATGGCGGCACATTATTTTTAGATGAAGTGGCCGATTTACCCTTAATGATGCAGGTGAAATTATTACGGGCTTTACAAGAAAAAACAGTTCGACCTGTTGGCAGCGAAGAAGAAATCCCTGTTGATGTCAGAGTGTTGTGTGCAACCCATAAAAATCTCGCTGAAAAAGTACAAGAAGGCGCGTTTCGAGAGGATCTGTTTTATCGCTTGAACGTCATTGAATTATCAGTGCCACCCCTGCGAGAACGCAGCGCTGACATTCCCTTATTAGTGGATTATATTTTAGAACAATCGGCGGCTAAAAATGGCCTAGATGCGGCACCAAAGATTAATGATGAGGCAATATCGGCATTACAGTCTTATGATTTTAAAGGTAATGTCCGTGAATTAGAAAACATTTTAGAACGGGCGCTAACTTGGATGGATGGCAGTGAGATAACGGAAACAGATTTGATGTTGCCAGAGGTGTTGTTGCACACTCAATCAACACAGAATCAGCGAGCAGTATCAATTCAAAAACCTACCCAAGCCGCTTTGCCGAATGATTTAAGTGCACATCTTGAAGATCAAGAAAGACAATTGATTACTGAAGCATTGGAGTCCGTACGGTGGAATAAAACAGCCGCAGCGAAAAAGCTGGGTATTTCATTTCGTGCACTGCGTTATAAGCTAAAGAAATTAGACTTAGAATAAGTGACGCTGAACTTAAAGGAATGGGGTGAGTGATGGGGCTCGAACCCACGACCACCGGAATCACAATCTCAAGCTGGTTTAATCAATAGTTATCATATCACGTTATAACTAGGTTTCGATAGGTGACTTTAATATAAATAGGGTCGTACAGCTACAAATCTGCACTCAAATTGCACCTTATCATCTCTCACTTTATGAACAGAATTATAGACGGGGGGGGGTGTATCAGAATATTGCATGATTATAGTACCTGCCCACATACAAAAAAGAGTGGATTTGAAAAGGTATTAAAGGCTGCTAATTTTTTTGAAAAAACCATCGCAGCGTTAATTGCATGTAGTCACTGTTCCAATAGTGTTGCATATCAGCGAGTCATTGTTGCCTCCATTTACAGCGTTAATGAGGGCTCGGTTCTGTTGGTTTTGAATAGAGTTTTGAATTGCTTGCAAAAATTATCTATTCTGATAGATTAGAATTACTTAGCCTCAAAAGGATCTCAAATGAAATACATCGGTTTAGTTTTATTAACTGCATTGTTATCGGGATGTGCCAGCGTTGGTTATCATAGAGACCAGGTCAGGGATAACAGTGATGATAGAGTGACTGTGGGTACTGTCCAAAAGGAAATTAGCATTGGCATGCCCTCATCAGATGTTGCAGCTACATTAGGCTCACCAAACATAGTTACAACAGATGAAAACAGAAGAGAGGTATGGATATATGACAAGCTCTCGACAGAAAATGCATATTCCACTAGTTCGGGTGGAATTTCAACACTGATTCTAGGTTTTGGCGGCAGCGTTGGTGGAGGCTTGGGTGGTGGATATAATTCTTCCGCTGGAGCATCTTCTACATCACAAAGAACGTTAACCGTCATAATTAAATATGACGATAATAACTTAGTCAGAGACTTCGCTTACCACACTAGCCGCTTTTAGAATCAGGGAAGGATTAAAAAAATGAAACCGAGTAAATACCTGCTAAGCTCAGCTATTATCCTTTTCTTGCTTACGCTATCTGGCTGTGGAGGGATACCCAAGGACGCTTTAATTCTAACGCCTGACACAATTGAGGAGCGTCAAACACAATCGAGATACTATGACACGACTGATGAGGAGCAAATCATTGCTGCATCAGCTGCAGTCCTACAAGACCTTGGTTTTACACTGGACAAGAGCGAAACAAAACTTGGCTTTTTGGTGGCAAGCAAGGATAGAGATGCGACCAATGCAGGGCAGATTGCTGGCGCAATTGTCTATGCCATGCTTACTGGTGTCGCTCTACCAACTGATAGGAATCAAAAGATAAGGGTTGCCATGATTGTCAGCCCGTCTTTAGATGAGAAAAGAGCTCATGTTAGGGTAAAGTTTCAGAGAAAGGTCTGGAACACGCGTGACCAAGTATCAAGGGTTGAAACTGTTGACGACCCTGAAATTTATCAGGAGTTCTTTAGCAAACTTTCCAAGTCTGTATTTCTTGAGGCAAACAATATATGAAAATCAGAAGAGTCCTTCTTATCGCTGCTGCCGTAGTACCACTGATAACAATATCAGGCTGCCAGTTGAACCCAAAAAAGCAGGTTTTAGCAGCTACAGAAAGTCAAGTTCAGCTCAGAAGCATGCAAACTCGAGTATTTGAGTCTAGCGATAAAAACAAGGTTATGAGGTCAGCAATTAGCACTCTACAAGATTTGGATTTTATCGTTGATAATGCAGACTTGTTGTTAGGCTCGGTGTCAGGCACGAAGTTTGGTAAATCTGGAGCCAAGATGTACCAGCTGAAAATGACTGTAAGTGTTCGTCCGAGAGGAGATAAGCAGATGGTGGTCAGAGCAAATGCACAATATAATCTAGAAGCAATAGAAGATCCCAAGCCTTACCAAGACTTCTTTACAGCATTAGGTAAGTCTTTATTTTTGACAGCCCAACAGGTGGATTAGATATAACACTATAGCACTTGCCTTTCATGGTGATTGGTTGCAAGGGTATGGCTAACCTTTATGGCTCCTGTAAGCCCCTCTAAGGCGTTCAAACCCCGCACCTTATACGCTAACATTATGCCTAAGATAGGGTTGTTTTGCCAGCCTAAATATTGGGATTTGCCTTGGTTAACGTCTGCCTCTACGCCATTCCCAAGGTGATATAGGATTCTCTTGTAACCAAAGTCCACGTTTAGATTGTTTCGCTTCTGATTCCAGAGCATAAAGCCTTTTATCGCTAGTGTATTCCCTGTAAACCCATGCCATACCTTGTCTAACTAATTCAGCATTTAGGTTTTGACTGCCTACAAATACAGTGCCTACTGTTCTTCCGTACCTGTCTTTGGTTTCTACTTCTACCAAGGCTTGTTTCTGAAAAGCTAAATTAGCCAGAGCTTGTTTAGCTCTCTTACCAAAAGGTTGTTTCTTTTCAGGTGTATCAATACCAGCTAATCTAATCTTAATTTGTTTGTTTGCAGAAGTAAGCAGGGTAAGAGTATCACCATCAGCTATCTTAACTACCTTACCTTCTAATGTTTCTGCTTGGGCTGATAGGGTAAAGAGTAAAAGTAAGGGTAAAAGTAAGGGTAAAAGTAATCTATTGATGCTCAGCCATCCACTCACGAGCCATATCCTGTGCTTTTTCTATTTGGGAAGGTGTTATTTCTTTCGCTAAGAGGTCTCTGGGTTCGACTGCTTTTGAACCCCCATTTGCAGCTGCTATGTTGAACCACATGTGTGCACTTTTGTAGTCTTGCACTACACCTTCACCTTTGTAATACATAACCCCAAGATTGTATTGAGCATCTGTATGTCCTTGTTCAGCAGCTTTTGTATACCACTTCATAGCTTCTTTATAGTCTTGGGCTACGCCTTTGCCATTGTCATACATAAGCGCAAGGTTGTATTGAGCTAGTTCATCTCCTTGCTCAGCAGCTTTTGTATACCACTTTACAGCCTCTTTGTAGTCTTGGGCTACGCCTTGACCATTGTTATACATAATCCCAAGGCTCGATTGAGCTGTTGCAACTCCTTGCTCAGCAGCTTTTGTGTACCACTTCACAGCTTCTTTGTAGTCTTGGGCTACGCCTTGCCCATTGTTATACATAAACCCAAGGCTGAGTTGAGCAAATGCATCCCCTTGTTCAGCTTCAACCAAGCAGTTATCAAAACTATCCTTACCACTCAGGCTTTCATCATAACAAGCGAAAGCATTTGTACTAAGAAGAAGTAGTAATGTAGCGACGATAATATTTTTCACGGGATTTCCTCTTCTCTAAACTGATAGCCCGATAATAACAAAATAATCACTTGAGCCAAATATGGGTTGGTGGTTTAGTGGGTGACAAGTGTTTTGTGGTTTGTTATGTTTATTTGAGACTTATATTTTCGCATGGAGCTTTAAATGAAATTGTTAACTTCAGCCTTATTAGTTTTGATGCTTGCTGGGTGTGCTACAGCATATCAAAGTAAGGGCTTGACGGGAGGTTATTCAGACCTTCAGATTGCCGAAAACATGTTTAAAGTTGGCTTTGAAGGCAACGGGTATACCAATCCTCAAAGGGCTCGGGATTATGCACTATTACGCAGTGCGGAGCTTGCATTGGGTAATAACTACAAATACTTCGTAATCTTAGAAGAGGCTAACGAGGTTAAGAATAATACACATAGAATGCCGGTTGAAGCCCATACGAGGGGTCATGTTTACGACAGTGGCAGCTTTAATGCAACTACACGTATTACCGGAGGACAGACATATAATATAACGACTCCCTCATCAACTAACATTATTCTTTGCTTTAAAGAAAAGCCTGAGAATCACCCGCATGCGTACAATGCCGAGTCCGTTTATGAAAACATTACAGCAAAATACGATATAGTGAAATGGGAAGACATAAAAGCCAATTTTTGATGTGGTTAGTTTGTCGGCATAGCAGGGTTGTGTTAAACAGAATGTGGCATTTGAGGTGTATTAGGGTATGAAGCCGAAAGACTTAGGGACTGTAACCTGTGCTTCTATTCTGGGGTTTAGTTTGAGTTTTTGATGCTATGGTTTTCCTTTGGTTACCTGTTAGTTAGGTATGCGAGAGTCAATTAAAAAAGGTCACTTACTTTACGAGATATATTAGTATCTACAACATATTAGAGGTTAATAAATATAGCAAAAACCCACTAATGTGTACCTAGTTAAGCATACCCTCATATCAATACTGGATTTATAGAGTAACAATATCAAAAGATGTAACTTTTTCACCTAGTTTTTTTTCTAAAGTTCTCCTTGGATCAGCATATTTAGATGAAATAATAAGTTTAGGAGCAGTTCCTTTCGGGTTATTAGTTCTATAACTGCCAAAGAGGACGTCCTGACTAATAAGACTATTTATTAGTGGTAGCGTCTTCTTTAATCTCATCCTAAAAACTTTCCAAAACGCCTAAAGACTTCTTAGGACTAATGGAAACTTTATGAATCATTTTTACTTGGCTTTTTATAGCCTGCATCTTTTAGGAGTTTGCTTACCCCGGAAGGTGTGAAACCATACATTTCAGCTAAATCTTTTTGCTTTATTGGTTCGCCTATGTAATCGTGATACGCCATATACTGAGCCATCTCTTGTGCCGTTTCTTCTCGTTCATATGACCTTGGTCTTCCCGTATTGGTATCTGAAAAATCGCTCCAATTAACCATTAATGACTCGTCCATTAAAGAGCCATAAAGCTGTTTATCACTAACATAGGTTTCGAGAATATGCTCAGCTTGTTTCTTATCAGATACTAGGAAGTGACATGTTTCATTTGATTCTCTGTTACGTATACTAGTTCGTCCACACATTTGAACAATCATGTCTAATTCAGACTGTAATACGAAGGCACCAACAAGATTAGTAAGATTATATTGCTCTGCCAGTAAGTTGAGTGACCTTGTTGTAAAGCCATTTGGTTTGGCAGTATATATCGCGCAACAAATATGCTTGTCTTGATGATTATTCATTCCTTTGACATTTGGAGATGCCAGCTCAATATTATTTTTACCTTTAGTGCGAGGAGCGACAAACCTATTAGCCCACTCATTGGAGACAATTAAAGCAGGAGAATCTTCAATAAAAGATATTGCATTATCAAGCATTTTAACTAAGCACGAATCCTCATTTGGCATTGATGATGAGTAGTCACCTTGATTAGCTTTTCCTCTTGAAAAACTCTCATCAAGTAATGGGTACACCCTTATGTTTCCTTCCTTCTCTTTTATCTTATTTTTAATAACTTGGGAGTTTACTGTTTCACAGTTTTCAAGATTGAAACCCCAAACATCATTTAAAACAACATAATCAAGAGTACCTTTTACCGTTGCTGCAAGTAAGTATATTGTCTGTGACAGTTTAATTATGGTACTGAGGTTTTCTTTTAATTCGTAGCCAAAAACTGTCCAGCCATTAGACTTGTTTTTCTGGAACCTAACATTCCCACTTGGGATAAGCTCTAAAAGTTTTTGAAGTTCAGAGGTAAATGACTTGTCATGTAATTCGTGCTCATATGTTGCACTGTCGTTAACTCTAGCTATATCACCTTCAACTGTTACCAACCCATCTAGCACTTTGACATTCTCGCCTGAAAATGAGTGCTGATACGTTGAGAACAAATTAGGGAGTTCATCAAGAATTAGTGTTACATCTTTACCTATTTCATTCGTTGCTTTTGAAATAACACTCCCACTAACCGTTTGGATACCCGCAAGAGTACAAACAATAATTGCTTCACTATTATCAGCATCAAGTATTAGCTCTGTGAGAGCTTCCTGTACGGTAGTGCTGTAATCTTTATCTTCACTTGTGACAATATATAAAGGCGTATTTTTTCGGTGAACAAACTCATTAGATGAAATAACTTTCTGAATATCCTTCTTCACCTGTCTGGCTAAAATCTTTGTGGGAGCACAATAGATAATAAGCCCACCAGCCTCTACAATTTTCCTTATTACATGAAAGGTTTTCCCAGAACCAACAGGTTGCTCAACAAGTTTAATGGTGTCAGCCATAAGTTATCCTAAACAATTAAATCGAGAGTCAGTTTACCTGATTTACTAGCCAATCCTTACTGCTAATAAATTACGTCAGTTGATTTAAATCAACCATAGTTAGCAAAACTATTGTGAATTGCCTTTTCCTTAGTGTCTTTATCATCATGGGTATAGCGCAAGGTGGTTGATATATCACGGTGACCTGCTAGTGATTGTATCGTCTTTAAGTCCTCTCCATTTCTATGCAGGGTTGTGCAAAAGGTGTGACGTAAAGAGTGAAATACGATGGGTTCACCATACTTGTCATCTAAAGGTTCTATTTCTGCACGTTCAAGAGTTTTAATCCATTGCTTGTGCATTGTAAATGACCTATATGGTGATACTATTCCTCGAAATATCAAATGCTCTTTTACGTTAATATCGTTAGTAGATAATTTCACCGAACCCCATAGTCTAAACAGGTAATCTTTTAGTTTGGGTACGATAGACATTTCTTTAGAGTCACCATTTTTAGTGCGTAATACAAAAACAGTATTGTTTGACCAGTCTATATCTTTCCATCTTAGTCCCATTAATTCACCCTTGCGTGCACCACAGGTTAATGCCATTAAGACTAAGGCATACATAGGCTTCCATTCTGATTGTTTGCTAGCTTCAATCAATCGTTCTTGCTCACTTACAGTGAGGCTGCGCCTACGTGGAGTGCCTTCAGGCTCACCCTGCACCAATCTGCAAGGGTTCGATATTAACCTTGCCTTGGGCGTGTGAGAGCCTTTAATGTGTACTCTTTTGGGTTTAATTGCATAGGTGAATACGCTTGATAGATTGGCTTTGTATCTATTGCTAGTTTGAGGTGTTCGAGGCTTTTTATCTGAAATACCTTTACCCGATATTATCTTTTCAATACCTTCCGATACCTCAATAGCGGTAAATGACTCTATAGCTATATACCCGTAATTCTCACGCCACCACCTTAGCCTTGGCGCTACGCCATAATCAGTTTTATCTGGCTGACTGTTATGCCACAAAAGGTAATTATCAATAAGGTGGGATAGTGTTAATTGATTGCCGTTACTATCAATGCCAAGGTCGTTGAAGTAGGGTCTATGTAATATATGTGAAGTGAGTAAGGGGTGTACGCTATCTATGAGTGTTTGAGGAGGGTAAGCAGGGATTGCTTTCTCACCAAGGATTAGTTTTTCTAAACTTTCATCTAATTCGTTACCAAGGTTTACAGCTTCATCATAAGTGGGGAAAGTTCTGTTAATAGAGCCTTGAATATGGCGCGAACGGAATTGTATTTTGAATTTATTTGAGGGTGCTTTGAGGATTGAATAAGGCATACTATTCTCCAGTTTTGCACTCGGCTTGCACCTGTGCAGTAAATTGATAAAGACGGTAAGTCGATTTCAACTAACTTGAGATTTGTAAGTCTTTGTTCCGAGGTTACTTTTAGGTAAAGTAAAATGGGGTGAGTGATGGGGCTCGAACCCACGACCACCGGAATCACAATCCGGGGCTCTACCAACTGAGCTACACTCACCATCGTGATGAACCAGAATTCAGATAATCCCAGCAACCGTTTGGCAAGCGGGTAATTCTACTGCCTTTATTTCTCTGGTCAAGGGAAAGTTGATATTTAAGCCAATTCTAAATCAATTTTCTTTTCATCTAAGTCAACACGCACCACTTTAACGCGTATTTTATCGGCTAAACGATAGACCATTCTGGTGCGCTCACCGGTTAAACGGTGACCAGAGGCATCAAATTCGTAATAATCATTTTTTAATGCTGTGATATGAACCAAACCTTCAATATAGATATCGCTGAGCTCTACAAATAACCCGAAACTGGTCACACCGCTAATGACGCCATCATAGCTTTCACCAACGTGATCTTGCATAAACTCACATTTCAACCAATCGCTGACATCACGTGTTGCCTCATCAGCACGCCGACTCGCCATTGAACAGTGGTCGCCTAGTTGCACCATATCTTCATGTGAATAGGCCCATTTACTGGCTTTCTTGTTGTTAATGAGATGGCAAATTGCGCGGTGGACTAATAAATCAGGATAACGTCGAATAGGTGACGTGAAATGCGCGTAAGCCTCTAATGACAAACCAAAGTGGCCGACATTCTCCGGGTGATACATTGCTTGCTTCATACTACGCAGCATGACGGTTTGTAGGAGGTGCGCATCTTGGCGCTGGTGAGCAGCACTGAGCAAACGAGCATAGTCACTGGGTGACGGCTCATCGCCACCACCGAGAGATAAGCCCAACTCAGATAAAAACTCACGTAAGCCAGATAATTTTTCAGCAGAAGGGGTCTCATGGACACGGTACAGTGCCGGCAGTTCTTTACTTAATAGAAACTGTGCAGCAGACACATTGGCGGCGACCATAAACTCTTCGATTAAACGATGGGCATCATTACGTTCGCGCGGCACAATGGCTTCAATTTTACGGTTACTATCAAATAAAAATTGGGTTTCCGTTAATTCAAAATCAATGGCACCACGTTGGTGTCTGGCAGAGAGCATCGCTTTATATAAGCCATGCATCGTTTCCAAACCAGGTAAGACCGCTTGATATTGCGACCGTAATTCAGCATCGTTGTCGACCAACATAGCCGCAACTTGAGTATAAGTGAGTCGGGCTTTTGAGTTCATCACACCTTGATGAAACTGATGTGATGTCAATCGCCCATCGCTATCAATCGTCATCTCACAAACCATGCATAAACGATCAACATCAGGGTTGAGAGAGCACAAGCCATTAGACAAAGCTTCTGGCAACATTGGAATGACTTGGCTTGGGAAATAGACGGATGTCCCACGTTCTTGCGCATCTTGGTCAAGCACGCTATCAGGCGTCACGTAATAGGACACATCTGCAATAGCAACCCATAACCGCCAACCACCCTCTATCGCTTCAGCATGAACGGCATCATCAAAGTCACGGGCATCTTCACCATCGATGGTGAGTAAAGGTAAATGACGTAAATCAAGACGGCCATCAATCGCTGTTTCAGGGATTTTCTCACCGTAAGATTCAGCTTGCTTTAAGGCTTCTGGAGACCAAGCATGTGGCAACTCGAAGTCACGTAAGGCGATATCAATTTCCATACCCGGCGCCATATGGTCGCCTAAAACAGTGACAACCTGCCCCAGAGGAGAACGGTGTCGATTGGGATGATCAGTAATTTCAATTTCGACGATTTGTCCAGGTTTGGCCGCCATTAATTTGTCGGGTGGCACCATAATGTCTTGGCTGATACGTCGGTTATTAGGAATCAGATAATAAATGCCGGCATCTGAGAGCAAGCGGCCGACAATACGCTCATTAGCATGTTTAATAATTTCAACGATGGCGCCTTCTTTACGCCCACGGCGGTCAATACCCGTGACACGGGCAACAGCGCGGTCACCATGTAAGGCAATCTGCATTTCACGTTGGCCTAAAAATAAGTCTTCACCACCCTCATCAGGGATTAAGAAACCGAAACCATCTTGATGACCCATAATACGGCCAGTGACCAAATTCATCTTCGACATTACACCATAAGCACTTTTACGGTTACGGTGTAATTGGCCATCTCTTTCCATCGCTCTTAACCGACGACGTAAGGCTTCAGTTTGTTCTTCACCTGACAAACCAAGTAATTTACCGATACTACGGCGAGTTAGTGGCTGGTCATTTTGCTGTAATAATTCTAGAATGAATTCCCGGCTTGGAATCGGATTATCGTAGTTTTCTGCTTCACGCGTTGAAAAGGGGTCATGCACTTTTTTTTCCGACATAGCGGTGTGATCTCATTACAGGGGATATCGTTCAAAACAGATAAGCCAAGATAGTGTAAAAAATTAATAAAACGGACTGAGCCTATTCTAACGTTTATTTAACACTCGAAGTGGATTTTTGGTTTTAAACCAATTTGATAAGCGTACGTTTTCAATATGATGAATAAGTTAAAAAAGTCGACAAAATTGTCGAATAATTCACCTTTTTGCTAATGAACTAGGCCCTTTATGCCGATAACGGAACAAGATGGTTGACCCTCGATAGAGAACACACTATAAAAGACCTTATTGAAACTTTTGACGTTAATGCTTTAGGAATTTAAGAACATTATGGCTAATCTAATAGACTCGATTGATGAAAGAACCAAACTAGCAGGAACCAATCATCTAGAGGTATTGCTGTTTAATCTAGGGACAAATGACGAAACAGGTCGTAACGAAGTATTCGGCATTAATGTATTTAAAGTGCGAGAAGTTCTGAATGTTCCCGACATTACCACCGCACCAGAAATGCCAGAAGGGGTGGAAGGCTTTGTTAGCCTCCGAGGTGATATGGTACCGATTATTAATTTACAAAAATTTTGTAACTTACAATCAGCTGATGAACCTAGAATCCTGATGATTACCGAATACAATACCCACGTTCAAGGCTTCTTAGTCGCTGCAGTTGATACGATTCAACGTTTGAACTGGGGGCAAGTAAAAGAGCCGCCACCGTTACTATCGAAGCGATTAGGTGGTCTGGTCACAGCCGTATCAGAGCTCGATGATGAACGCTTAGTGATGATCATGGATGTTGAAAAAGTACTGGCTGATGCGGGTGGTTTCTATGAAGATATGAAACTAGAAAACATCCAGAAATTGAATGCGGATAAAACCTATACTATCCTATTTGCTGATGACTCAGCCATTGCCCGGAAAC
This sequence comes from uncultured Gammaproteobacteria bacterium, assembly GCA_905479985.1. Lineage (GTDB taxonomy): Bacteria > Pseudomonadota > Gammaproteobacteria > Nitrosococcales > Methylophagaceae. Next base: position 25,645 of record CAJQOM010000035.1, on the reverse strand, counting down.
AAATTACTACAACACTTGAACACATGGGCGTGAAATATATTCAGAATGTTAATGGTGCCAAGGCCTGGAATGAATTAGATAAAATGGCAACGCGGTGTGAAGACGCGGGTACCGATATCATGGATGAGATCCAATTAGTGTTAACCGATGTTGAAATGCCAGAAATGGATGGTTATGTATTAACACAAAAAATTAAATCAGATCCTAGGCTGAAGCACTTACCCGTTGTTATGCATTCGTCCTTAACAGCCGTAGCGAATCAAAGTATGGGTAAAAACGTGGGTGCCGATGCTTATGTCCCTAAATTCCAACCTCAAGAGCTGGCAGCCACATTAGAAGATTTCTTTGAACGTGGCGTAGTCTAGAATAAGTCGTCGTCTCTACTATATAATGATGCGATGCGACATCTTAATTTCATCGATAGTTTGGTCATTGAATGTGACAAAACGCTAAAAACACTATTGGGTAAACCCGAGGTCAGTGACAGACCAATACCCGGTAATGATCTGGTAGAACCCAACTTATCAGAAGCACAGCAAACAGAATCAATGCGTTTAATGCGCATTAACCATGCCGGAGAAGTCTCAGCGCAGGCTCTATATCAAGGCCAAGCATTAACGGCGAAATTACCCGAAGTAAGAGAGTCAATGGCACAAGCTGCAATGGAAGAAAGTGACCATCTAGCTTGGTGTGAACAGCGAGTCCATCAATTAGGGGGGCGAACCAGCGTTTTCAACCCATTATGGTATGCAGGATCATTAGCGCTAGGCGCTACAGCAGGTAAAGTGGGTGATAAATGGAGTTTGGGTTTCGTTGCAGAAACCGAAGCGCAAGTGGTTAAGCATTTAGAACAACATCTAGACACGTTAAGTGCTGAAGATACCAAAAGCCGCGCCATCCTTGAGCAAATGCGAGAAGATGAAGCCCATCACAGAGCAATGGCGATATCAGCAGGTGGTGTAGACTTACCTCAATCGATTAAACATACCATGTCTTTAGTATCGAAGGTCATGATAGCGGCAAGCTATCGATTATAAATAGCGTTGTTTAATGTGTTTTCGTTAGTGAAATAGAGACAAGGTAAAGATCAGCGTTCGTTTCATCAGCGATAGAACGAACAACAGTGCCTTCGGCCACAAAAGGGGGGAATTTGTTGTCGCTAGAATTCATAATTAATTCAACGTCATCACCGATAGTCATCCCTGTTTCTGTTGTCATAGAGAGCCCGGTAGCACTTAAGTTTTGACTCGTCCCATGATACGCTGTATCGCCTTTACCTTTTAGGGTAAACGTGACCAAAGTATCAACAGTCATTCTGACAAAGCCGCGTTTTTCATCATATACTTCATCAACCACTGTTAAACTCCATTAATTGAATTTACTGGTCATAGTATGGCAAATGAAAAGTCAAAACTATGAGCTATGTCTGACATCTGGTTAATTGAATTGAAATAACAAAAAATGAGTTAAAGCTGGAAATTTGTGATTTTATGCCGATGATCTTATTAATTAAATGAATTGAGGAGAAGATAGGATGCGATTAAAACCAATAATAATGGCAGTCAGCCTAACCGTATTACAAGGGTTAGGGTCAGCATCTCAAGCATTAACATTACCGGGTGTGCCACTAGAGCCGATTTATTTTGAACCACCCGTGATAGAACGTAATGAACAAGTTGAGCAATTGAGTTGTGTCGGTTTAGACAATACAATCAGAAACATGCAACCTTATCGCTACACCTACAAAGCGCCTTTTTATGAAGATGATGCTAATAAAGTGGCAGCAGCAATGGTGACATTGGACTTTATCCCTGTCGTCCAAGGTTTAGCAGGTGTGGCGTACTTAGGGTACTCAGCAACAGTAGAGGAAAAAGAGCAACGTAGAATGCTCTTAGTTGAAGAGCGTATCGCCTTGTTACAACAGATAAAAGCAGAGAAACAATGCTTTGAATAGTAGGGGCTTAGGCGTACTTTAAACCACATAAAAGTTGTTGTTTATGTGATGTTTAGGTACTATCAACTTGGGGTAATAATCTATTTCAGGAGGATTATACGATGAGTACAACGATAGATATCAACACAAAATGGGCCGGTAATCAGCAACGGAAAGAACCAAAAAAAGCTAAAAAATGGTATCAGGCTAATCGAGCCGCACCTTCTGAAATAACAGTGACGCCATGGTATGAAGCGAATAGCGTACCAACAAAGGCGACAGGAGCACCTTGGTATGAAGCAAATATGAGTAAACATTTAGATACTAAGAAAAAGTGGTACGAAGCCAACTTAAAAGCGGCGGTCACCTCTGTTAAAGCGACAAGACAAAAGTGGTATGAGGCTAATCAACAGCAAGCCGCCACAGCGTCAACACCGTGGTATGAAGCCAATACGCAGGCTGGCGCGCATGCTGATATCAAGAAAAAATGGTATCAAGCTAACTTAGAAGCGGCACGAGAAAGCCAAGAAAAGTGGTATGAGGCTAATCTAGATAATACTAAAACAGAAAAGCATTGGTATGAGTTCAATGATGAAAAAGTCAGTGATACCAAACAGCGGTGGTTTGAGGCTAACTTGGAAGCAGCCCGTCATGCCAGAAAAAGTAAACCTTGGTATGAAGCCAATATGGTTGTTGACCCACATGCCGATGTGAAGAAAAAGTGGTATGAAGCTAATCTGGCATTAGCGAAAGAAAAACAAATTAATAATAAATGGTATGAAGCCAATACTCGATCTGCTCGAGCGAACCAAAACAAGTGGTATGAAGCAGCTTCACTGCCGGCAGTAGAAGTTGAAACACCTTGGTATGAAGCCAATATGCAACAGCATGTTGATACCAAGAAAAAATGGTATGAAGCCAATTTGGCAGTTGCGCTATCAAATGTGAGAGCAACACGGGAGAAGTGGTACGAAGCCAATCAAGCATCAGCAGGTAATGACGATGCTGTGCCATGGTATGAAGCCAATTTAACAGCAGATCCACATGCCGATGTGAAGAAGAAATGGTATGAGGCCAATTTGGCTGCAACGCGAGCAGCAAAGAGTAATAAGCCATGGTATGAAGCTAATACCACGGTCGATTCACATGCCGACGTAAAGAAAAAATGGTATGAGGCCAATATAGCCTTAGCCAGAAAACGCAGCGTTAAACAGAAATGGTTTGATGCCAGCGCTAAATTGGCACGTGATAATCAAGAAAAATAATCAAATGCTTAAGCTAACAAACTTAAGCTAAACGTATTATCTAAAAGCTATCGTTGCAACATTGCAGCGATAGCTTTTTATTGTCCGACGACTTATTCGAACGCAATAGAAAAAAAGATGAAAGAATGGCGAGTACAAAAAAATTAATTGGTGGTTTCAAACGTTTCCAGCAGCAATATTTTGGTGATGATCGACGTTTATATGCCAGCATGAAAGAAGGTCAACCTGTCAAAACATTAATGATTGCATGCTGTGACTCACGTGTCGATCCTGCGATTCTGATGGATTGTGATCCTGAGGATTTATTTATTGTACGCAATGTCGCTAACTTAGTGCCACCTTGGGAAAGCGTTGGGCATTATCATGGTACAAGCGCAGCTTTAGAGTTTGCCGATAACCATTTGCAAGTAGAAAATATTATCGTAATGGGCCATGCCAATTGCGGTGGAATACAAGCATTCTGGCATGATGACGGTACAACAGCCTCGCAATTCATTCACCCATGGGTTTCGATTGCGAAAGGGGCTAAAGATAAAGTAAAAGTCAGTCATGCAGAACATGAAACGGCGGAACAGCTAACAGCCTGTGAACAAGCCGCTATTTTAGTTTCACTCGATAATTTGCTTAGTTTTGCTTGTATAAAAGAACGAGTCGAACAAGGCAACTTAAGCCTACACGGTTGGTACTTTGATGTGCGAATCGGTGAATTATTCAGTTATCATCCAGAACGGGACCAATTTTTGGCTGTAGCTTAAGCGAAAAGGTGAACTTACTCACCTAGGCCGACCGCATTTTTAAAGCGTTGAAATAACCCTGGCGTGTCAGCTTCGTCAATAACAGGCTCAGGGTCAGGTTCAATAATATCGGGCATTTCAACAGCATCAATTTCGTCGAGGGTTTCTTGCTTGCCTAAACCGATAAAGCGTTTTAGTAAGCCAGGTTTATTGTCAGTTTCGACGTCCTGAATAGTCTCTTCAGTTTCAATAGCACTGGTCGAACCGGTAATGCGATCTATAAGACCTTTTGATTGCCTTGGCACAGGGATAGGGCGGTCTTCAAACAAGTCCACTTTGTCTGCCGCATCTTCGACGGTGTCATCACCCTCGAGGCCAATTTTTTCTTTAATATCTGCTATCAAACCAACCTTTTTATCAGATAGTGGCACCACAACATTACTATCAACTTTAACAGTTTGAGGCATTTCTTCACGGGCGACGATACGGGTGTCACCGTTAATATAGTCTAACGATTCACCTTTAAAGTAGATGGTAATACGACGTTGTTCACGTTGTCCGTTACCAGGGTGGAAGCTATAAATATAATCCCAACGGTCTGGGTGAAAAGTATCAATGATCAATGGTGTGCCCATGACATAAGCCACTTGATTTTTAGTCATACCTGGTTTTAACTGACTAATCATATCTTGGGTAATATCATTACCCTGCTGAATATCAATACGGTAAACACCAGGGATTTTATCCTTGGCGCACCCAGATATGAATAAAGCAAAAAACGAAAAAGTGTAAATAAGGACGGTTTTCATTTATATTGAACATCTTAATTAATTACCAAACTGCGATGATACGCTAATCGTTCAGTTTCGACGAGGCATCTTTTATGAGTGCGGAAAGACAAGATTTACGAAAAGCAGGCCTTAAGGTCACCTTACCAAGGCTTAAGGTCTTAGAAATATTAGAAGTCTCTGAACAACGGCATATGAGTGCAGAAGACGTCTATAAAGCACTGCTAGAGTCAGGTGAAGAAATCGGCTTAGCGACGGTCTACCGTGTACTAACCCAATTCGAAGGTGCAGGCTTAGTATCGCGTTTAAGTATTGATGGCGGTCATGCGGTCTTTGAATTAGAAGATGGTGCGCACCATGACCATTTATTATGTGTGAGTTGCAATAAAATTGAAGAATTTGTCGACGAAGTGATCGAACAACGTCAACGTGCGATTGCAGAGGAAAAAGGCTTTAAAATGACAGAACATAGCCTGTATATTTATGGCATCTGCAAAACTTGCCAAGCTGAAAAAAATTAAGTCAGGCAGAATTTAACGCGATTGACTTAGCATTTCTTGCGCATGCGAACGGGTGGTATCGGTAATGGTAACGCCACCCAGCATGCGCGCAATTTCTTCAATACGCTGTGCTTCTGACAGTGTGGCCAATTCAATAAACGTCGTGTCTTTTTGTTGCTTCTTGGTGACTTGGACTTGTTGATGCGCTTGTGCTGCAACTTGCGGTAGATGGGTAATACAAATAACTTGCTGTGTTGATGCTAATTGGCGCAAATGTTGTCCTATGATTTCGGCAATACCTCCGCCAATACCAACATCAACTTCATCAAACACCAAAGTGGGCACACTGCGAGTACCGGCCGTTACGACTTGAATAGCCAAACTAATACGGGCTAACTCACCACCAGAAGCCACTTTGCCCAACTCACCGGCTGCTTGGCCAGGGTTTGTGCTGACAAGGAGTTGGATCTGATCAAACCCTGTTTCATTAAAGTGACCTTCAGCCATCGGTTTAACAACAAACTCTAACCGGCCGCCGGGTATGGCAAGCTGCTGAATGGTATCAGTAATCTCTTTTGCTAATGTGGGCGCTGCTTTCTGCCGTTGACGACGAATTTTTTCACACAAGTCGCGACAAAGGGTTTCTTGAGTAATTAACTGTGTTTGCATTGCAGCTTGTTGTTGATCGTGATCGGTTAATTTAGTTAATTGCTCACACAGCGCCGTATAGTGCGCGGGTAATGTTTCAACTTCAACATGATGTTTACGGGCTAATTGATGCAGAGCGGACAATTCATTCTCAACTTCTGCGAGTAACTGCGGGTCAAGTTCAGTGTTATCAATGTAATGGCGCAATTCGCTGGCGGATTCATCAATTTGAACGACGGTCGAATTTAACGATTCAATAATGTTAGTGAATTGAGGTTCAATCTCGGCTAAGTCAGCGAGTTCTGATAAAGCGTGTGTCACGATGCTATAGGCTGAGCCTTGTTCTTGATCAGCCAATTGATATAACCCAGATTGGGCTGCTGTAATAAGCTGTGAAGCATGCGCTAGTTTTTGTTGATCACGAATTAACGATTGAACATGTGCCTCAGTCAAGTTAAGAGGGGAAAGCTCATTGACTTGATATTGTAGTAGATTAAGTTGAGCAGCAGTTTGCGCTGATTGACGTTCTTGCTCGGCGATCTCACGTTTAATGGCTTGCCATTGTTGATAGGTCGTCGACAATTGCTCTAGCAAAGGTTTGGTGCCTGCTACCGTATCGAGTAAGTGACGCTGTGTGTCTACACGGACTAGGGACTGATGGGCATGTTGGCCATGAATATCAATGCTATGTTCGCTAATAACACGTAATTGCGTAAGGGGGACAGCGCGGCCATTAATGTAGCCACGCGAAGCAGCATCACGCGAAATAGTCCGGCGCAGGTAACATTGACCACTGTCATCCAACTCTTGTTCAATCAGCCATTGTTGTAATTTGGGGTTATGACTGAGATCAAAGTGAGCTTCAATTTCAGCGCGATCATGGCCGTGACGAATCATATTGGAATCAGCGCGATCGCCTAAGACCAATCCTAAGGCATCGACTAAGATAGATTTACCGGCACCTGTTTCCCCGGTTAATGACGTCATACCAGACTCAAAGTCGAGTTCAAGGTCATCGACAACAGCCAAGTGACGAACGTTTAGATGGCTTAGCATGTTAGCTTACGACCCCATTCCAGTTTTGCACGCAAAATAGAATAGTGGTCATGATCTTCTAAGTGCAGTAGCGTAATCGTACTAGGGTGACGCGCAATGCGAATGGTATCACCAGGTTGAATAATATGGCCTGGGCGACCATCACAAGACGCCATGCAACTGCCAACGGTTTTTTCACTGAGTGTAATATCGACAACACTATCAGCCGCAATGACCAAGGGTCGGTTACTCAAAGTATGAGGACAAACAGAAGCCAGTACTAACGCATCAAGATCAACATCTAAGATTGGGCCACCGGCAGACATCGCATAGGCAGTTGAACCCGTCGGGGTAGCAACGAGGATGCCGTCAGCACGCTGGCTGTTGAGAAACCGACCATTAATGGCGGTCTCAAACTCAATCATATGTAAATTTTGATAAGCATGAATGACAACATCATTCATCGCAAGGCCAATAGACTCATCAGCACCATTTATAGTCGCTTGCATCAAAAAGCGGGTATCTTCGCGGTATTCGCCGGCGAGGATTTGTGACAATTGGCTCTCTAATTTATCCAATGTGACATCAGCTAAGAAGCCAAGTCGACCGACATTAATCCCCACTAAGGGCAAATCGCTTCCGGCTAACGCCCGTGATGCCGAGAGCAATGTCCCATCTCCACCAATGGCAATCGTGACATCACAACGTTCAGGAAAGTCAGCAATCGACACAACATCAAGATCAGGCAAGAAGGCGAGGGGTTCATTAATCACGATCGACAAGGCTTGCTTTGTCAAAAACTGATTGACCTGAACGACCGCATTTTCAAGAATAGGATCATCTTTACGAATAAAGAGCCCGATACGTTTAAAGGATTGATGCATAGTTCTGTGCGTAGCCTAAGTTGTGGTCGGCCAACTTGTCTTAGTCGACCAATCAATAAAATTAACACGATTACAATAATTCTATCCCAATAGTTCTCTCATGACAGCCATAAAATGCTAAAATAATAAAATTTAACCCACTTTATATATTAAGGAAGCACCATGTCGATCGAACGTACTATTTCTATTATTAAACCTGATGCAGTAGCAGCCAATGCCATTGGCGATATTTACACCCGTTTTGAGAAAGCAGGTTTGAAAATTGTCGCAGCGCGTATGGTGCACTTAAGCCAAGAACAAGCAGAAGGTTTTTACGCAGAACACAGTGAACGTCCATTTTTTGGTGCTTTAGTTAGCTTTATGACATCAGGCCCAGTGATGATCCAAGTATTAGAAGGCGAAGGCGCCATCTTGAAAAACCGTGATTTAATGGGCGCAACAAACCCGGCTGATGCCGATGCCGGCACCATTCGTGCGGACTTAGCAAAAAGCATTGATGAAAATGCGGTTCATGGTTCAGATTCAGCAGACAGCGCAGCACGTGAAATTGCTTACTTCTTTACTGAAGATCAACTTTGCTCACGTACACGCTAAATAACTGAGTAATTATAAATGGCGCGCACAAACTTATTTGGTTTAGACCTCCCGGGTCTGGAAGCATTTTTCACTGACATTGGTGAAAAACCATTTCGTGCGCGTCAAGTATTACAATGGATACATCAATACCGTGTGATTGATTTCAATGAGATGACGAATCTCAGTAAATCATTACGACAAACATTATTAGACAAAGCCTCATTAGCTTTACCTGAAGTATTAGAAGAACATATTTCAGTTGATGGCACTAGAAAATGGATTATCCAACTCGACAGTGGCAATGCGATTGAAACCGTCTATATTCCTGAAAATGACCGGGGTACGCTCTGTGTATCGTCACAAGTAGGCTGTGCTTTGGCCTGTACATTTTGTTCAACCGCACAGCAAGGGTTTAACCGGAATTTAGAAGCCAGTGAAATCATTGGGCAACTATGGATGGCCAATGAATATTTAGGCAAAGATCCTAAAGGCAAACGAGTCGTGACCAATGTCGTCATGATGGGCATGGGCGAACCGTTAGCCAATTACAAAAATGTGATCAGTGCAATGAATCTGATGCGTGATGACTTAGCCTATGGTATTTCATGGCGCCGAGTGACATTGAGTACATCAGGTATGGTGCCGATGATTGATAAGCTACGTGAAGATTGTCATGTCAGCCTAGCGGTATCATTGCATGCCGCCAATGACAAATTGCGTGATGAAATCATTCCACTGAATAAAAAGTATCCGATTGCCGTCTTATTAGAAGCCTGTCATCGTTATGTCGAAGGGCATAAAAGCCGCCACATCACAATAGAATACGTCATGCTAGCGGGCATCAATGATTCAGAACAAGACGCCAGAGATGTCATGCGGATCTTGAAAGGGTTACCAACGAAAATTAACTTGATTCCCTTTAATCCCTTTCCTGGCACGAATTACATCTGTTCTTCAAAAAACGTGATTAACCGCTTTAAGCAACAATTGTTAGATGGCGGTTATGTGGCGACGATTCGCAAAACACGCGGTGAGGATATTGTTGCGGCATGTGGTCAATTAGCCGGAGAAGTACTAGATAAAACACGCCGAACCGAACGTCTTAAAGAGAAAGAGGCTGCAGCTGTCTGATGAATAAAAATGTCTTAATGCTCATCATTTCCTTGTTAGTGCTTGCTGGCTGCCAAGGTCAAACGGACAATAGTAACATTCGGCCAAATTCAACCTCATCCGAATATATCAAACCAGATAAAAAAGCGGCTGAACTCAATATGCAGCTGGGGTTGAACTACATGCAACGTGGTGATTATGAAACAGCGTTAGGTAAGTTAGAAAAAGCATTAAAACAAGATTCAAGCTCAAGCACTGCTCACAACACCATTGCGATCTTATACCAACGTTTAAATGAGTTAGGTAAGGCAGAACACCATTACAAGCAAGCGGTCAGATTGGCACCAAATTATTCTGAAGCCCAAAATAATTATGGTGCATTCTTATGTACGCAAGGGCGTTATGATGAGTCTGTTCCCCGTTTCTTAGCCGCACTCAAAAACCCGTTATATCGTAGTAAGGGACAGGCATATGAAAATGCCGGTCTATGCACGAAACTAATACCTGATGAGATACAAGCAGAGCAATACTTGCGCCAAGCCTTACAAATCAATCCAAGATTAGGTAAGTCATTATTGGCAATGGCAGAAATCAGCTATGAACAAGGTGAATATTTGACATCACGGGCTTATATTGAACGTTATCGCAACGCAGCGCGTTGGACACCGAAGGCCTTATTACAAGCCGTAAAGACGGAACGCCAAATTGGCGATAAAGATGCTGTGGCGAGTTACAGTAATTTATTGCGAGGTAGTTTCCCCGATTCAGACGAATCAAAACAGGTACAAAGTGACCTGTATTAGCGGGATGCCAATAACTGCCCTAATTGAGACGATTGCAGATGAGTAATGCATACCAGAAAATTGTACGTAGAAAGTCCCGCCAGATTCTGGTGGGTGACGTACCTATCGGCGGTGATGCACCTGTAGCGGTGCAAAGCATGACCAATACCGAAACCTGCGATGTCGATGCGACGGTAGCCCAAATTAACAGTTTAGAAAAAGCCGGCGCTGATTTAGTGCGAGTCTCTGTACCGTCAATGGAAGCGGCAGAAGCGTTTGGCAAGATAAAACAACGTGTCAATTTACCGTTAATTTCAGATATTCACTTTGATTACAAAATTGCCTTACGTGTTGCCGAATTAGGCGTTGACTGCTTGAGAATCAACCCGGGCAATATTGGTCGCGAAGATCGGGTTAGGGCAGTTGTAGAAAGCGCACGTGACCATGGCATTCCAATTCGCATTGGCGTCAATGCCGGATCGTTAGAAAAAGATCTGCAAAAAAAATATGGTGAACCGACACCAGAAGCATTAGTTGAATCAGCAATGCGTCATATTGATATTCTAGACCGACTCAATTTCCCAGACTTTAAAGTCAGCTTAAAAGCGTCAGATGTGTTCATGACAGTGCATGCTTATCGCCAATTAGCAGGCCAAATAGAACAACCCCTTCATCTCGGCATTACCGAAGCGGGTGGTTTACGTTCTGGATCAGTGAAATCAGCCATTGGCTTAGGCATGTTGCTATCAGAAGGGATAGGCGACACCATCCGAGTCTCATTAGCCGCCGATCCAGTAGAAGAGATTAGAGTGGGTTTTGATATTTTAAAAAGTCTCAAAATACGCAATAAAGGGATCAACTTAATTGCTTGTCCTTCTTGTTCACGTCAACAGTTTGATGTTATTTCGACAGTCAATGCGCTTGAAGCGCGGTTGGAAGATATCACTGAGCCGATGGATGTGGCTGTTATTGGCTGTGTAGTGAATGGGCCGGGCGAAGCCAAAGAAGCAGCGATTGGTTTGACTGGCGGGACACCCAATTTATTATATGTCGATGGTAAACCGAATCATAAAGTGGAAAATGATGCGTTAGTCGATGAGTTAGAAAAAGAAATTAGACAACGCATCGCACGTCAGAAAGCACAATCTCACCCAGAAAAAGTTATTCAGATAAAGGACATCAGTTAAGTGGCAGAAAGTATCCGTTCAGTCAGGGGAATGAATGACATTCTGCCAGACGTGACACCCTATTGGCAGTCAGTAGAAGCAACGCTAAACAAAGTTTTATCCAGTTACGGTTATCAAGAAATTCGTTTTCCGATCGTCGAGAAAACAGCTTTATTTAGCCGATCTATTGGTGAAGTGACTGACATTGTTGAAAAAGAAATGTATAGCTTTGAAGACCGAAATGGCGATGGTTTAACCTTACGCCCCGAAGGAACTGCAGGTTGCGTGAGAGCGGCAATGCAAAATGGCTTAATTCATCAAACACAACGTCTTTGGTATCAAGGGCCTATGTTCCGGCATGAACGGCCACAAAAAGGCCGTTACCGCCAGTTTCATCAAGTGGGTGTTGAAGCCTACGGATTCAATGGACCGGATATTGATGCTGAGATGATCTTAATGACAGCCCGTTTGTGGAAGCAATTAGGCTTAACAGATGTGACGTTACAAATTAATTCTTTAGGGTCGACAGAAGCACGTTTAGCGTATCGAGATATCTTGATTGCTTATTTTGAGGCTAATCAAGATCAATTAGATGAAGATAGCCAACGCCGACTTCATACTAATCCGTTACGTATATTAGATAGCAAGAACCCTGAGATGCAGATGCTAAATGAGGCTGCACCAAAGTTATTAGATCATTTGGATGACGAATCACGACAAGAATTTACTGCGCTGTGTGATGCATTAAATGAGGCTGGATTGTCGTATGAAGTGAACCCAAGGCTAGTTCGCGGTTTAGATTATTATGGCAAAACAGTCTTTGAATGGGTGACAGACCAATTAGGGTCACAAGGTACTATTTGTGCTGGTGGACGTTATGATGGTTTAGTAAGCCAATTAGGCGGCAAAGGCGCAACAGCTATTGGTTTTGCGATTGGTTTAGAGCGTCTTATTTTACTGCTAGAGACAACAAACAGCTTGCCAGAGATCAAGGGCATCGATGCTTATATTGTTGCCGTTGGTGAGGCGGCTGCAAAACAAGCGCCGATCTTAGCTGAGCAATTACGTGATCAAATCCCGGGTTTTAGGTTGATTACACACTGCGGTGGTGGTAGTTTTAAAAGCCAGTTTAAACAAGCAGACCGTAGCAAAGCACAATGGACCTTGATTTTAGGTGAAGATGAAATTAGCCAACAAGTGATAGGTGTTAAAACGATGGCAACGGGTGAACAAGAAACCATCGCTTGGGATGCATTAGCAAATTATTTACAATCTTAAAAATAGAAGAAAAATATGACTCCTTTGAATACACCTGAATGGCAATCATTAGAGCGTCATTATGCAGACCTTAAATATGTCTCAATGCGTGATGAGTTCGCACTGGATGCGAGTCGTTTCGAGCATTTTTCATTAACAAGTGGAGACTTATTACTTGATTATTCGAAAAATAGGATTACAAAAGGGACGGTTAGAAAACTAGTCGCCTTAGCAGAGTCGCTCGATTTATCCGGCTGGATAGAACGGATGTACTCTGGCGAAGCAATTAATACGACAGAAGGTCGTGCGGTGTCCCATATCGCATTACGTAATCGTAGTAATACCCCAATCATGGTTGATGGCAAAGATATAATGCCCGGGATCAATGCGGTATTAGCGCAAATGAAACAGTTTTGTGATCAAGTCCATAGCGGTGAATGGTTAGGTTACACAGGAAAACGAATTACCGATGTAGTGAATGTCGGCATCGGTGGGTCAGATTTAGGTCCTGCTATGATTTGTGATGCATTAGAACCGTATGGTGTTGATGGAATGCAGGTCCATTTCGTGTCAAATGTTGATGGCACAGATTTGAGCACAACATTAGAAAACCTGAACCCAGAAACAACGTTATTCGTCGTTGCTTCTAAAACGTTTACCACCCAAGAAACCTTGACCAATGCGCAATCCGCACGGACTTGGTTCTTACAATCTGGACAACAAGCAGACGTCGCTAAGCATTTCGTTGCGGTCTCGACTAATGCGCAAGCCGTATCAGAGTTTGGTATTGATACCGAGAATATGTTTGAAATCTGGGACTGGGTTGGCGGCCGTTATTCTTTATGGAGTGCCATTGGCTTACCTATCGCGCTATACGTTGGTATGGATAATTTTGAACGCCTCTTAGACGGTGGCCATGAAATGGATAACCATTTTAAAACCGTGCCGTTTGAAGACAATATGCCCGTGATAATGGGGCTTTTAGGCATTTGGTATATCAATTTCTTTGGTGCCCAGACTCATGCGATTGTCCCGTATGACCATTCTTTAGCCCGTTTCCCTAACCATATGCAGCAGTTGGATATGGAAAGTAACGGTAAAGTGACGAATAGAAAAGGTCAGCGTCTGAGTTATAAAACGGGCCCTGTTATTTGGGGCACGCCAGGCACTAATGGCCAACATGCTTATTTCCAATTGATTCATCAAGGTACGCAGATCATTCCCGTTGACTTTGTGCTGCCGGTTAACAGTCATTATCCCGAATGCGATCATCAATCTATTTTGCTGGCCAATGGTTTGGCACAATCAGAAGCATTGATGAAAGGGAAGTCAGCTGAAGAAGTACGGACTGAATTAGTTAATGAAGGTCTAGAAGGCGCAGAGCTGGAAGCATTATTACCACATAAAATATTCCCTGGTAATCGCCCTAGCAATACCTTGTTGTTCCCACAATTGACACCAGAAATGTTGGGTCAACTCGTGGCCTTATATGAGCATAAAGTCTTTGTCCAAGGCGTGGTGTGGAATATCAACTCATTTGATCAGTGGGGTGTAGAATTAGGTAAGCAATTGGCAAAAGCTATCTTGCCTGATTTACGACCAGAGAGCGCTATTTCAGCACATGATAGTTCAACGATGAGTTTAATTAAGTTAATTAGGCAATTAACAAAGCGATAATGTAATAAGTATTTAGAAAAAAAGGCGCTATTAGCGCCTTTTTTTATGTCAGGTAAAAATTAAGAGGCGGTTTTTTGTAACACGATGCCAGACAGTGGGGGTAAGTTTACTGACAATGAATAAGGTCGATCAGACCAAGGAATCGCATCGGCTTCTAATACCGCAAAATTGTCCACATTACTGCCACCATAAAACTGTGAGTCTGAACTTAAGATAATTTGATATTGTGCTAGCTCAGGGACACCAATGCGATAATTTTCACGTGGTACCGGTGTGAAGTTGAAAATAGTAATAACATGCTGCTCACCATCTTTCCGGATATAACTCAAAATAGACTGTTCGCGATCACTGCAATCTAACCATTCAAAACCTTGCGGATCGAATTCATGTCGATATAGAGCGGGCGTTTGGGTATAGAGCTTATTGAGATCAGACACCAGTGTTTTAATGCCCGCATGCAACGGGTATTGTAGAACGTACCAGTCCAATGCTTTTTCACAATTCCATTCAGTGCCTTGGCCAAATTCAGAGCCCATGAATAACAGTTTTTTACCTGGGTAGGTAAACATAAAGGTATAGAGCAAGCGTAGATTAGCAAAACGTTGCCACTCGTCACCAGGCATTTTAGTCAGCATTGAGCCTTTGCCATGAACCACTTCATCATGAGAGAAGGGCAGAACAAAGTTTTCAGTGAAAGCGTATAACAACCCGAATGTTAAAGAATCATGGTGATGGCGCCGGTGAATAGCATCTTGTTGCATATACTCTAAAATATCGTGCATCCAGCCCATATTCCATTTCATCGAAAAGCCCAAGCCACCCATATGAGCGGGCCGTGAAACCATCGGGTAGGAGGTTGATTCTTCCGCAGCAATTAAACAGCCCGGATGGGTTTGATGTAAGACCGTATTGAGGTGTTTAAGGAATTCAATCACCTCAAGATTTTCTCGTCCACCGTGCTTATTGGGCACCCATTGATCGGCTTCCCGGGAGTAATCTAAATAAAGCATAGAGGCGACTGCATCCACCCGTAAGCCATCGATATGGAACTCCTCTAACCAATACATAGCACTAGACAGTAGGAAGTTAGTGACTTCACTACGGCCATAGTTAAATATCAATGTGCCCCAATCTTGATGCTCACCTTGTCGCGGATCAGCATGTTCATATAAAGCACTGCCATCAAAGCGGGCTAGGCCATGGGCGTCTTTAGGAAAATGGCCGGGCACCCAATCTAGAATGACGCCAATGTCATGCTGATGACACTGATCGATAAGGTAGCGAAGTTCATCAGGAGAGCCAAAACGGCTGGTAGGGGCAAAATAGCCTGTGGTTTGATAGCCCCAAGAAATATCTAGGGGATGCTCAGTAATAGGTAATAATTCAATATGCGTAAAGCCGAGCTCTTTGACATAAGGGACGAGGTCTTTAGCCATTTCACGGTAGCTGAGAAAGTCTCCATCGGCATTACGCTTCCATGAGCCCAAATGGACTTCATAGACAGAGTGAGGCTGATGCAACCAGTCTGCGGCCGCACGTTTTGTCATCCATGGTTCGTCTTGCCAATCATGGCGGGGCTGAGGGGCGATAACTGATGCTGTACCAGGCCGAAGTTCAGATTGTTGCGCATATGGATCCATTTTCGCGTGTAGCGACCCATCATCGCGGTTGCGAATTTCAAATTTGTAGAGCTCTCCAGCGGTCAATCCTGGGATAAATAATTCCCAAACACCATTACCACCACGGACTCGCATCGGGTGGCAACGGCCATCCCATTGATTAAAGTTACCAATGATACTAATGCGTTCTGCACTGGGTGCCCAAGTTGAAAAAAGCACACCTTTTACGCCATCGACTTCATGATGATGGGCACCGAAAAAGCGGTAGGCATGCCAATGTTTACCCTCTGAAAATAGGTGTAAATCGAAGTCTGATAACTGGGGAGAAAAAGCATAAGCATCATACTGTTGCAAACGAGTTCCATCACCATTTATGCGGTTGATTTGGTAAGGAATGTCGAGGGACTTTGATGGCCCTGTCCATTGGAATAAATCTGTCCCTTCGATGCGGTCTAGAGGCAGTTTATTATTCAAGAAAGCAGTCTGTGTATCCGGTAGAAAAACAGTCACGGTCGCTTGCTTATCATCTGTATGTAGGCCCAATACAGAGAAAGGGTCATGATGACGGGCCTCTATGATCTTAACTAAATCATCGGATAATTTTTTTTCTGAAATCATAGTCTTGAATTTCCAAATAATTTTTTTTTGATGAATGTGAAATCCTGTGGCAATCTAATAGGCAATTTCAATTATTTACCGCTTGGAGTTACCTCATGTCAGTCAATAATAGCACGCGTTTTGTCAGTCGTCTTACTCGAGACACTGTGGCACTGATTTTGGCAGGGGGGCGTGGTTCGAGACTGAAACAATTGACGGATTGGCGAGCGAAACCGGCTGTCCCTTTTGGTGGTAAATTCAGAATTATCGACTTTCCGTTATCGAATTGTATTAATTCCGGCATTCGTCGTGTTGGCATATTGACCCAATACAAATCACATTCACTGATAAGGCATATACAACAGGGTTGGGGCTTTATGCGGGGGGAGCTTGGCGAGTTTGTGGAGTTACTACCTGCCTCGCAACAGACAGCGCAAGAAGGCTGGTATGCCGGCACAGCAGACGCGGTTTACCAGAACGTCGATATTTTAAGAACACACGGCCCAGAATATGTACTTATTCTAGCCGGTGACCATATTTATAAGATGGACTACGGTGATATGTTAGCAGCACATGTAGAGAACGAGGCTGATATGACCATCGGTTGTCTTCAAGTGCCAGTAGAAGAAGCTAAAGCATTTGGGGTCATGTCAGTGGATGAATCATGGCGTGTCAACGCGTTTGATGAGAAGCCTGATTCACCGAATTCTATTCCCGGCAAAGAAGGGACGGCATTAGCGTCAATGGGGATTTATATCTTTAATGCTGCTTTTTTATATGATCAATTGATTAAAGATGCGGCGAATGGCGAATCAACCCATGATTTCGGTCATGATATTATTCCTAATTTAATTGAAAATCATAAGGTTATCGCGTTCCCCTATAAAGATGTCCAAGGCAATGATCCAGGTTATTGGCGTGATGTGGGAACGATTGATGCGTTTTGGTCAGCCAATTTAGAATTAATTGGTATTACGCCAGAACTAAATTTATATGATGATGACTGGCCAATTTGGACTTATCAAGCACAACAACCACCGGCCAAATTTGTCTTTGATGATGACGGTCGCCGTGGAACAGCTGTTGATTCAATGGTCTCAGGCGGCTGTTTAATATCAGGTTCAACAGTACGCCATAGTGTGCTTTTTTCGAATGTGAAAGTACATAGTTATGCCGTCGTCGAAAACTGTGTGGTTCTGCCTAATGTCAATATTGGCCGGAATTGTCGTTTGAATAAAGTCGTGATAGATAAAGGCTGTGATCTGCCACCAAATACTGTGATCGGAGAAGATCCAGTGGAAGATGCAAAAAAATATGAAATTTCCCCCGATGGTGTCGTCCTCGTGACACCAGAAATGTTAGGTCAAAATAACAAACATGTCAGATAAGTTAAAAGTCGTTTTATGCTGGCATATGCACCAGCCGCAATACAGTGAACCACTAAGTGGACTCTATCAACTGCCTTGGACATATCTCCATGCGATTAAAGATTACGTGGATATGGCATGGCATTTGGAAAATGTGCCAGGCGCCAAAGCGGTCGTTAACTTTGCGCCAACATTAATTGAACAACTAGCTGACTACGACACGCAGTTAAAAGAGCGGTTTAAAGGCACCGGTCGTTTAAAAGACCCGATGCTGCTCGCTTTAGATTCGCCGATACAACCTGTTCATATCGAAGAACGAAAAACACTCATCATGGCTTGTTTAAGGGCCAATGATGAAAAGTTGATTGCACCATTCCCACATTTTGCCAAACTAGCCTCAATGGCACGAGAATTGGTTGAAGATAGCGATCGGCTAGCTTATGTTAACGACCAATTCATGATCGATCTCTTAGTTTGGTATCACTTGGCATGGATGGGCGAGTCGGTCCGACGGACAGATATTCGTATTCAGGCGATGATGAAAAAAGGTCATAATTTTGATTTTCATGATCGCAGGCAGTTGATGACCGTGATTGGTGAATTACTCGATAACTTAATTCCACGCTATCGCCGCTTGGCTGAATCAGGAAAGGTAGAATTGTCGGTGACGCCTTATGCCCACCCGATTGTGCCGTTATTATTGGATATTAATTCAACATTAGAAGCAATGCCGGATGCCGAGTTGCCAGAAATAACAAGTTACCCAGGCGGTGAAGAACGGTCTCATTGGCATATGGATGAAGGGCTACGTGTTTTTGAATCCTATTTTGGCTTCAAACCGAAAGGCTGTTGGCCATCTGAAGGGGCAATATCAACAGAGACATTAAAACTCATCGGCCAACATGGTTTTAATTGGGCTGCGACTGGCGAAAATGTGTTGCGAAATAGTCTCAATAAGTCTGATATGCCCGATGCCAGTATACATAAACCGTATCAAGTATCTGAACAAGGCCCGGCCTGTTTTTTCCGGAATGATGGTTTGTCTGACCTGATAGGTTTTAATTACACGACATGGTCAGCTGAAGATGCCATCGCTGACTTTATCAGCCATTTGACGACAATTAAAGCTGAGACCGATGACGATAAAGATCGTGTTGTTTCGGTTATCTTAGATGGCGAAAATGCTTGGGAATATTATTCATACAACGGCTACTACTTCCTGCAAGGCCTTTATCAGCAATTAGCCGATCATCCCGATGTTGAATTAACGACCTTCTCAGAATGTTTAGAAAACGATGTCGAAGCAGCACATTTGCCAGAATTGGTCGCAGGGAGCTGGGTTTATGGTAGCTTCTCAACCTGGATTGGCGACCCGGATAAAAACCGAGGATGGGATTTATTAAGCCAAGCGAAACACACATTTGATCGCGTTGTCGCCAATAAAACGTTTGATGTGGATACCATGCACCGGTTATTGAGACAGCTCGCTATTTGTGAAGGTTCAGATTGGTTCTGGTGGTTCGGTGATTATAATTCGGGTGATAGCGTTAGCGATTTTGAACGTTTATTCCGACTGCATTTGTCTAATTTGTACCAAATGTTGGGCGAGGAAGTGCCACAAGTATTATCTGAAGTGGTTTCCCAAGGCGGTGGCGAAGTTGAACAAGGCGGTACAATGCGACGTGGGGGATAAGTGAGCCAGCAAGCAGCTGTTTTTAATCGTCGTCGTGGTGGCGTTCTTCTTCATATTACCAGCTTACCAAGTGGCACAATTGGGGCTGATGCTTATCGTTTCGTTGATTTTTTAAGCGAAAGTGGAATGACGATTTGGCAAATGTTGCCATTAGGTCCAACCCATAGTGACCAATCTCCTTACCAATGTTTATCGGCACATGCGGCCAGTAACAAGCTTATTTGTCTCGATCATATCGGTTTACAAGACTGGGCTGATTTAGATCCATTCGAATCTGACGTTGAAAATGTCATTAAAGTGGCTTATCCGCAATTTGAACAGCGGGCTTCAGATCAACAAAAAACTGAGTTTGCCACATTTTGTCAGCACCAAGCAGATTGGCTAGACGATTACGTACTGTTTTGTGAAATACGTGAGTCTCAGCAAAACCAAGCGTGGTTTGAATGGCCAGAAGCATTAAGGAAAAGGGATGAAGCGGCATTAAGTAGCTTTAAAGGCGTGTATCAGCAAGCGCTCACAATTCGGAAATTCGAACAGTTTTTATTCTTCCAGCAATGGAAAGCCTTGAAACAATATGCCAATAACAAAGGTGTATTGTTGTTTGGCGATATGCCTATTTTTGTTGCACATGATAGTGCTGATGTTTGGGCCAACAGCACATTATTCACCCTTGACGAACAAGGCCAGTCAACACGAGTGGCAGGCGTACCACCGGATTATTTTTCCGATACCGGCCAACGTTGGGGCAATCCTTTATATCAATGGCCAGAACACGAGCAACAAGATTATCTTTGGTGGCAACAGCGGTTAACGACACAACTAGTCCTGTTTGATTTAATTCGAATTGACCATTTTAGAGGGTTTGAGGCCTGCTGGGAGATCCCAGCCAATTGCGAAACAGCCATCGATGGTTATTGGGTAAAAGCACCGGGTGAGGCATTGTTTGATAAATTAGTATCGGTGTTTGGCGAGTTGCCTTTAGTAGCTGAAGATTTAGGCATCATTACAACTGAAGTGACCGCCTTAAGAGAAAAATATGCGATGCCGGGCATGAAAATTTTACAATTTGCTTTTGGTGGTGGTGCTGACAATCCCTATTTACCACATCATCATCAATCTGACAGCGTGGCCTATACCGGCACCCATGATAACGATACCACTTTGGGCTGGTATCAAGCGCTAGATGATCAGACTAAAAACCATATTACTGACTACTTTGGCCGGAGCAATGAGGACATTGCATGGCAATTTAATCGTATAGCCTTGCAATCGGTTGCTCAGTTAGCGGTCTTACCTATGCAAGATATTTTAGCGTTAGATGGCACACATCGTATGAATGTACCGGGTACGACAGAAGGCAATTGGGCTTGGTCATTTGAATGGGATCAGCTAGAACAAGATACAAGCGAACGCCTAAAACACTTAAACGCACTATACGGACGCACTGAATCATGACAAAGCCTGAACAATTAAAATATGCGACATCACATGAGTGGGTACGAGTAGAAGACAATGGCGAGCTAACGATTGGTATTACAGATCATGCCCAAGACCAACTTGGTGATGTTGTTTTCGCTGGCTTACCGGCATTGGGACAAATAGCGGCAGCCCAAGAAGCATGCATGTTATTAGAGTCAGTCAAAGCAGCCTCAGATATTTACATGCCTGTTTCAGGAAAAGTCACCGCGGTTAATAGTGCATTAGAAGATGAGCCAGAACTAATCAATGAAGATGCTTATGACAAAGGCTGGTTATTTAAAATCATGCCGGATAACCAAGCAGATATTGAAAGCTTGTTGTCGTTAAGTGCTTATGAAGCATCACTCGACGAGTGATTACTCAAGCAGAATAAACACCACCAAGTATAACGGCGTGATCTGCACCCGTGACAGAAGGTAAGTTACCAGTTTGTTGATGAACAGTGCGGTAAGCTAACCAAGCAAAAGCCGCTGCTTCGACCCAATCAGGATCAATACCAAGATCGGCCGTACTGCTCACGGTTGCCTCACTGATCTGCGTTTGTAATACCTGCATTAATTGGTGGTTATGAACACCACCACCACAGACATAAACACCAGAAGCTTTGGGTGCAAAAAGTGTCATAGCATCAATGATTGTTTTCACAGTCAAGGACATTAACGTCGCTTGTACATCGACGATATCAACAGGCTCACCATGATGGTCTAACTGCTGTTGTAGCCAACCAAGGTTAAAATATTCACGCCCGGTACTTTTCGGAATAGCCTTTGAAAAATAAGGATCGGCAAGCATTTGGTTTAATAAAGCGATATTAGATTGACCACTGGCAGCCCAATTACCTTGTTGATCATAAGGCTGGCCTAGGTGGCGTTGAATCCAAGCATCCATCAAGCCATTACCTGGGCCAGTATCAAACCCAATAACCGCTTGGTTACGATCCAGCAAAGTGACATTGGCGATACCGCCAATATTTAAAATAACATGGCTCTTCTCTGGTGTTGAGAACACAGCTTGGTGAAAAGCGGGAACAAGCGGGGCACCTTGGCCAGAAGCCGCAATGTCGCGTTGGCGAAAATCAGCAACCGTCGTGATTTGAGTCAGTTCAGCAATCACATTAGCATCACCAATTTGCAAGCTGAAAGGCAATTCGCCTTCTGGTGAGTGGTACACCGTATGACCATGATTTCCAATGGCAATGATGTCAGCGGATTGAAGGGCATTTCGTGATAATAAGTCATTGATAGCATGACCAATAAATTGACCTAAAGCCACATCAAGTGCACCAAAATCTTTTAAATGACAATGGCCATCAACGACTAAGCGTTGTAATAGAAGATGTAAAGAAGCAGGGAAATCGAAGGTCTCTGCAGCAATAACAGTGCAAGAGGAGGCTTGTTTGATATCGACAATGGCGACATCAACGCCATCTAAGCTCGTTCCTGACATGACACCAATATAAGTAGCCATGCTAGTATTTATTCACCCTGAGCAACATCAGTAGCATTTAAAACATCTAATTGAGCAAGAAAGGGTGCCGCTTGTTCTTTAAACTCAGTCCGGTATTTTTTAGGTAACGGTTGCGCTTTAGGCAAGGCGACGGTCAAAGGATTACGGTGAACACCATTGACGCGAAATTCATAATGTAAATGAGGGCCAGTTGCTAGACCACTACTACCAATATAGCCAATGGTTTGGCCTTGTCTTACGCGTTGCCCAGTTCTCATGCCTTTTTTGTAACGCGACATATGAGCATAGAGCGTCGTATATTTGCCGCCATGGGACAAAATAACGGTCCGGCCATACCCGCCTTTTCTCCCTTTAAAAGCGACTTTACCATCACCCGTTGCTAAAATAGGTGTGCCTGTCTTGGCGGCGTAATCAACACCACGGTGAGGGCGGTTCGTCTTTAGAACAGGGTGTTTTCTATTAGGGTTAAATCGCGAGCTGATCCGAGATAACGGAACGGGTGTACGCGTAAAAGTCTTACGCATACTATGACCTTCAGGAGAATAATATTGGCCACGGCCCTCTGAATCGGTAAAGCGAACCGCACGGAATGTTTTGCTTCTATTGGTAAACTCAGCGGCTAGAATTTCACCATCACCAATTTTTTCACCATCTAGGAAGTGTTCATCATAGATAAGTTTAAATTGATCGCCTTTGCGTAAGTCGAGTGCAAAATCAATATCCCAACCAAAAATATAGGCCATCTCCATAATGACTTTGTCAGATAGACCCGCAGTTAGACCAGATAAAAATAAAGAGTTCTCAATTTCCCCTGTGACCTGTTTTTGTCTGACATCAACATCACGCGTCACCATTTTTGCTTCATAACCCGTTTCTAACTTATCAATGTAAAAAGTCTCTAGTGGGTTTAATACGATTTTTAAAGCTTGAAGCGATTTCCCTTCTTCTTCGCTTGGCAAAGTGCCAAGGTGAATAGCCTGCCCCGGCTTTAACTTCAGCAACGGTTTAATAGTCGATTTATCTAGTTGGGTGACGTTATAAACATCTCTTGCTGTCAGCCCCGCCCGCGGGAAAATTAAAGATAGATTATCACCGGCTTTAACAACAATTTCTTCCCAATGAAAGCCGGGCGTACTCTGTTCAGTATCAACGATGTCTGTTTGTTCGCCGGGTGTGGTTTCCTCATCTGCAGTTATTACCTGAGCGACAGCAGGCGTGATGGCCGCGCTATGAGGAGAAACAGCTTCCAAAGGTAAACTGGTTTTAACTTGTTTCGCCGCGGGCAGTCCAGGCAAGTCAATGACATTTGAATGCAAAGCCGTTGGTGGCGACGCTTTATCATCAGAAGCGATAAAGCCAGTAGAGAGCAAAACAATAACGCCCAATAAAATAAGGAGAGCAAGATAACGGTAACGAGAGAAATAACTCGCCGTATCTGAAAAGATGGCATTTTGCTTAGAGGACGGTACTAATCTATTTCGCTTCATCAAAAACTCTAAAGTTGCTGCGTAATTAGCCTCACATTCTCTCAGCATTTCTAACTTAATGGAAGTCTTCATTCTTGCCGGGTGTGGTACTATTCGCGCCAAAGAATGTTCAAATTTGGAGAAAAACATGGTTCCTGTGCAAACAGCGATGGCGGAAATACGCCGTGGAGCAGAAGAAATATTAGTCGAAGCTGAATTAATCGAAAAGCTAGAGACGGGCAGACCACTTCGCATTAAAGCCGGTTTTGATCCGACGGCACCTGATCTGCATTTAGGCCATACCGTATTGCTAAACAAGCTAAAACAATTTCAAGATCTTGGCCATGACATTCTATTCTTAATTGGTGACTTTACCGGCATGATCGGTGACCCAACAGGCAAAAATGTCACACGAAAACCCTTAACGCCTGAACAGGTGCAAGAAAACGCCAAATCATACCAAGAACAAGTCTTTAAAATTCTTGACCCAGAAAAAACGACCGTCGTATTCAACTCGCATTGGATGAATGCGATGTCGTCTGCAGATATGATTCGATTAGCCTCTAACCATACCGTAGCCAGAATGCTAGAGCGTGATGACTTTGATAAACGTTATAAAGGGGGCCAACCAATAGCAATTCACGAATTCCTTTATCCTTTAATACAAGGTTATGATTCAGTCGAGCTTGATGCCGATGTAGAGTTGGGTGGTACGGATCAGAAATTTAACCTATTAATGGGGCGTGAATTACAAAAAGCCTATGGCAAGCCCCAGCAGTCAATTTTAACGATGCCTATATTAGAAGGTTTAGATGGCGTACAGAAAATGTCTAAGTCATTGGATAACTACATTGGTATCAATGATTCACCAAAAGACATTTTCGGTAAGATTATGTCAATCTCAGATGACCTTATGTGGCGCTATATTGATTTACTCAGTTTTCGAACCGTGTCCGAAATTAAACAATGGCGTGATGATGTAGCCACTGGCCGTAACCCAATCGAAATCAAAAAAGACTTTGCTCAAGAAATTGTGGCACGTTTTAACGACGAAGAAACGGGTCAGCAAGCACGTGATGGGTTTGAAAACCAATTTAAGAAAGGCGAAATGCCAGAAGATATTCCTGAAATAACCTTAACAACAGATAAAGACGGGATTCCTATTGCTAACGTATTGAAGGATGCAGGACTAACAAGCAGTACTTCTGATGCAATGAGAATGCTCAAACAGGGTGCGGTTAAAGTCGATACACAGAAAGTAGAGGACAAAACCCTGATTATCATGAAAGGTGAGGAACATATTTTCCAAGTTGGAAAACGGAAATATGCAAAGGTTTCAGTCGCTTAAAAACCTGACATCGAAGCAATAGAAAATAGCTGACATAATTCAACAATAATCCGTTGACAGCCCGGCGAGAGGCTGTATAATTCTCGCTTCTTTGTAGCAGACATGACGTTGCGACAAAGCGCTCTTTAAAAAAATAATACCAAGTAATCTATGTGGATACTTGCATTGGGTCAATTCTTACGAAAAAGAACCGATGCATGAATTTACATAAAACAGCAATGTAAAAGTAAACGATTAGCATCAAAATGAGTTAG
>CAJQOM010000034.1 GCA_905479985.1 uncultured Gammaproteobacteria bacterium | reverse complement strand
TTTTTTCTTCATCATCATGTGATATAGAGGTGGGATTAACGCAACAGTAAACTCTGTAAAGTAACCCCAACGAGCATTAGGTGAACCAACTTCATCTAATTCCCAGAAGTGCGTTTCGCCACGGTCATGGTGATCACCTTGACGGCCGATTTCAATGAAGAACCAGCTTGTGAACAAGTTGCTGTTATCCCATGAATGACGGTAGTCAATTGGTTGACCTTTTTCACGAATCAGACCGTAATGTTCCATGTAGTTCAACGCTTCTAACTCAAAGTTAGAAATGGTTAATACTAAGAACATAGCAGCGATACCGACAAAACCACCAGCATAAGTAAATAATACTAATGTAGGTAAGCTCATGAAGTAACCACGGATCCAACGGTTTTCAAGAGAAATGAAAGACTTGCCTAGTTTAGCGAGGCGAGTTTGTTCCATTTTGTACAAGAATTTTGATTGACCAAAATGAGACAACCAAAAGTGACGGTAGATAGAACGACCGCGTGGTGAAGTTGCAGGATCATCTTCGTGTGCTAATTCTAAGTGATGGTTGTATACGTGAGCATACGAGAAGTGTGAAGAACCACTTAGACCCATCATCAAACGAGAAATAACGAAGCTGAAGCCTTTGGTATGAGATAACTCATGGCCGTAAATGATACCGATACCTGCGAAGATACCTGTAGAAATTGCAGCACCAACTAACTCAAGACCAGTAATACCACTTAATTGGAACGGTAGCATACCAACCATTGTGGCTTCACCAATTGCAGCACCATCAACATATTGCATAACACGCCATGCTAATGCGACTTGCAATAAAGCAAATACGGGTAACATAACGTACATAACAGCATTTTGTAATGCTGGCATACCCATGGTATCGCCGTTTTCATCGAAGCCTGCACCCGGTGGGTGGAAAGGCATAGTAATAGTGTCAAGGATGATGCCGACTGCGAACAGTACTACACCGACCCATACAAACATGCCACCCATTATAATACTTAATAGCGTCACAAGGATTAGTACCGGCGCGAGCCAATATCTAATGTTAATCAAAAGCTTTTTCATGGTAAAAATACCCCCTAAAAATAAAGCGTTGTTGTAATTGTTGTTATAAATCAAGCAAGTAAACCATTTCGGCCTTACAGCTTGTTAGCCGAAACCTTTCTGACTACGGCACCACTTTATGGATCTACAGTGATTTTGCAAATACGTATAAATCCCTAGCGGAAAAATAGTCAAAAATAACAATAAGTTAGGTGCTTTTTTGTAACGGTTAATTAAAGTGCTTTTTTTTGTAAAAACAAACCGCTTCAAACAAACACTGACGCGTACATTGAACGTCTTTCACAAACAATACAAGTACGTATAAACCCGAGGATTGGTGTTGTTCGACCAAATACCTATACAGATGTAAAAAAATGTATAACTACGTATTTTGATCTGATTGACGATCAAATATGGTGGCTGCTACGATAGGGCATCACGCGCTTAACGACTATTAATATTGGGTAAAATATATGGGGCTACTTTCACGCCTATTGGATAAATTAGACGCGTCTAATAGGCGGAATCTGTCGCTTTCTCGGAAAGGGGGATCCTTAGAATCTAAACAAACAGGCTCTTCAGGTGGCATGAGTACGACGGAGCTACTCATCAGGCTAGAGTTGGTGATGGGGCAAGGTTCGGGTTTGCCATTGATGGATTATGCCAATGAAATGGCTAGATTAAGTCACCCATTGCAGCTATTTATTTTTTCTCAAGCTGCTGAACTCTCAGATTTGTCCTATGGCCATGCCAATGAATTTTTGGCTGTCGCTTCAACCGCGCTTGTTCAGATGGAACAAAAACAATACGAGCGCTGGTTGCTTGGTATTAAGCAAACGTTGGGTGCAGGCGATCTTGCCATAGCAACCGAGCAAATCGAGAATTATATTGATTTTACGACGGAGCGTGATACCAATACCGCTTATTTAAACGACTTAACCTATACTTTAGAAAAGCTGGTCTTTAGTATCCATAAGTCAGAATTGCCTTTTGTCGAGGCAGAAATTTCGGTTGATAATGCGCTTATGAGCTATACGGATAATGAGGCACTTTATTTGCCGGCCAGTATCTCTCATTTCGACAATTATGCTGACAACCACCGTCTGTATAAAGTCCTGACGTTTCAACTGTTAGGACAAATTCACTGCCAAAGCGCACAAGCTCTAGGCAGCCTTAATGAAGGTGTCCGGCATCATGGTGATGATTATTTACAGGTGTTTTCTACGATAGAAACATTGAGAATAGATCAATATATTAAGCGTGAGTTTCCTGGTTTATGGCGTGATACTGTGTTGCTGAATAAAAGTGCTGAGACAGGTTACCCTGAGAATATTTTTGACGATGCAGATATCACGTCAGTCCAGGCAACGTTACATTTAACAGCATCTTTATTAGAGTCGACAGATGTGCTGCCTCATTTAATTTATCAGTCGACCTTCCAGCTTGATTTGATGGCACATGTGCAAAAATTAACGGTGGAGCGTAAGGCGCCATTAATATTAAACCCGACAACAGACGTCTACGAAGAAATGCTAGAGACCTCTGGTGATCCTAAAACAGCTGATCGAGGGTATTTACGTTCACTAAAAAACAGCAAAGGCGATAGTGTTCTTAAAAGCCCACCACCAGGTTGGATTCCTGATTCATCAGGGGATGTTGAGGATGAACAGCATACGACGAAACATCATGAAAAAGGGGTATTCTATTATAAGGAGTGGGACACTTCTCTTAAGAAGTACCGTAAAGATTGGTGTCGTCTAAAAGAGACCGTCAATGAAGATGCCGTAGAGACGATCGAGATTGATAATTCTGAGGCGCTACGGCATGCAGAACACCGCATTAGGAAAACCTTCGATCAGCTTGTCAATGACCAAAAGTTTATACGTGGCCAAAGTGATGGTGATGAGATCGATATCGATGCTTGGGTCTCAGCCAGATCGAGTAAAAGCAAAGACGCTGATGATTACCAGAACCTATATATCAGGAATAACACTAACAATCGTGATGTTGCCATCATGTTCGCAGTCGACCTCAGTGGTTCTACCGCGGGCTGGAAAAACAGCATGATAAAGCAGTCAACTTGGTTGTTATGTAAAACGCTGGCTCGTATGGGTGACCAATATGCAGTATATGGTTTCTCAGGCTCAGGCCGAAGTAACTGTCGAGTTTACCCTGTGAAGACCTTTGGAGAAAGTTACACTAAATCTGTTAAATCGCGAATTTTTTCAATGAAGCCTGATCAATATACTCGAATGGGTGCTGCGATTAGGCATTTGAGTATGTTGTTGGGGAAAACAACTGCAAAAACACGGATTTTATTCGTATTAACTGATGGCCGTCCAGATGATGTGGATAGTTATCGTGGCCAATATGGCGTAGAAGATACACGATTGGCTTTAAATGAAGCAAAAGCATTATCACTCAAACCATTTGTATTAACCTTCGATAAGGAAGGCATGGATTATTTGCCGTATATGCTGGGGTCAAACCGTTATCAATTGATCACAGACATTTCTCAATTACCAATACAAATTTCTACTATCTATAAACAACTGACGACATAAATATGACCTCTGAAAATATCATTGAAAACTCAAAATATTATATAAAAGACGAACCTTATTATTTGCCGACGGCAAATGAAGTAGAAATTTTTAATACCGCACTGGCGGAAAATATTCCTGTATTACTGAAAGGCCCAACAGGCTGTGGTAAAACCCGTTTTATGGAGTATATGAGCTGGTATACCAAACGGCCCTTGATAACGGTCTCTTGTCATGATGATTTAACAACAGCTGATTTAGTAGGGCGCTATCTAATCCAGAATGATTCGACCATTTGGCAAGATGGCCCGTTGACCACGGCAGTGAGAAATGGCTGTATCTGTTATTTAGATGAGATTGTCGAGGCGCGTAAGGACACGACAGTTGTTATTCATCCTTTATGTGATGATCGTAGAATATTACCGATAGAAAAATTAGGACAATTATTACAAGCGCCACCAGAATTTTGTCTGACTATGTCCTATAACCCGGGCTATCAAAGTGCAGTGAAAGACTTAAAGCCAAGTACGCGTCAGCGGTTTATCTCAATCGATTTTAGTTATCCTTCAGCAGATGTTGAAGCGAAAATTGTCAATCAAGAAGCGGGTTTAGAATTAGCAGTTTGCGAGCGCTTAGTGAAGCTAGCAGGAATGACAAGAAATTTAGTAGGTAATGGGCTTGATGAAGGCGCGAGTACGCGTCTATTGGTCCATGCAGCGAAGTTAATTAACCGTGGTTTTGAACCTAAAATGGCGTGCCGTTGTGGTATTGCAGATGTGTTAACAGACGATCCAGAGACCGTTGCATTGCTACATGAGATGATTGAAACTTTATTCTAGAGCTTGATATTTTCGTAGTCAGCAGCAATCGCTATCTTCAAGACATCAGAAAGCGATTTTGCTTCTAGTTTATCCATCACATGGACGCGATGGAGTTCGACAGTACGAATACTGATCCCCATATTGTAGGCAATCTGCTTATTGCGTAGGCCCTGAACAAGGCCCTGTAACACTTCACCTTCACGAGGGGTTAACTTAGACACAATTTCTTTAGCGCGAGAGGTAAAGACATCAAGTTGTCTTTGGTTTTGCTGTTCTAGCAAACAATGTTTGATACGCTCAATTAATTGGGTTGAGTCAAAGGGCTTTTCGAAAAAGTCAGCAGCGCCCAATTTAATTGCTTTGACAGCAGTACTGACATCCCCGTGACCGGTAATACAAATGATCGGTAATGTAATACCACGTTTATTGAGTTCTTGAATTACCTCAATGCCTGACATGCCAGGCATCCATAAATCGAGAATAATGAGGCCTTCAGGCAAATCATTAACCTGCTCTAGAAAGGCAGCAGGCGTGGCAAATTGTTCGGTATTAAAATCTTCCGCTCGTAATAGCATACTGAGCGAATCTCTTAATGTAGCTTCATCGTCGACGATGTAAATATTATCCATGGGTATAGCCTAATTGTCCGGATTACCTGGCAAGGTAAAGTGAAAAGTCGTGCCATTATCTTCATTTGCGAGCACCTCTAATTCACCACCGTGTGAATCAACAATGGATCGGATAATAGCTAAGCCCATCCCCATTCCTTCTGGCTTTGTCGTGTAAAAGGGCTCAAAAATCTTACTGGCTTCATAGTCAGTAATGCCGGGGCCACTATCTTTTACTGAGACAAAGACGCCTGAATCTTGACATACATCGGTTTCAAGAGTCAAACGACGATCTTTCTGATCAAGGACCTGCATGGCCTCCATCGCATTTTTAACTAAGTTAACAATCACTTGTTCTATCAAAACTTGATCGGCTTCGATAAGCGGTAAACCTTCTGCTAAGTTCAAGTTCAAATCAGGCTTATTGTCTCTAATTTCAATTTGTAAAAAACGAATGGCATTTTGAACTAAATCATTAATGGAGACTGTTTTACGCGAACTGTCTTTTTTTACGAAATTCCGAAGCTCATGCATGATTGCTTGAGCGCGAATAGCCTGAGTCGAGATGTTCTTAAAGGCCGAATAAAGCTCTTCGGTATCAGTCCGATCTTTTTCGATCAGGCGAATACAGGCACTACTGTATGCACCAATCGATGCCAAGGGCTGGGAAATTTCATGTGCCAATTGGGTGCTCATTTCACCAATGGTAATGATCCGCGAAGCATGGGCGGCTTCAAGCATGTGTTTGAGCTTCCCTTCCTCTTCATTTTTCGACTGGGTAATATCTGCCGTGAGTAAGAAAAAGCCAATAACTTTGCCAGATTCTGAAAAGTTGGGAACATAAGAGCTACGAATATAAACATCACCGCGGTATGGGTAGTTCAATTTTTCTTCGAAAGTGATAATTTTTCCTGACATCACCTCTTTGATATAGGGCGTGATAACAGAGTATGGCCGCTCGCCGATCACTTGCCAGATTTTTTTACCTTTGATTTCATGGCGAGAGAAGCCAAACCATTTTTCGAAAGCTTTATTATTAAACTGATAAGCCAGATCGGCATCGACATAGGCAATCAACTCAGGAATAGCATCAATAACTAAACGCAATTGCTGTTCACTAGCCTGGAGTGCTTTCTCTGCTTTTTTCCGCTTGATTTCTTCCAATACCCTATCTGTCACTTCTTGCAAAATGGCAGTTAGAATAGGCTCAGCAGTGTTAATAGCTAATAGAGAGACACTGATTTCGATATAACACTTTAACTCTAGTGAGTTGAGTGAAACGACAATAGAATGGTTCTTTTCGTCGCCCATCAAGGCATTGTGCGCTAAATTCTGAATATGCTCGGTATCGTGACTAGAAAATAGGCTATGCAACTCCGTGTTAACCAAAGCGCGTTCACTACGCCCCAATAGACTTTGGGCACTCCGGTTCAAGTTTAGAATTCGGCCATGCGAATCGAGGTTGAGGATGCCAATGGGAATACGGTCTAATAATTTATCAAGATAATTAGCAACCAATGGCCGCGTTGAGGCAATTGAGGTTCTTTCTTTTTCGACGACTTCAATTGCCGAACGATACAGCCGTTGTTTCTCAACATTATTAACGAGTGTTTGCAGGTTTTTTCGTAAGCTAGCGTGGCTCTTATATTCAAAAGAAGTGACATCAGAGTTTAAAAAAGGTGAAAATTGAATGGCTTTTTGCAGAATATTTTGTCGGCCACCTTTACAAAGAATGACAATTTTAATATCCCGGCGTAAAACCAAAATATGCTCTGCTGTTCTAATGGGGTCTTCAACATTGAGCCCTAGAACGATAATGTCTGGTTTACCAAAACTTTGTTCTAAAACGTTGTAGAGGTTTTGTGGCAGGTCGTTGTGTTCTAAAAAGACACCAGCGCTGAGGTTGGTATTGAGATAAGTAAGTAGGTCTTCACCAGTAGAAAGTAATGATATTCTGCTACTCATGTATCTGCTAATAGTGGTTGCTCAAGTATCGAGCGACCGGTCCAAATCCTTAATATATCTGCCGTGGGTGTCATGATATGCGCTGCACGAGCATCTCTTAATAATAGATCTAAAATAGAGTTCTCTTGGTAAGCATAGCCACCGCAGAGTGTAATAGATTCATTGACGATTTCGATAGTGGCGTCAGCAACTTCAGCTTTAGCTGCAAATAAGTCAATTAACGCGTTATCTTGGTCCTTATCGTAACATTCTGTCGCATAATAAACCAATGCACGAGAGCGCGCATATTTAGCCCATAAAACGCCTAATTGATATTGGACAACAGAAGATGAGGCCAGAGCACGGCCATTAAATGAGAATTCACGGTTTTTGATATGGTTCGTGACTTCATTAATTGCGGCACGGGCAATACCCAGATAAGTACCTGACATCGCGGTTAAAAAATAAGGTGTAAGCACATTAAAGACATACCAAATCTGATCGCCAAACTGGCCCAAAATATTCTGATCAGAAATTTTGACATTATCAAGAAATAGGTCGCGGCTGCTATCGCCTCTTAGACCGATACCTTTCCATCGCTCACCCCATTGAATTCCGGCTGCATCGGCATCGGCCATAAGGCAGTTAAATTGTTCGCCAGGTGTGTTTGAGCTTTCAGCAACAGCCGAGATGATATAGGAATCTGCTTGTCCGCCATTGAGGACAAAAGATTTGGCCCCATTGATATTGTATTCAGATCCAGAGTGATATTGCATTCGTGTTTGCGGCAAATAAAACTGTGAGCCAGATCCTGCTTCATTGAGTGCAATACTCGTCAAATGCTGGCCGTCACAAATAGGCGTGAGGTATTTTTCTTGCTGAAATTCGGTGGCTTTGGAAGCAATGACAGCACTACCCACGGCATGCATACCGTAACAAAGCGCTGTATTGGTACAATGTTGCCCTATAATTTCACATACTTTTGCTAGTACATTGGTGCCTTGACCAAGGCCGCCATATTCGACAGGAATAGTGAGGCCGCCCAGTCCTTCTTTTTGAAAACTACGGATACTACGTTCAGGCCAGCGGGCAAGACGGTCAGTGGTACTGGCATCTTCAGAAACCACAGTACTGCTGATGTTTTGAACCGTTTCAAAAATTTTAGATTCGTCAGAGTACATTGCTTACCTTCCTCATTATATGTGTGGCAGTTCATGCCTCCATGGCAAAAGAGCAGCATTATTACCGGGAAGTATCATCGAAACAAGTGAGCGCTCACTTGCTTGATTTATCCCGCTAAAATATAAAAAATAATGAAATTTGGCGGGAATATAGGACATTTAATATCCGGTATTAAAGCGTGATCACAGTAAGCGAAAAGTAAGCGAATGCGAAGTCGTAATTTTACGTATGAACTTATTTTAGTACCACATGGTCAGATTAAAAGCACTAAGAAGAAAATCTTATTTTAAGTATCGACAATTTAGAATATGATGACTTAAACCACTTTATTTTTACTCCCTTATAGAAGGATGACCATCATGCGACCACTAGCCCTCTTGGCATTATTGTTGTCATTTAGTATTAATAGCTTGGCCAACACCGAGGCTGATAGATACCCGGAGTCAGAACTCTACTCAAAACCAGTTGAAGTTGTGCCGGGAGTATGGACATCAGTCGGCGCGACGCAGCCACCAACCTACGAAAATGCCGGCCACAATAATAACCTGAGCTTTGTGATCAGTGATGACGGGGTATTGGTTGTCAATGCTGGTGCATCTTATTTATTAGCGAAAGCGTTACATGATGAAATAAAGAAGATTACCGATCAACCAATCCGCTATGTTGTACTCGAAAATGGCCAGGGTCATGCCATGCTAGGCAGTAATTATTGGCGTCAGTTGGGTGTAAAAATTATTGCACATGACGATGCGATTGCCGAAATAGAAAAATATGGCGCCGATGAATTAGAAGGCATGATGGGGTATAACAAGGATCGCGGTTTGGATACCACCATTGTGATGCCCGATGCCAGTTTCTCAGAGAGAATGACGATCCATTTAGGTGAGATTCCAATCGAGTTAATTAATTTCGGCCCGGCGCATTCGGCGGGTGATATTTCGGTGTATTTGCCAAAGCAAGATGTCATCATCGCTGGTGACATGGCTTTTCACCAACGTATGCTACCCGTTTTCCCAGAAACTGAAACGTTAAAATGGGTCAAGACTTTTGACTTATTTATTGCAACAGAGGCAAAACATGTCATTCCAGGGCATGGTGAACCAACAGATATGGCGACGGTGACACGCGAAACGAAAGGTTACCTACTCTACCTACAAGATGAGGCAAGAAAGCTGTTAGATGAGGATCTAGGCCTAGATGAAGCCTATCAAATAGACCAATCAGCTTACCGTCATTTAGATACGTTTGAAGAATTAGCGACCAAGAATGCGGGCCGAATTTTTCAGGAGCTTGAACTAAATAGCTTCTAGCGGGTTTGATTAAATTTAGCTGGCCATCGGTTTAAGCAATTGCCGAAGTCGAATACCGACTAAATGAAGCAAGGCAAAGTACACAGCAGCAGCAGCAGCGATTAACCCTAACAGCAGACGACTGCGCTCCCAGCCGGAGCTGGCAAGCCAATCGGCGCTACTGGGGCTTAACCAGAAAAGCATTAGCATCAACCCAAGGTTGGGCAATAACAGTTTGAGTGTAAACTTCGCCCAGCCTGCTTGCGGCTGATAGACGCCTTCTTTGCGTAAGCCGCGGAATAATAACCAGCCATTTAAGCCTGCAGATAATGCAGTCGCCAATGCCAAGCCAACATGGGCAAACTGCAGCATCAAAATGATATTTAAGCCCATATTAACGACCATGGCGATAATGCCAATTTTGACCGGTGTTTTGGTATCTTGTCGCGCGTAGTAGCCCGGCGCTAAGACCTTAATAAAAATAAAGGGTAATAAGCCTAAACCATAGGCCATTAAGCTCAAAGACGCTTGGTAAGCATGCTCTGCGGTAAATGCACCATACTGGAATAAGGTAATTAATAACGGTTCAGCCAGATAAATTAAACCAATCGCTGCTGGTGTGGCGATAATAAAGACCCAACGCAATGCCCAATCAATCGTATTTGAAAATTCAATGGTCGACTCAGCAGCATGCTTTTTAGATAAGCTCGGCAGGATGACGGTGGCTAAAGCGATGCCAAAGACGCCAAGTGGAAACTCCACTAAGCGATCAGAGTAATACAACCAGGAAATACTGCCAGTGACTAAAAAGGATGCTAGTAAGGTATCAAGCAATAAATTGATTTGTGAAACAGAGACACCAAACATCGCCGGTATCATCAGCTTGAATATTTTTTGAACGCCACTATTGTGCCGGCTCCATTTTGGCCGAGGCAGTTGATTGATGCCCATTAGGAAAGGAATTTGGAATAGCAGTTGTACGGCGCCTCCAATGAACACGCCCCAAGCTAAGGCGGTGATCGGTTGTTCAAAATAAGGCGATAACCAAATTGCCGAACTGATTAAAGCGATATTGAGGAAAACAGGTGTAAAAGCCGGTACAGCAAACTTACCGAAACTGTTGAGGATAGAGCCAGCTAGCGCCGTCAATGAAATAAAGAATAAATAAGGAAAGGTGATTTTTAATAAATCGCCAGCCAAGGCTAATTTTTCTGGTTGTTCAATAAAGCCCGGTGCAAAGATCATAATAATAACGGGCGCAGCGATGACGCCTATTGCGGTAATAATGAACAAGATACCGGCCAAGGTGCCGCTGGTACTGGCAATCAATGCCTTTAGGTCGCCATCGCCCTTTTCACGGTATTCAGCTAGAACGGGAATAAAGGCTTGAGAGAAAGCCCCTTCCGCAAATAAACGTCGTAAGAAGTTAGGGATTTTAAAGGCGACGAAAAAGACATCGGTGCCTAAGCCGGCACCGAACAGGCGTGCGATCACAATATCTCGGATAAACCCAAGAATTCGGGATAAAAAAGTCATACTGCTGACGACAGCAGTTGATTTAAATAGCTTCTCACTCATACCTGAGTAATCCTGATAATGTTAGGATCGGGTGTTTAAAATATTGGCGAGAACGAACATGGCTGAACGCAAACCGTGCCAAGGGCTTAATTCTAAGTGTTTTTTAGTTACATATCTCGTTATTGTTGTTTTTTTATTGATCCTATGGTTTAACCGTACTGATCTACTGCAAGAAGACTTACGCGTCATCCCGGCCGAATTACAAGCTTATATTATATCGCCTCCGAGACCATTAAGTGAGGAAGACGCTTTCTTAAATAATAAGCAAGTACTTACTATTAATTTGTTCAAAGACAACTGGACATTAGTCTATTTCAGCCATGCAAATTGCCTTCCCAGCTGTTTAACGGGGTTCAATAAACTCGCTACCTTTCAGTCCGCTTACGCAAGCAAAGACGTTGGCACTTTGTTGATAGACTTGGATAGTGGTGTCCATGCGCGAGGAAAATTAGACCAGCTTTTACAGTATCAAAACTTTAACTTCCCGGTTCTTGAGGCTGAAGAAGCCGTGATCGAGGGCTTAGCAAAAACCTTTATCGCGCTCTATTTAAAAAGTGATTTGGGTGGAGGCTATTATCAAATTGAACAAGAACATAAGCTGTTTTTAGTTGATCCCAAAAGTCGTGTCTATGCCGTTTTTGACGAACAGACACCGGCATTGACAATTGATAACAGTTTTGCTGCATTACGCAGCTTTTATGCTAAGTCTGAATAGTTTTATGCGGATGACAAAGCATCAGAGAAGTGTGCAGACAGAATATCAATCGCTGCCGTTGAGCGGTAACTTGACCGCCAAACCAAGCCTAATTCTCTAACCGGTTTTTCCTTCGCTAACAGTGGTTTTAAACTAATATCAGCATGGGCCACCATATCTGACGTAATCGCCATTTCTGGGATCAGTGTAATACCAAGCCCGCCTGCGACCATTTCAATCAACGTATATAAGCTGGTGCCTTGCATACTAGTTCGCTGTGTTGTCGAGGGTAGGTTACATGCGGTTAAAGCATGTTCGCGCAAACAGTGCCCCTCGGAGAGTAGCAATAAGTCATCGACAGGTAAACGTGATGCTTGAATGCCGTTACTGTCAGCAAGGGGATGATCGGTTGGCAAAGCGACCCAGAAGGTTTCTGATGCAAAAATAGTGTGTTCAAGCTGCCCGATATCAAAAGGGAATGCCAGTATCGCCAAATCAATGTCGCCTTCATTGAGTTGTTTCACTAACCTCTCAGACTGCTCTTCAATCAAGACTAATTCGATTTGGGGTAGCTCCTTACGAAGGTTCGGTAAGGCTTTAGGCAGCAAAAAAGGGCTAATACTGGGAATCACACCGATACGTAACCGGCCTGATAACGGGTTTTTTTCAAGCTCAGCAACATCAACTAAATCAGCCGCTAACGATAAAATCTGCTGCGCACGTTGGGCCACTTCTTGGCCTAGTGCCGTGACAAGCACTTTCCTATTGGTCCGCTCTAACAATGGTGCGCCTAACAACGCTTCTAAATCTTGGATGCCAGCACTTAAAGTCGACTGGGTGACAAAGCATTGTTCTGCAGCTTTACCAAAATGTTTGAGCGCCACAACGGCGGTTAGATAACGTAATTGGCGCAATGTGGGCAAATTCATAATCGTTAATTCCTGTTAAAATCAGTAAAACAAACATTTTTATCATTATGATAAGGCTTAGACAGGCATTGTCAATGAATTAAAATTAAGTGATTTCTACTAAAAATCA
Organism: uncultured Gammaproteobacteria bacterium; assembly: GCA_905479985.1. Lineage (GTDB taxonomy): Bacteria > Pseudomonadota > Gammaproteobacteria > Nitrosococcales > Methylophagaceae. Next base: position 5,236 of record CAJQOM010000034.1, on the reverse strand, counting down.
GGCTTTATAGCGCGGCCTTTTTACAGTACAGTGGGACTTTATCTCAACTAGATAGTAAACACGGGTGCTGGCAGAATTAACCATTAGACAGCTGCGAAATATTTCAGCGCTTTCTTTATCACCTTCACTGGGCATTAATTTGTTGCTGGGTGAAAATGGGGCTGGTAAAACCAGCATACTGGAAGCGATTCATCTGTTAGCGTTAGGCCGATCTTTTCGCACTCGCTCATTAAAGCAATTAATTCAATTTGAACAACAGCACTTACAAATTATTTCAAAAACGGTTGATCATAAAACCCCGATAGGTTTGCAGTATGGTTTAACATCAGGTTTAGAAATACGGCTTAATAATGCCCCACTTAAAAAGTTATCAGATTTAGCCTCCCAATTGCCTTTACAGTTTATTCCGGCCAATTGTCATCAGTTCTTTGAGCAGGGCCCAAAGTATCGCAGACAGTTATTAGACTGGGGCTTGTTTCACGTGGAACCCAGTTTTAATTTCCATTGGCAAGCCTATAAAAAAGTAGTTCAGCAGCGTAATAGCGCGATCAGGCAGCATAAAAAAACGGATGAAATCCAACTGTGGGATGCCCACCTTGTCTCGCACGGCGATGAAATTAGTAAGCAAAGAATAAAACGGCTAGAACATTTGTTAGCTGAATTTAAAATCATCTTTCCTCGCTTATGCCCAAGTCACAAGAACAGTGTTTTTTCTTTGAAATATCGCAGTGGTTGGCCAAAAGACAGCTCTTTAAAAGACACCATTGCAGCAACCATTGAGCGTGATAAACAACTTGGTTATACCCGCTCTGGCAGTCATGCTGCAGATTGGTCATTTAAGGTCGATGATTATGAGCCCAATGAAGTGTTTTCTCGAGGACAACAAAAGTTATTTTTTATAGCATTGTGTATGGCGCAAATAAAAACGACGCAACAAGGAAACATTAAAAGTATTTTATTGATCGATGATATTAGCTCTGAACTAGATGCGTCACATCAAGAAATAATTTTGAATGAATTAGCAAATTTATCAGTACAAACTTTCATTACGAGCACGGATAACTCACTAGCTGATATCGCAAAAAATAATGCCGATTTCACAACGTTCCACGTGAAACAAGGGCAGCTTCTTTAGCATGAAGAATCACCTCACTACCAACAATGCAGTATAAAGAGTAAAATAGACCGATCAAGTGAAATAATTGACCTTAATCCGCTAAATATGGATGCAATATGACAACTGAAGATAACGCCTACGACTCGTCGAATATTAAAGTTCTAAAAGGCTTGGATGCCGTTAGAAAGCGGCCGGGTATGTATATTGGTGATACAGATGATGGCACAGGATTACACCACATGGTGTTTGAGGTGCTTGATAACTCCATTGATGAAGCGTTAGCCGGCCATTGTAGTGAAATCAATGTTCGAATCCATCCAGACGACTCAGTATCAGTGTCTGATAATGGCCGTGGTATCCCTGTCGATGTCCATGAGGGCGAAGGTGTTTCAGCCGCTGAAGTCATTATGACTGTACTGCATGCAGGCGGTAAGTTTGATGATAATTCTTACAAGGTGTCAGGCGGTTTGCATGGTGTTGGTGTTTCGGTCGTTAACGCCTTATCAAAAAAATTAACCCTTGAAATTCGACGTAATAATAAAGTTTATCGTCAAAGTTATACCGATAGTGTCCCTGATGCACCCATTGAAGAAGGTGAGGACTGCGATACAACGGGCTCAAAAATCCAGTTTTGGCCAAGTGAACAGACTTTCACCCATCTCATTTATGACTACAAAATTTTAGCAAAACGCATTAGAGAGCTGGCTTTCTTAAATTCGGGCGTTCGTATTGTATTGACCGATGAGCGTGATGAGAATAGCGAAGTATTCTATTACGAAGGTGGTATTACGGCGTTTGTAGAGCACCTGAACAAAAACAAAGCGCCGGTACACCAAGCCATTATTGCTATCGAAGGTGAGAAAGACGAAGTCACCGTTGAGTTAGCCATGCAATGGAATGATTCCTATACCGAGAATATTGTTTGTTTCACCAACAATATTCCGCAGCGTGATGGTGGTACGCATTTAGCGGGTTTCAGAGCAGCATTAACGCGGACCTTAAACCAATATATTGAAGCTGAAGGCTTGACGAAGAATGCCAAAGTTGCCACCAGCGGTGATGATGCACGTGAAGGGTTGACGGCCGTACTCTCAGTTAAAGTACCGGATCCTAAGTTCTCATCACAAACCAAAGACAAATTGGTGTCATCAGAAGTACGGACGATTGTTGAATCACTGGTGAATCAGCATTTCCATGATTACTTGGTCGAAAACCCAGCCGATAGTAAATTAATTGCCAACAAAATGGTCGATGCGGCGAGAGCGCGGGAAGCAGCACGTAAGGCGCGTGAGTTAACACGTCGTAAGGGCGCGTTAGATATTGCAGGCCTACCCGGTAAGCTAGCCGATTGTCAGGAGCGTGACCCTGCCCTCTCCGAGCTTTTTTTAGTAGAGGGTGACTCTGCGGGAGGCAGCGCTAAACAAGGTCGTGACAGACGCACACAGGCTATTCTGCCCCTAAAAGGGAAGATCTTGAATGTTGAGCGTGCGCGCTTTGACAAAATGATCAGTTCTGCTGAGGTCGGCACATTGATTACAGCCCTAGGCTGTGGCATTGGCCGTGATGAATATGACCCAAGCAAATTACGCTATCATCACATCATCATCATGACGGATGCCGATGTCGATGGTTCGCACATCAGAACACTATTGTTAACGTTCTTCTATCGCCAAATGCCAGAATTAGTGGAAGGTGGCCATATATATATAGCGCAGCCGCCGCTCTACAAAATTAAGAAAGGTAAGCAAGAACGTTACGTCAAAGATGACATTGAGATGGAAAACTATCTCACCGAGCTGGCATTGAACAATGCAGAACTTTACCCAAGTGAATCAGTCGATCCGATTAAAGACTCAGCTTTGAAAGCATTAATTGATGAATATCAAACAGTTATGGCAATAATGGCGCGCTTATCAAGCCATTACTATCCTGCTTTCTTAAGACAATTGATGTACCAGCAACAAATACCTGAGCTAAACAATGCAAAGGCGATGACAACATGGTTATCTACCATTGAAGAAAGACTCAATGAAGGGTTACCGACAGGGACAAGCTATGGTTTGTCAGTATTAAAAGATAATGACGGTATAGAGCGTATTAATGTCAGCTTTAACCGCCATGGTATTAGCACCGATTACCATATTCCGGGCGAGTTCTTTGCCAGCAGTGAGTACCAGCGTATTTTGAGTTTTGCCGATAAAATTAATGGCATGTTCAGTGATGATGCCTACGTTCAGCGTGGTGATCGCAGTGAACCGGTAGTGCATTTTTCACAAGCCGTGACGTGGCTGATGACCGAAGCCCGCCGTGGGCAAACCGTACAGCGTTACAAAGGGCTGGGTGAAATGAACCCAGATCAGCTTTGGGAAACAACGATGGACAAGAGTAAACGTCGCTTATTACAAGTCAGAATTGAAGATGCTATTGCAGCAGATCAGACTTTCAATACCCTGATGGGCGATCATGTCGAACCCCGCCGTGAGTTTATTGAAACCCATGCTTTACAAGCGACAAACCTAGATATCTAACTGGCTATTATTAAGTTAAAAGACACCTCATAAAAAAGGCCCTTTTTAGGGCCTTTTTTATGAGTGATAATTAATGTAGTTTAATTTTTGGGTGCACACTGCGCCTGAATAAATGCGATAGCGATAGCATGCCGACTCGGAAGAAGCCAAATAAGGCGACTTGATGCATTTTATAGAGTGATAAATACATCATGCGGGCTAAAAAGCCTTCGATCATCAAGCTGCCCTTCGATAAACTGCCCATCATATTCCCAACAGTACTGTATTTGCCCAGAGAGACTAATGAGCCGTGATCATGATAGTGATAATCAGGGATAGACTTACCCGCGAGTCGACGCGTAATGGATTTGTAGGCCAATGATGCCATTTGATGGGCTGCTTGGGCGCGGGGAGGTACATTGCCTTCATGACCTTCCCAAGGGCAGGCGGCACAATCACCAATAGCGTAGATATCATCATCAGTCAGGCTTTGTAGCGTTTGCTTTACTTCAATTTGGTTGATTCGGTTGGTGGCAAGGCCGAGCTCCATTAAAAATGTCGGGGCTTTAATGCCCGCGGCCCAGACTTTAATCGCAGCGGGTACAACCTTGCCGCTTTCTGTTCTAATTTCATCGGCGGTCACTTCAATGACGCGCTCATCTGTTAAAACATCGACGCCCAGCTTGGCTAACTCGATTTCTGTCGCATGAGATAGCTTTTCTGGTAAGCCCGGTAGAACCCGATCAGCCGCTTCAATGATGCTGATTTTAACATCGGTGGGTTTGACCTCATCGAGGCCATAGGTTGAGAGTAAATGGGAGACCTCATGTAGTTGAGCGCTTAATTCTACGCCTGTTGCCCCCGCCCCAACGATGGCAATATCGAGCTGTCCATCATCAATAGGCCGTTCTTGCGTATGGGCACGGACATAGGCTTCGAGCAATTGCCTTTGAAAATGTTCAGCTTGTCTTGTGGTGTCAAGGAACAGACAATGTTCAGCCACGCCTGCAATGCCAAAGTCATGGCTAATACTGCCCACAGCAATAATAAGATAATCGTAATCGAAGGTCCGACGAGGAATGATTTCTAGGCCTTCGGCATTCAAGGTGGCTGCCATAGAAATAGTTTTGTTGTCTCGATCTAAGCCATCCATTTTGCCAAGGCGAAAATGAAAGCCGTTGTATTTGGCTTGACCTAGGTATTCTATTTCATCTTGATGAGAATCGAGCGTACCAGCAGCGACTTCATGCAGTAACGGTTTCCAGATATGGGTTCGGGTATTATCGACCAGAGTGACATCAGCCTTTCCTTTTCTGCCCAGTTTACGGCCTAGTTTAGTGACTAATTCTAAGCCGCCTGCACCACCGCCGACAAAGATGATTTTAGGGATACTATTATTTTCCGATGCCATTATTTAAGCACTCCATAATGAAAAGTTATATCAATATAACACGTGATTATACGTATAAATCCTCATTAAAACCATCATAATTTTTTACTCAGGACTGAGAGTCTGTCAAACTGATATCCATAATAAACTCAAAGGTATCAATCGAGAATGCAAGCACGACCCGATAAACCGCGTTTAGCATGGGCCATCACCGGTTCAGGC
>CAJQOM010000033.1 GCA_905479985.1 uncultured Gammaproteobacteria bacterium | reverse complement strand
CCGATGGATTCAAGTTCGTGTTCAACTTGTTCTAGGTCATCAAGATCATCTGCAACATAATAATGTTTAACCATGATACGTACTCCCCCAGCTATAACAGCCTATTGCGTGATTAAATGGAAAATGTACTTATTTACGGTTATATACCTTTAATTAGGTTCTTGCAATACTGGGTTAGATTTCTCAGTGGCAAAGAAACCTTGAAAAGGACCTTTTTTGTTTTTAAGAAGAGCGTGGAGGAATTGGTATAGAAAGTGGGGTTTTTCTGTTGTTATTACCGCTAAGCTAAGCTAGAGGGTTGGCTATGGGCTATTGTTTTATATGCCATTTCTGAGTAAGTTTGATATTTCGTCAGCGCTGACAGGTTTGCTAAATAAATAACCCTGTACGTTTATGCAGCCCAGCTCTTTTAGGTGAGTAAGTTGTTCTGATGTTTCGACACCTTCAGCGATGATTTCGTAGCCTAATTCGCTGCCCATATTGATCATAGATTTAACGAGTATGTGTGCTTTTTCGTTTTCTATCATGTCATCAATGAAGTATTTGTCGATTTTTAAATAGTCGACATTTAGGTGTTTTAAGGAAGCAAAAGATGAATAGCCCGTCCCAAAATCATCAATGGCTAATTGTATGCCGAGGTCTTTTAGATCTTTAAAGATAGCGAGGTTACGTTCATCTGTTTGAGCGACGCTTTCGGTGACTTCTAATATTAGATTTTCTGGGTTAATGCCCGTTTTTTCAAAGGTCTGTTTTATGAGGGGCACTAATGCTTTATCGAGGAAGTGGCTGGGTGAAATATTAACGGCCATGCGGAGGTTATGAAAGCCTTGTTTCTCCCATTCTGTTAGTTGATTACAAGCGGTCATTAATACCCATTCGGTCAAGGGCTTTATCATCCCGATCTTTTCTGCGGTGGCGATAAAGTCAATCGGAGATACATGGCCTAGTTCGGGGTGATGCCAACGTGATAATGCTTCGACGCCAATAATGTCTCCTGTAGAGACATTAACTTTGGGCTGATATGCTAGCGTTAGCTGATGTTTTTCTATGGCTTCTCGGAGGTGGTGTTCAACCTTGAAACGATACTCTGCTTTTTGGCTCAATTCTGGATTGTAGAACGAATATTGATTTTTGCCACTTTCTTTAGCGGCATAAAGAGAGATGTCTGCTGCTTTTAATAAGGTCGGTATATCTGAGCCGTCATCAGGGTAGTGGGCAATGCCGATGCTGCAGGCTGGTGTGATATTTCTGGTATGAAGTTCTAAGGGTTGGGCGATGGCTTTAAGACAACGTTTTGCTACTTCAGTGGTGGAGTAATCATCACTTCCCTCTGCAATAATGCAGAACTCATCGCCACTGAGTCGTGCAACAAAGTCTATTTCGCGGCAGGTGGCTTTTAAACGCGTGGCAACGGTTTTGAGTAGCTGATCCCCGGCGTCATGGCCGAGGCTGTCATTAATGCCTTTAAAGTTATCTAAATCTAGATAGAGGACGCCGAAATGCCGATCGTATCGATTAGCGGCATCGATTGTTTTTTCGAGGGTTTGATAAAAAGAAGCACGGCTCGGTAACTGGGTTAGCTCATCGGTATAGGCTAAGGTACGTATCCGTTTTTGAGCTTGATCTCGCTCCATCACGATACTGGCAAGGTGAGCTGCAGAACTGAGATCTTTTGATTCTTCTTCATTTGGAAATGCGGTGTGATTGTAATACATACCAAAAGCGCCGAGGACCTTACCAGATGAGTTTTTAATGGGTTGTGACCAGCAGCATTTCATGCCATGTGGCAGTGCAAAATCTTTGATTTTTGCCCATTTTGGGTCTGTTTCAATATTGTCGACAATGACGCGTTGGCCAGTATAAGTTGAGGTACCACAGGAGCCGACATCAGGGCCAAACTCGATGCCGTTTATGGCTTCACAATAGGCTGCTGGTAGACTGGGCGCACCACCGTGTAGCAGTTTATTACCATGGAGTTCAAGCATTGAGCAGCGTAAGCCTGAGTGGCGTTCTTCATACATTAAGGCAATCGCATTATAGATGTCGGTAGCCTTGCGACCTATTGCGATCATTTCTAAAATTTCGGCGTGTTTGTCACTCAAGGCTTCCGTTTTTTTGCGCTCTGTTATGTCGACATGGGTGCCAACTAAGCGAATCGGTTTATTGTCTTGTCGGTGTCGAACTAAAATGGCTCGGGACAAAACATGAACAATGTGGCCTTTTTTATGATGCATACGCATCTCAACTTCGAAGGCACCTTCATCGCCTGAAATACAATTTTTAACCTGTTCTAAGGCGTAGTCTTTGTCTTTGATATGGACGAGCATTTCCCAAGTAGCGAGCGTGTTTTTAAGCTCGTTTTCATCATAGCCAAGCATGCTTTTCCAGCGAGGAGAATAATAAACTTCATCTGTTTCGAGATTCCAATCCCACACCCCATCGTTTGCGCCTTGCATGGCAAGGGCGAACCGTTCTTCACTTTGTGAAAGTTCGTTGGCGTAGTTTTCCGACTCCATCCTAGAGTGGGTCAGCTCGGTATTAAGTCTTTGAATCCTTTCATACAAATTGTTTTCTTGTACGTTTGAGTTATCCATAAATCCCCGTTTTTTATTCAGTATAGCGACAATTTTGTTGTGTTAGTGAGTTGGGTGTTTCCATTTTGGGAGGTAGGTATAAAAATGGCTGTTTTGGTAGCTTCAGTAAATTAATGTTTCACGTGGATCATAATTACTGTATTCTCCTCGCTTCTTGTTTGCCAAGGTCTTTGGCGAGTAAGTCAGTGCGGAGCGGTAGTTCAGCTGGTTAGAATGCTGGCCTGTCACGCCGGAGGTCGCGGGTTCGAGTCCCGTCCGCTCCGCCATTATTCTTTTAATGTGCTTTTCAGCCCATTGTCCAAAGCTCATTCTTGTTGTTGATACTGAGCGATTCGCTTTCTAAACCCACGCCTTTGCTATGAACGATATCAGGGTTATGATGTCTATTATTGCGTCGGTATTAATGAAGTGGTTTTGGCTTAGTTGATGAGAAAAATTTTAACTCAGTTGCTCATAATTCTTGTGTGCATGCCTTATTTGGCATGTGCAATGCCTGACTGTGGACACGAAACAGTTGTTATTCAATCTGATGTACAGCCTTGTGCTGATCATCAAGGTCAGCAGACTTCGGATGTCATGCTTCTTCAGGACTGTGCTGGCGTTGATGTGCCGCTTATTCAGCATGATTCTTCGTTCCAAAAAACAGATTTTAAAAGTGATGAATTAACGGCTTCAGGCTATGGTTCTGAGTTGTTTAAAGCGGACGCTTTTCTTGAAGTAACTGTTCGATCAGTTTGGGACGCGGCTTCTCGCCCTCCTCCTAGTATTGTCTTAACTACTCAGCGTTTTCGTTTATAACCCCTTTCCTAGTATTGAGTCTGTGTCTTTTGCGTGGCATGGCTGTTTTGGTATTTGGGAAGGAAAAAAGATGAATAACATGATTAAAATGGTGTGGTTGATGGTGATGCTGTTTAGCACCAGTGCGGTGTGGGCGAAAGTGATTGAATATGAGCTTGATGTTGATTACAAAACCGTTAATTTTACGGGTCAGTCGATTCAAGCCATGACGGTGGGTGGCACGTTGCCTGCGCCGACACTTGAAGCGACCGTCGGTGATACCTTACGTGTGACATTTCATAATAAGTTGGATGTTGAAACCTCGGTGCATTGGCACGGGATTTTATTGCCGAATGATCAAGATGGTGTACCTTATTTGACGGCGCCGCCGATTGCTGCGGGCGCCTCACTTACTTATGAATACCCAATCATTCACCATGGTACTTACTGGTATCACTCTCACACTGGTTTACAGGAACAGCGTGGTGTTTATGGCGCCTTAGTCTTTCATCCGAAACAGGGGGAACAGGTTGAAGCGGATCATGATGTTGTTGTAGTGTTGTCTGATTGGACTGATGAAGACCCGAATCAGGTGATGCATAACCTTAAAAAGTCAGATGATTATTACGCTTTAAAAAAGGACAGTGTGCAGTCTTGGGCTAAAGTGATTCAGTCCGGCTCAGAGGCGATTAAGCATCGATTAGATGGGGCGTTGATGCGAATGGGCCCGATGGATATTTCGGATGTTGGCTATGATGTTTTTTTGGTAAATGGACAAAGAACGTTTGCTCTTCCTAATATTAAAGTGGGTGAGACAGTTCGGTTGCGGTTGATTAATGCTGGGGCATCAAGCTACTTCAATGTGGCTTATGCTGGTGGTCCGATGACGATTGTGGCGGCAGATGGCGTCGATGTGATGCCTTTTGATGTGGTGCGTCAACGATTGGCAATTGCTGAAACCTATGATGTGATTGTGACAGTGCCGGACGGAGGGGCATATGAATTTAGAGCGACATCACAAGATGGTACGGGCTATAGCAGTGTGATTTTAGGTAAAGGCGTATTGATGGCTGCGCCAACAATGCCAAAGCCTGAGCCGATGATGATGGATCATGCGATGCATGGTGAGATGGATCACGCCAACCATGCAGGGATGAATAAAATGGATCATGCTGCAATGGGCCATCGTGTTGAAGAGGCTGAGGTGCCAGCAACTCAGATGATGGAATATGAACTACTACGCTCGCTTACACCAACCCATTTTAACCCGGCTAATCCCAAAAGAACGGTTCAGTTAGCTTTGACAGGCGACATGGAACGCTATGCTTGGTCATTTAATAATAAAGTGCTGAGCGAGAGTAGCCAGATCATGATTCGCCAAGGTGAGACGGTGCAGTTTGTGTTGGAAAATAAAACGATGATGGCCCACCCAATCCACCTTCATGGGCATTTCTTTCGGGTGTTAAATGGCCAAGGTGACCGTTCTCCGCTTAAGCATACGGTGAGCGTGCCAGCAATGCAGACGGTGACAATTGAATTTTTAGCGAATGAAGAAAAGGATTGGTTTTTCCACTGTCATAATCTTTACCATATGAAATCCGGTATGACACGCGTTGTCAGTTATGAGGCTAGCACACAGCTTGATAAGGATTATTTATCGAATGTGTATTCAGATCGACATTGGTATTATTTTGCTGATACAGCCGTGCAAAGTCATTTTGCTGGTGGTGAACTGCGGGCTGAGAATACGCGTAATGCGGTCAATGTTGAATATGACTGGAATTATGAAGGTGAATATGAAATTGAAGCCGTTTATGAGCGTAGCTTTAATCGTTTTTTTGAACTTTATGTCGGTGGTCAGTTTGAGCGTGAAGATGATGATGTCGACAACATAGCCGTCGTCGGTGCACATTATTTATTGCCGTTATTGATTGAGGCTGACTTTCGACTGGATAGTGAAGGGCATGGTCGCCTGGGTTTGAGCAGTGAGCTACAGTTAACGAATCGAGCGTCATTCGAATGGGAGGTTAATACCGATCGTGAGTACCGTCTGCAGTTAGATTACGAGATTAATAAACGGGTTTCACTGGTGGGCAGTCGTGACGATCAATATGGTTGGGGCGGCGGTATTGAGGTGAAGTTTTAAGTTAAAGTGCTGAAAAGCTGCTGAGGTCAATTTGTTTAAGTTTGAGTTCAGTGGCTTTTTGTTTGTCTTGTGCAGTGTTGTAACCCCAGTCTGCGAGTAACAAATGAATGGCTTTTAGATCATGATCATTCATGACATTGATTAAGGTGGGAAGCCGGTCTTCTATAAAGACGATGGGGTGGCTGGGGTGATCATCTTGTAGTTGTCTTAAGACTTGTTGTTTACTGAGACTACGTTCGAGCCCAAAGATTTGTTCGCGCGGTATTGAGATGTCGTTGGCTGACAGTATTTTCTCAACAAAGCGTTCTTGTTTGGTGGTGATGATGAAGCAGTGTTGATTGTCGATAGAAGCTAATTTCTCTTGAACGCCACAGAAGAGCGGGTTCATGGCGAGCCAATTATCTAGGTCGTCTGCTATCCATTGATCGCGGGTGCTGCCAAAGCGTTGTTTGAGTTTGTCGGTGTCGAGCTGATCTCGCCTAATGAGGCTTTCTATTCTATGCGGGAAGTCATTGAGTAAGGCTTCAGGGCTAACGCCTTCAAACAATAATCTTACAATGAGAATCGCTTCGTAGCCTGTTTCCAGCGCTGGCCTAACAAACTTGAATTGTTCGATTAGGTCAGCCGGGATGTGTTCGGGCATTTTAGGCCAATAATGTTGCCGGGCGGCTTTCCAGCCTGTGATGCTGGTTTCAAGAGCACTATCGCAGATGACGCCATCGAAATCGAGGGCGTAAAGTTGTGGTTTTGACATCAGTTATTATGGCCTTCCTAGGCAGTATTTTGCTTGGTTAACGGTCCAAGCACCTTCTATCTCGGCCAATGTTTTGATGCATGGGCCGAGAGTCGAGTGATGCCGGACTTTGGACAATGTGATTTTAAGTTCGTAGGTTTATCTTCTATTGGGCAACACGGACTTCGCCGTTAACGGTCATGAGCCTTACTCTGTCACCAATGGAAAAGACTCTGCTTGGATTATGGGCTTGTACAATGGCGATAATTTTATTGCTATTGGCGATACGGATGACAAGTTCTTCACCTTGCGATTTCGTTAGGCCTTCTTCAGCTGCTGCACCCGCTAAGCCACCTGCAACGGCACCAATAACAGCTGCGACTTGTGAGCCTTTTCCGCCACCAACACCACTACCAGCAATACCGCCTATTGCGGCACCTGCGATAGATCCTATTGGCGATTTTGTACCTTCAATGACCACTAGCCGAACATCTTCAATCGTGCCGTATTGTACGGTTTGGGTTTGTCTGGCGTCGTCGCGGGAATAGACATCGCCTTGTAAATTTCTGGCGCAGCCTGTTGATAGTAGTAACAGCGGGATGACGAAGATTAGCAGTGTTCTTTTTAGCATCATGGTATTTCTCCTAGGATGGGATAGTTATTACTATGACATGAAGATGGGCCTTTTTATCCCTTTTGGTAAGAGATATTGCCATTTAAGATGGTGTAAGCGACGTCATGGTTAAAATGCCAGCCGTTAAAGGGGCTGTTTTTGCCAGTGCTGATGAAGTGTTCGGGCTGACATTCTGATTCTGAATGCGGGTTAATGAGGCAGATGTCGGCTTGTGCGCCGATGGATAAGTGTCCGGCATCGATACCTAAAATTTGGGCGGGGTGTTGTGTCAGGTTTGCGATCGCCTGTTGTAATGAAAGCTCTTCGTCTTCGACTAATTTTAGCGTGAGAGAGAGTAGGCTTTCTAGGCCTGAGATTCCCGGCTTAGTTTCTGCGAAAGGCCCGAGTTTGGCATCATTATCTAAAGGTCGGTGATGCGAGCTGATGGCGGTGATGACGCCGTCTCTGACGGCTTGTTGTAGTTGTTCGCGATCTCGCGTGCTACGTAGCGGGGGCATCACATGACTTAGGCTGTCGTAATTGCCAATGTCATGTTCGCTTAAATGTAAGTGGTGTGGGCTGACATCCGCGGTAATGGGGAGGCCTCTGTCTTGGGCGTCTTTGATCATGCCAATGGTTTTACCACTGGAAATGCTATGAAAGTGTGCGCTGACGCCGGTTTGCTCTATTAATGAGATGTCGCGAGCGATGGCGATGGTTTCTGTGGCTTCAGGAATGCCCCCTAAGCCGAGTCGTGAGCTGACCATGCCTTCATGAATACAACCTTGGGATTGTAACCAGGGATCGGCGGCATTGATGAATAGGGTGAGATCGAGTGTGGCGGCATATTCCATTGCTCTACGTAAAACGAGGGTGTTTTGAATGGGGTTGAGGCCATTACTGACGCCAAGGCAACCGGCTTGTTTGAGTGCCAGCATTTCACTGAGTAATTCGCCCTGTAAGCCTTGTGTGAGCGCGCCAATGGTATAAACATGGGCATGTCCTGCTTTTGCGGCTTGATCTTCGATAAGGTCGACTGTGGCTGGCGTGTCAATAATAGGATCGTGATCGGGTGGAATGCAGAGGGATGTGATGCCACCTTTAATCGCGGCTTTGGTTTCGCTGGCGATGCTGGCAGTATGATGTTGGCCTGATTCACTTAAGTGTGCGGACAGCTCAATGAGACCTGGGCAAACAATGAGATTGCTGGCATCAATGGTTTGGTCTGCGATAAACCCTTCGGGTTGTTGGCCGATGGCCATGATCCGGCCATTATCGAGATAGAGGTTTTGTTTGGCGTCGACTTGATTGGCTGGGTCGATAAGGTGGCCATTGATAATGCTGAGCTTCATGCACTGGTCTCTTGTTGTTCTGAGTGTGATCCCAGTGCCATCGACATTACGGCCATGCGAACAGCAATGCCATGGGTGACTTGCTCGAGAATGACGGATTGTGGCCCATCGGCGACGGTTGAGGCGATTTCAACGCCGCGATTGATCGGGCCGGGATGCATGACGATAGCATCTGGTTTGGCGAGTTTTAATTTGTCTTCAGTAAGGCCGTAGCTTGTAAAATACTCGTTTGCACTGGGTAATAATGCGCCTTGCATACGTTCAAACTGGAGCCTTAAGGTGATAATGACATCGACATCTTGTAGCCCGGCTGCCATATCGTGATAGACATGAACACCAAGGGTTTGGCTATCTGCAGGTAATAATGTTTTTGGGCCAATGACGCGAATTTCACCGACACCGAGTGTGGAGAGGGCTTGGATCTGTGATCGGGCGACGCGTGAATGGAGAATGTCTCCGACAATGGCGACGCGGAGATCAGGGAAATGCTGTTTGTGGCGACGGATGGTAAACATGTCGAGCATGGCTTGGGTCGGGTGGGCGTGACAGCCATCGCCGGCGTTAATGACACTGACATGCGGGGCAACGTGTTGGGCAATGAATTCAGCTGCGCCACTTTGGCTATGTCTGACGACAAACATATCGGTGTGCATGGCTTGTAGGTTATGCAGGGTATCAAGCAGGCTTTCACCTTTTGAGGTGGCGGAAGTGTTGATGTTGAGGTTCATGACATCAGCAGAGAGCCTTTTTGCCGCAAGCTCAAAGGTGGTTCTGGTGCGGGTACTGTTTTCAAAAAACAGATTCATGATGGTCTTGCCGCGGAGCAAGGGTACTTTTTTAACTTGGCGACCAGAGATGCTTGAAAACTGTTCGGCGCGATCCATTATTTCGGTCAAAAGATCGCGTTTGAGACCTTCAATGGTGAGGAAATGTTTGAGCTGGCCATTTTCAGTCAACTGGTGGTGTGTCATGCTGGACCCTCATGGTCTTTTAATTCGAGTTCTAGGCCAGGGTTGTTGATCAATTTGATTTGTTGGTTCTGGGTGAGTTCGATGGTTTGTCCGACGATATCCGGTTGGATTGGTAGTTCGCGGCCATCGCGTTCGATTAATACTGCTAATGTGACGGCAGCGGGCCGACCATAATCGAAGATTTCATTGAGGGCGGCGCGCACGGTTCTGCCACTGTGTAGCACATCGTCAACGAGAAGTAGCTGGCGGTCATCAACAGCAAAAGGCAGGTCAGAGGGCGTGACTTGCGGATGCATGCCGATGCGGGTGAAGTCATCACGGTAGTAGGCGATGTTGAGCGTACCAAGTGTGCTATCAAAAAAGTCGGCGCCTAATATTTCTGCTAAGGCTTTAGCAACCCAGACCCCACCACTATGAATACCGATAAGTAAGGGCTGTTTGCCGCCGAGACTGATGCGAATATCTTCGGCCATGGATTGCAGTGTTTGTGCAATGTCAATGTGTTCTATTGGCGTTGTCATTGTTCGTTCAACCATGATTGAAGAATAAGTTGGGCGGAGATGCGATCAACATCATCGCGGTTATTAGACTGCATTTTACTCTGAATGCCAAGTTGGTCGAGTGCTTCGAAGGTCGTAAGCCGTTCATCTTGCCAGTCGACGGGAAGATGAAAACGGCCATTTAAGCGATTGCCGAACCGTCTTGCGGCAGCGGTCATTTCTTGTTCGGTGCCGTCCATATTAAGCGGCAGGCCGACAATCAGTTGTTGTGGTTGCCATTCATCGAGCAGTGCTTGGATGTGCTCCCAGTTGGGAATACCTTCTCGGGCTTTGATGACCGTGAGTGGGCTGGCAGTATGTGTGAGCTCTTGACCGACAGCGACGCCAATGTTTTTCATGCCGAAATCAAAACCAAGTAAAGTGCGAGGTTGGCTCATGCGTGACCCACGTTGTCAGAAATGAGTCGGATATCGATCCCTAATAATGCAGCGGCTTGTTGCCAAGCGGTTTGTCCTGAACTGTGAAATAAAATGTTGTCGTCTGCGGTGACGTTTAACCAATCATTATGCGCAATTTCTTGTTCCAATTGGCCGGCAGACCAGCTGGCATAGCCGAGGGTGACAAGGATGTTTTTTGGCCCTGCTTGGTCGGCGATCGATTTGAGCATGTCGGTTGAGCCGCTGAGGAAAATATTATCTGAAATTGCGACACTGGTTTCAAGGTCGTCAGGAGAGTCGTGTAGCACCATGCCTTGGTTTTTAGCGACAGGCCCACCCAATAAAATAGGGGTTTTGCTCGCTGTGGTGTGTTGATGGGGGATTTCAATGTGATCGAGTAATTCGCTTAATGTGAGATTACTTGGGCGGTTAATAATGAGCCCCATTGCCCCTTGGTCTGAATGTTCACAGAGATAAACGACGGATTGATGAAAAAAAGGGTCATTTAAGGATGGCATGGCTATCAAAAAGTTGTTTTTTAATGACGTGTCGATATCGGCCATTGCTTTAAAAGAAGGTGATGCCGACGGAAAACAGGCGTTCTACTTCGGTGATATAACGTTTATTGATTAGGAATAAAATCACGTGGTCACCGGCTTCTATCACCGTGTCATGGTGGGTGATGACGACATTATCGCCACGTACGATGGCGCCAATAGTTGTACCGGGCGGGAGCTTAATTTCGCGGATGCTACGGCCAACAACGAGCGAGGATTTTTTGTCGCCATGGGCGATGGCTTCTAACGCTTCTGCGGCACCGCGGCGTAATGAATGAACGGCGACGATATCACCACGGCGGATATGGGCGAGTAGGCTACCAATGGTCGCTTGTTGTGGAGATAGGGCGATATCGATGCTGCCACTTTCTACGAGATCAACATAAGCTGCACGGTTTATTAATGAGAGGACTTTTCTGGCGCCGAGGCGTTTTGCCAGCATGGCCGATAGGATATTGGCTTCGTCATCATTGGTCAGGGAGCAGAATAGGTCGACGTTATCAATATCTTCTTCGATGAGCAGTTCTTCATTGGCGACATCACCGAGTAAGACGATGCTGTTGCTGAGTTCTTCTGATAGGGCTTCGGCTCGCTGGGGGTTCGATTCGATAATTTTGACTTGGTAATCGTTTTCGAGTGCTTTGGCGAGTCGGGCACCGATGTTGCCGCCGCCAGCAAGGATAATGCGTTTATAGGGCTTGTCGAGTCGACGTAGTTCGCCCATGACGGATAAAGTGTCTTCTTTTGCTGCGATGAAGAAGACTTCATCATCTGCTTCAATAATGGTTTCTGCTTGCGGGATGATAGGGCTACCATCTCTAAAAATGGCGGCAACACGGGTATCTGTTTTAGGTATGTGCTGTCGTAGTTCTTTGAGTGGGCTACCCACTAGCGGGCCGCCATGGAATGCTTTGACGGCGACAAGCTGGACTTTGCCATCGGCAAAATTAAGGACTTGCAGTGCGTTGGGATGCTCTACTAAACGTTCTATATATTCGGTGACAATTTGCTCTGGGCTGATCAGCATGTCGATGGCTATTTTTTCTGGACTAAATAACTCAGGGGTTGAGATATAGGCGCCGCTGCGGATCCGGGCAATTTTGGTCGGTGTTTGGTAGAGGGTGTGACAAATATGGCAGGCGATCATATTGGTTTCATCGCTGTTGGTGACAGCGAGTACTAAATCGGCATCTTCTGCGCCAGCTCTGGCAAGGACGTCAGGGTGAGAAGCTTTTCCTTGGACGGTACGAATATCGTAATGATCTTGCAAACGCTCAAGCAGCTCGCTGCTTTGATCGACAACCGTAATATCATCGTCTTCACGGGCAAGGCTGGCGGCGACTGAGGAGCCAACTTGACCTGCACCGAGAATAAGAATTTTCATATGTGTTCCTAAGTCTGTTTAGTGTCGATATCTAAGGAGCGGAGTTTGCGATAAAGGTGGGTGCGTTCCATGCCGGCCAGTTTCGCTGCTTTACCTACATTACCGGTAGTTTGTTGTAGTTTGTAGAGTAAGTAAATACGCTCGAATTGTTCGCGGGCTTCTCTTAGCGGTAATTCGTAGTTAATGGTGTTGCTGGTTTTTTGATCTTCTTTTGATGGCGTGAGGGCTTGTTCAATATCGGCTTCGTCAATATCGTCGCCTTTACCCAGTACCAACAGACGTTGAATGATGTTTCTTAATTCGATGACATTGCCGGGCCATGGGTAGTTTCTAAGCCGGTTTTGAGCGGCAACCGTGAAGTGGCGATAGGGCAGTTGATTCTCCGAGGTGTATTGATCGACGAAGTGATGAATTAATTCGGGAATATCTTCAATGTGATCGACAAGCCTTGGGATGTGCAATGAAATGCTATTGATTTTATACAATAGGGCTTCATGGAAAAGGCCGTTGGTGACGTTTTCTTCTAGGTTATGTTGACTTGCAAAAATCAGTTGGCAGTAGTTTAGCTTGCCATTTTCTAGGAGGTGTAACAGCAGTTTTTGTGCTTTTTCATCAAGCTTGGAAACATCATTAAGGTAGAGACAGTTGTTTTCTGCAAGGGAGGACAGCTTGAGACTGTCGGTGGGGAAGCTGTCTGCAGACAGCTCTATGAATTTACCTTCAGCGTATGACCCTAAAGAATGTAAATAATGGGCAAAACAGCGTTTTCCGGTGCCACCTTCGCCGATGAGTAAAATAGGCATGGCGTGCTTAGCAACGCGCTGTGCTTGTTTACGGAGTAAGATAGTTTCAGGACTTTTCCCGACGGGTTCTTGCACTTGATGTTGCTTGGTAGCCGCCAATTTCAGTTGATTGGCTAAAGCTGTTTCAACACCACGTAGTAGTTTTGCTGTTGAAAGTGGTTTTTCAATAAAATCACTGGCACCAAGACGCGTTGCTTCTACGGCGGTTTCAATGGTGCCGTGACCTGACATCATTACAACGGCTAGATGTGGCTCTTGTTGTTTAAACTCTCGTAGTAGGCTGATGCCATCAATGTCTGGCATCCAAATGTCTAATAAGACAAGCTGGGGTAGTCGTTCGGCAAGATGGGCACGTGCGGTGTTACCGTCTTTAGCGGTGGTGACGTGATAGCCC
>CAJQOM010000032.1 GCA_905479985.1 uncultured Gammaproteobacteria bacterium | reverse complement strand
GGCACAACAATGACAACAGGAAAAAAGTGTGGCACAGCAGAATAAAAAAATTTATGAAGTCATCGTGACCACATTATCAGAAGAAGGCATGGCCCATTCAGCTCCAATGGGGATCACGGAAAGCGAAGCTCAAATCATTATCCAGCCTTTTAAACCGTCGGCAACCTATAACAATTTAAAACGTCATCGCCAATGTACGGTTAATTTTACCGATGATGTACGTGTTTTTGCAGGCGCATTAACAGGCCGTAGAAACTGGTCCACCCTGCCCTGTCAGCAAATAGAGGGTCAATACCTTGAACAAGCATTGGCCCATATTGAACTTGAACTGGTGGACTTTGACGACACTGATCCGCGTGCGCGTTTTACGGGCAGTATCATAAAAGAAATTACGCATCGCCCCTTCCGAGGGTTTAATCGCGCTCAAAATGCCGTGATTGAAGCAGCGGTATTAACCAGCCGCTTACAGATGTTACCGGTTGAAAAAGTCCAACAAGAAATTAGCTATCTTAAAATAGCGATTGATAAAACAGCAGGCGATCGTGAACATGAGGCTTGGGGCTGGTTGATGGACAAGATAGAAGATTACGGTATTGAATTGACACATGACTAAATGGTTAGCAAGCGTACAGTCGCTTGAAGAGGCGAAAACGCTCCTCCCTACACTGCCAGATATCTTAGATATAAAAAACCCGTCACAAGGTGCGTTAGGCGCCTTAGACATCACGTCTGTGGCCCAGATCGTGGGCTTAGTATCAAAACGCTGTCAGACCAGCGCCACAATAGGTGATTTGCCCATGCAAGCGGCGGTAATCAACCCTGCCATGGTCGCAATGGCAACATCAGGTGTTGACTATGTCAAAGTCGGTCTTTTTCCCGATCTGCACCTGATGGGATGTATTGAAGCCATGGCGACGACGATCGAAAAACTTCCAGTACCGGTTATTGCGGTATTATTTGCCGATAAGATGCCCGGTCAAAATGTGATATCGGTGTTAAAGCAAAGCGGCTTTCAAGGCGTGATGGTCGATACTGCTATTAAAGATGGTCGGCATTTACGAGATCATTGGAACCAGCAACAAATTAATGCCTTTATCAATGAGGCTGAGCAATATGACATGCTGTGTGGCTTAGCAGGCGCACTGCGCTATGAAGATATTGCCGAGCTGAAATTTTTAGGGGCAGACTATTTGGGTTTTAGAAGTGCCCTATGCCAAAACCGAGAACGTACAACGCAGCTACAAGCAGACTTAGCGGTACAAATTCAACAAGCGATGCACAGTGCTGGCGGTCAAAAGGCAGAGTTGGGCTGTTCCAAAAAGGCCAATTCTTCGTCCGTTGATGGCCTTTTTAAGACTGCATTGCGGTGCGGGTAACGGCCAAAGCGTTCGATAATACGCTGGTGTTTCATTTCAAATTCAAGACTGTCAGGATTATTATTCTGCTCGAATAATGAGACAGCAAGTTGGTTGATGGTCAAAGACTCACTATGCATATAGGGCATATAAAGAAAAGATCGTTCTTGGGGCGTGAGCTGTTTATCAGCCCCTAACGCAATAGCCTCTTGTGCTAAAGCGAGCGCCATAGCGTCATAAGCGAAAGCAAGTGGCGAATCCCGGAACAGATTCCTTGAAAATTGATCAAGGATCAATATTTCTGCTAAGCGGCCTTGTGCGCTTGTTCTCCAACGATGCAGTTCGCATTGTCTTGCTTGCCGGTGAAGATCAGCAAATTGATCGTGAATAAGTTGATCAAAATCAGAGTCTTTATGCCACCACTGGTGTGGACTACAGGCTGTAAACCAAAAATCGATAATGTTCTGATAGCGGGGAGTCATTGCTTATACCCAAAATTGAATGGTGGAATGAAATTGGTCAGGCATTTGTATTTTATTGTGTTAACAATAGGATATGTAAGGCAAGACCTAATAATACAATTGCAGTCAGACGGTGCATGATTTTCTGAACTTTTGGGGATGACATAAGCCAGTTGCTGAGTGAGCCTGAAATGAGGGCGATGCAGGTCATTACAATGAACGCAATCACAATAAAAATGCCACCTAACAACATAATTTGGCTTGCCAGTTCACCATGCTTAACAACGATAAACTGGGGCAAAAAAGCCAAAAAGAACAGCCCGATCTTGGGGTTACTAATGTTCATAATAATGCCACGTCGGTAAAACTGAAACGGCGTTAAAGGTACAACAGCCTGAAGTGATAAACCGACGTTAGCGGCTCGATAGGCCTGCCATGAAAGGTATAGCAAATAACTAGCGCCAAAAACCTTCAATAAGGGAAAGGCAAAAGGTGATGTTTGCAGCACAGTGGCCAAACCAAGCGCAACCGCCGCGGAATGAAAAATAAGCCCTGTACACAGGCCAAGCGTAATAAAGATTCCCGTTTTATAACCGTAAACAGCAGACTGCATTAAGACAAAAAGGTTATCTGGCCCGGGCGTTATCGCCAGAAAAAGAGAGGCCAATAAAAAAATAAATAAGGGATCGTTACCAAACATAAAAATAAGCTTATCACGCTTACGAGATGGGAATTCAGCGTGTGAGTGAGCTTGGGAAGCCGTGTCATTTAGCAAGGTTGGTTAACAGAGTGAGACGACTAAAGTGGTATTAAATTGGTCAGAATCAATAGTTATTAAGCTAATAACCCAGCGGAATAGTCGAGATTAAATATCTATGAGACCGTTGTTTTTAAATAAAAAATAAGCTTATTTTTAGTAATAACCCACAAAAATACTGTGGTTAAAAAGGCCTTGTATTCAAAGGGTTAAATAACATTACATTTACAAAGGTTAAAAACACCTCGTTATTGTGGTGTTTATACGTATAGGCCGTTCTGAATCTTGAAGGCTAACGTTGCGCCCTATCTGAAGAAGTTAACAGATATCGATAGCAGGCAAGCCGTCATTAAGACTGATTTGTGAGGCCGAATCGAGACAAGGGTTCGATCGATGTGTGAAAGGAGGATTGCATCTCGATTTGATAATTTCAGACATAAATTTGAGATAGGAAGGGGTTAAATATGCCATTTTTTAGAAAGAAAAAGAAAGAATTACGCATGACGATGAGAGGTTTCCCGGGGGATGCTAACACCTGTAAATGCTTGCTGATGGCAGCAGAAAAGAAAGTAAAACTCGACGTAGAAGTACTTGATGTTTTAGGTGGTGCTTGTGATCAAGAAGCCTATCGAGCGTTATCACCATTCGGCAAGTATCCCTATCTGGAAGAAGGCGATTATTCAACAACGAGCGTTAATGCAGTCTTGTCATTCCTCGATGTGCGAGGTCAAGGTGGCTTATTAAATCCACCAAAAGCACAATTATTTGGTCAGCAAAATTACTGGGCCCAAGTGTCGAGAAAGCTATGTGAGCCTGCCGTTGATACGTTGGTTAAAGCAAGCCTTTATGACATTGAAGGTGGTGATTTAGATGCTGCAAGAGCACAAATTGCAATCGTCTTAGATGAATTGAACGGATTTATTGATAACAAAGAATATATCATTGGCGTGTATTCGTTCGCAGATATTCACTGGACAGCCGTAGCGCACATGATAACGCTCGCAGGAGAGCAAGACATGATCGCATCGCGCAGTAATCTCAGTGCTTGGTTTGACAGAGTAAAAGCGCGGAGTAGCTACGCGGGTTTACCATCATTAGATGATGTCAAAAACAAACAACTTAGATCAGTCGCCTGATCATAACTAACGAGGAGAAACAAAATGGCTGATTTATTTCATTATGGCTCTGCGGCCAAAGCATTAGATGCAGATGATCGTTACGGTAGTGACGGCGAGATGAAGAAAACACAATATATTATGCAGTTGCTTGGCTTCCCGGGCGATGTAGAGACCTTAAAATGTCTGTTAACAGCAGCAGAAAAAGGCATTGAAGTAGAAAGCGGTATCTTAGATATGACAAAAGGTGAGCAAGACAGTGCTGATTATCGCGCTATCTCACCGTTTGGCCTGACGCCAGCACTAAAAGAAGCTTACTACACCATCGCTGGTGAACCTGGTGTCGGTGTCTTTATTGAAGGCCGTGGTTTAGGTAATAGACTGGCGCCACGTAATGCGGCAGTACTAGCAACAGAAATGTACTGGATGGAAGTAGGTAAAGAAGATGTCCAGCCACATATTGAAGCATTAATGACGCAAAAAGTCTGTGGTCAAATGGCGGATCCTGCCTTTGTGACCAATGACATTGCCGTTCAAACAGCACGTGAAGCGCTTACTGATCCATTGGATGCGTTCGATGAGCAATTAACATCGAATGAATTCGTTGTCGGCGTTTACTCCTATGCTGATATTCACTGGACCATCTACATTCATTTACTTACCGTGATGGGCGAAGGCGTCTTATTTGCTAGACATAGTAATATCAAGGCTTGGTTTGAACGTATCAAAGCGCATAAAAGCTTTTCAGGCCAAGACATTATTAGTTACGATTTCTTACCAACATTGGATGAAATCAAAGCAAAAGTAATGAAAGATGTTGAATGTGGTGAGTTCTAAGTTCAACCTTTAAGATATTCGTTGGTTAGGCCGCATCACGCGGCCTAACTTTTATGCGTGTGTCGAAATTATGCGCAAATAAGCACAGCCCTAGGGCAAAAGAATAAAAGATTCAGCCGGCTTGCCGGTGTAAACTGCAGCACCTCATTTTCAATTAACCCCAATTATTATAATGGATCAATGTACTGAACGGCGGCTCGCTATCTCAATAAATTTGCCGTTGAGACTAGTCAGAGATAACCGCTTTTTGCTATTGTTGTTAGCTGTTATGTCGTTGATTTAGATTTTAGCAATGACGTCCACATTTTGAGTACGGCTAAATTTTAGGGTAGGACTAGCCACAAAGCTTGGTTAACATCGATAGCTTACGTGGCTGGCTTAAGATTATATTAATGAAAAAGAGGTAATAAAATGTTTGGGCTTTTTAAAAAGAAAAAGAAAGCAGAAGCAGGCATGAAACTACGAGGGTTTCCAGGAGACTTGAGTACGGTTAAATGCCTAGTTATGGCTGCAGAGAAGGAAGTCAAGCTAGAAACGGAACTGCTCGATACACAAGCTGGTGAGCAAGATCAAGCGGACTACCGTGGCTTATCGCCCTTTGGAAAGCATCCTTACTTACAAGAAGGCGATGCAGTTGCGATTGGAGCAGAAGCGGGTTTAGCTTACTTAGATACACGCGGCAAAGGGTTCCTGAACCCGAAAAAAGCCCAGCACTTTGGCCACCAAAATTACTGGGCCCAAGTCGCTGAAACTATTAGCACTCCCGTTGAATCTTTACTACATGCTGCTGCCTTTGGTAGCACAGCGGATGCAGATGCCACCGATTTAGTCGAAGTCGGCTTAAATGCGTTTGATGCTGCCCTGACAGGCAAAAAGCTTATTGTCGGTGAATATAGCTACGCAGATGTCCATTGGACAGCTGTCGCACACTTCTTAGTGCTTGCAGGCAAACAAGACATGATTGATTCTCGTGCCAATACCAAAGCATGGTATGACAAAGTTAAGCAGCGCCCTAGTTACGCGAGCCTACCTTCACTTGAAGACATTAAACAAAAACAATTAAACGCAGCCTAATCGGCTTATCTGGAGGAAAAAATAATGAGTGATTTATTTCATTTTGGCTCTGCTGCAAAACCGTTCGAATCCCAAACTGAGGGTGACGGCGAGATGAAAAAAAACCAGTACATGATGCAATTACTAGGATTCCCTGGTGATCCTGATACCTTAAAAGTGATGTTAACGGCAGCTGAAAAAGGTATAGAAGCGGAAACCGCTGTTGTTGATATGTCAGCTAAACAACAAGACAGTGAAGACTATCGCAAAATTTCACCACTCGGCATTTTGCCGGCACTGAAAGAAGCAAATTATGTTGTTATTGGTGAACACGGCACATGTGTATTTGTTGAAGGAAAAGGCTTAGGGACTTTTTTAGCACCACGTAATGCTGCCATATTAGCTGATCAAAACTATTGGATTGACATCGGCCGTACCGAAGTGCAGCCCCATGTTGAAACATTAATGCAAGAGCTTGTTATTGGCCCAATGGGTGATGCTGGTTATGCAGCAGACAATGCGGCTGTTGAAGCAGCCCGTGCCGCACTTGTAACACCGCTAGATGCTTTGAATGCAAAAATTGCGTCAGAATACATCGTGGGTGACTTTTGCTACGTTGATATCCATTTCACAGCTTACCTACACTTATTGTCAGTGATTGGTGAAGCAGAGATGTTGAATTCACGCCCAAATGTCAAAGGGTGGCTTGAAAAAATTAAAACACACAAGAGCTATTCAGGCCAAGACATTATTGCCTATGATTTATTGCCGTCTCTTGAAGACATCAAGTCAAAAACATTGGCTGATGTTGAGTGTGGCGAGTTCTAAATGAGTCATCATTAGATGATGTGAAAATAGGTCACTTCGGTGACCTATTTTTTTGCCTGTTATTTACGCTTCGTCTTAATTTTACGCCTCATCTAGTACCCTAAACAAAATCTCACGGACGGCTTGAGGTTCAAAGGGCTTATCACAAATGGCAGACACCCCGGATTGTTGCACGCTACTCAATCGAGCCGCATCGTGCTCACTGGTGATCATCATGATAGGGATATAGGTATTGCCTATTTCATGACGGACATGTTCGATAAGCTGCTGCCCGTCCATTTCAGGCATGTTAAGGTCAGTGATAATCAAGTCAAAAGCATCATCAGCAAGCTTAGCAATGGCGTCAAGGCCGTTTTCAGCCTTTGTAATGTTCATAATGCCCATATTCCCCAATACTCGGGCAATATGGTTCCTAGCGGTCATACTGTCGTCGACAACCAGCACCTTTAGCTCGTCAACCTCATAACTGGCTAAAGCCAACTCTTCAGGGCTGATATAGTCGAGGGTGGTTCTTAAAGCGCGAAGCAAATCTCTGTGAGCAAAAGGCTTAGGCAGAATCGCAACAACGCCCGCCTGCCGGATAGGATCCAGCATGGTAAATGCGGTTTCACTTGAAATCAGCATGAAATTAAGGGCTTCAGAATCTTTGCGGTGTCGTAATTCTGTTAACAGCTCAGTTGCTGACATATCAGGCAAGTACATCGCACTAATGACTAAATCTGGCGGGTACTTCTGAATAAAGGCGATAGCTTCTTCTCCATCGCTGACGCTATCAATGTGCTCGACACCCTCTTCACTCAAATGCGAAGTGATAATCTTGCATTGTGTCGGCGAAGGTTCAACCAACAAAATAGACAAGGCAGAGAGCTCAGATGTAGACATATCTATCCCTTTGAGAGAACAATCAAGGGTGCTAATTGTTCTCAAATAATGAACGTAATAGTAAGCTGATTAACGGTTAAGGATGTGAATTCCTTTCAATAAATTCAATGCTTCAGATAAGGTATAGTCCGATACGGCTAACGGCGCATCATCTTTCTTCTTCTCTGCCGCGGCTTTCGCAATGTCAGCATCTGTCTTACCGTTACCATTCGAAATATGCTTTGATAAGTCTTGCTCACGTAAAGGCTCAAAACCAGTCTTTTCGCCAGCAGTGACCTTAACGCGTTCAACGATGATATCAGGGACAATACCTTCCGCTTGAATTGAGCGGCCTGATGGGGTGAAATAACGGGCAGTGGTCATCTTAACGGCGGTATTATCGGTTAAAGGCATAACCGTTTGAACGGAGCCTTTACCAAAGGTCTTTGTGCCTAAAATGACAGCACGGTGATGGTCTTGTAAAGCACCCGCGACAATCTCAGAGGCTGACGCAGAGCCACCGTTAACCAAAACAACCAAAGGCGCGCCTTTCAATATATCTCTTGGTTTCGCAGTAAACTCTTGTTTAGAGTCTGGAATACGACCGTCGGTATAGACAATCATACCCTTAGTGATAAAGCTGTCAGACACATCCACAGCAGCATTTAATAGGCCACCGGGGTTATTACGTAAATCTAACACTAAGCCATTTAAAGTGCCGTCATTGTCTTTTTTCAGCTGCTCGATAGCATCATTTAAGCTTTCGCCCGTGCGTTGCTGAAAAGTACTAATTCGGACATAACCATAACCCGGCTCAAGCATACGAGATTTAACACTTTGTACCTTAATAATCGCCCGGGTTAAGGTGACCTGAAGCGGCTTATTTTCACCCTCGCGAATAATCGTCAAGTCTAAATCAGTGCCGGGTTTACCGCGCATAATCTCGACAGCATCACGTAAGTCCATCCCCTTCACCGGCTTGTCGGCGAGACGGATAATCAAGTCACCCGCTTGTAAACCGGCTTCTGCAGCGGGCGTATCATCGATAGGTGAGACGACACGAACAAATCCATCTTCCATGGTGACTTCAATGCCGAGGCCACCGAACTCACCTGACGTCCCTTCACGGAGCTGTTTGAAGTCATCTAAATCAAGATAAGTAGAGTGAGGATCTAAGCCAGACAACATGCCGCGAATGGCATTTTGTAGTAATTCTTTGTCTTCAACCGGTTCAACATAATTATTTTTGATACGGCCGAAAATTTCTGAAAAAGCGCGGAGCTCTTCAAGCGGAATATCAGGGCGATTACTTTGATTGTCAGCGAATACCATTTGGCCGAATATCAGCGAAGCACCTAGAACTGCACCAGCAGAAATTAAACCAATATCTCGTCTCAAAAAACTCATAGCCCTTCCCTAAATTTATTTAACTGCGTTTACCGAGCCACTTAACGGGGTCGGTTGGGTTACCTTGATGCCGCAGCTCAAAATAAAGCCCAGCGTATTGTTTAATGCCTTGATTGCCACTTAAAGCAACCAACTCACCAGCGTTGACCGTGTCACCTACTTCTTTGAGTAAGCTCTGGTTATTACCATATAGGGTCATATATTTATCACCATGGTCAATAATAAGCAATAAGCCAAAGCCACGGAGCCAGTCTGAAAATACCACACGACCAACAGCAGCAGCAGTAATCTCCCGACCTGCCACGGACTTAATCATAATGCCTTGCCAAGTCAATTTACCAAGCTTTCTCGAACTACCGTAACGGGCAATCACTTTGCCGTTGACTGGCCATGTCAGTTGACCTTTCAATGACGCAAAAGGTTGCTTAGAAATGGATTTTACTGACTTTTGCTGGGCCAAAGATTGAAGCAGGTCTCTCAATGCCTGTGCTTCGTCTTTAAGTGATGCCACACGGACGCCTTGTGAATTAACCCGTTTATCGAGCTTTTTGGCCGTTGCCAGGCGTTGTTTGTTTTGGGTTTTTAAATTTTGTTGCTGCTGTTGCGATTTTTCATACAAGGCTTGCTGCTGCTGGCGCGCGGCTAATAAGGCTTCCTTATTATTATCCAGCGTATTGAGGCTATCGCTGATTGCTGCCAATTGCGTTTGGCGCGCGGCATGAAAGTAATGAAAATAAGTGCTTGAACGGCTTAATTTTGCTGGCGCTTGTTGATTCAGAAACACTTTTAAATAATGGGGTTGCGCCGTGAGATAAGCGGCCCGAAGTTGGGTGCTTAATGCACCAAGCTGCTTAGCATGAGATTGCCGAAAATCATCTTGCGCTTGCTCGAGCTGTTCGAGCTCTTTATTCTTTTGTGCAAGTTGCTGGTTTAAATCACGCAATTCGCGGTTTAATTGGGAGACAGCCTGACTTTGTTTTTTGAGTTGCTTATAAAGCGTCGAACGGGCTTTTTTATCTTTATCCAGCGAGTCAGACAGAGATTGAATCTCTGCCTGCACATCCTCTAACCGCTGGGCAGAATCAGTCTCAGCCCAGAGCTTAGTTGATATCAATACCAAGAAAAAACCGAAAAATAGAGCACGTGTCAACATAGTAACGTCAGGCTTGAGCCTTTATGTCAGCTTAACCAAAAGGTGTTTGCCCATTTCATCTGGAATAGGTAAGCCCATTAACGACAGCATTGTTGGCGCGATATCAGACAAGGATCCCTGCTCGGCACATTGTGCTGCGCGGCCAGCATAAATTAATGGCACAGGATTGGTCGTGTGCGCGGTATGAGCTTGCCCCGTCGCTTCATCTAGCATTAATTCAGCATTACCGTGATCAGCGGTCACAATCATTTCCCCACCGGCCGCTTTTAATGCCGACCAGACTTGGCCTAATGCGGTATCCAAAGCCTCAATTGACTTAACAGCCGCATCATATTTTCCGCTATGACCCACCATGTCAGCATTGGCGAAATTACACATAATCGCATCATACTTTTCACTATGAATCGCTTCTACCAGTTTTTCAGCCACTTCAGGCGCAGACATTTCAGGCTGTAAATCATAGGTTTTAACTTGTGGCGATTGGACTAAAATCCGGTCTTCACCTTCAAAGGGTTGCTCCCGACCACCACTAAAGAAAAAGGTCACATGGGCATATTTTTCAGTTTCAGAAATACGTAATTGGCGTTTACCTTGATCGGCTAAATAAGCGCCTAAGACATTATTCAAAGAGGCAGAAGGAAAGGCGATAGGATTAGTAAATTCTTTTTTATACTCGGTTAATGTTACAACAGAAGCCAAGTTTAATGGCCTTGGATGTTTAAATTCAGCGAAGTCAGGATCCGTTAGCGCCAAGGTTAATTCGCGGGCACGATCGGAACGGAAATTCATAAAGACGATGGCATCGCCCTCCTCCATCTTGATGGCTTCTGAACCAATACGCGTCGCTTGAACAAACTCATCGGTCTCATCACGATCATAAGCCATGGCAAGTCCTGCCGTTGCCGAATTAGCCGCATAGTCAGCGATACCATCTGTCAGCAAGTGATAAGCCGTTTCGACCCGCTCCCAGCGTTGATCACGATCCATGGCATAGAAACGGCCGATTAATGACGCAAATTGGCCGCCACCAAGTGCTGCAAATTTGGCTTCCATTGCATCAATTGAAGCTTGGGCACTTTTAGGGGGGGTATCTCGGCCATCGAGAAATGCATGGACATACACTTTTTTGGCACCCTGCTTAACCGCCATTTCGACCATGGCTTCGATATGATCGGCATGACTATGCACACCACCCGGCGATAATAAACCGAGAATATGAACTGCTTTATCGGCTTGTTTGGCGTTATTAACCGCTTGCAATAATGTTGCATTATCAAAAAAGGATCGATCACGAATGGCTAAGCTGACGCGAGTGAACTCCTGATACACCACACGACCGGCACCGATATTCAAATGACCGACTTCAGAATTACCCATTTGACCGTCAGGTAAGCCAACGCCTTCGCCGGAAGCACTGATCAACGTATGCGGGTAATTAGCCCATAACTGATCCCAGACCGGTGTATTGGCAGCATAAATGGCATTATGCTGTGGTGTGTCACTATAACCCCATCCATCGAGAATAATCAGGGCTAATGGGCGGTGAGACTGATTCATGAAAACTCCTCAATATTGTTAGTAAGATCTGAGATCACTTAATACATGTAAATGAGTGATGATGCCGTGTATTATAGGATGTTTTGTAGTGAATGACAGATTCTGTCAGAGAACGAACGTCTAACAAGGTCAAGTATGGAAAATTTCGGGGAATTTGTGGTCAATCATTGGATCTTATGGATCCTGTTTTTTGGGTTAGTAGCATTGTTAATTGGCAGCATCATCAGTAGCAATATTGGTGGCGGCATAAAGGTGAATACAGCCCAAGCGGTCCAAGTAGTAAATCAGAAAAAAGGCGTATTTCTTGATACCCGCGCCAAAGCCGAGTTTGACAAAGAGCACATTGCTGACTCAATCAATATGCCATTATCCGCATTTACTGCCGGTACGGCATCAATGAAAGACAAGACCAAGCCAGTGATCATTGTGCCAGCGATGGGCCAAAATACCAGCATCGTTGTAAAACAGCTACAAACAGATGGTGTGCCGGCTATTTATATCTTAAAAGGTGGCCTCAACACTTGGAAAGAGGCTAAGTTGCCCCTATTTAGTTAATGCATCATTTACAGATTTAAGGGCAAAAGTAATGGCAAAGGTTGAAGTATATTCCACAGGACAATGTCCTTATTGCATCATGGCAAAACAACTACTGGAGCGTAAAAAGGTGAGTTACGATGAAATTCGTGTCGATACCAATCCTGAGAAACGCCATGAAATGATGACTAAAAGCCGTCAACGAACGGTTCCGCAAATTTTTATTAACGATCAGTCGATTGGGGGTTACACAGACCTCGTCGCCCTAGATCGTGCCAAGAAATTAGATGGCCTATTGGCCGAATCTTAACCCTATTATTTTATTAAGGAAGCATCATGGCTGAAGAAAATGGCGCAGCAGAAACAGAAAAAGCGCAACCACAATTTATCATTCAAAAAATTTACACCAAAGATATTTCGTTTGAAACACCCAATTCACCTGAAATTTTTCGTGAAGAATGGAAGCCAGAACTCGATTTACAACTGACCAATGAATACAAGCAACTCGATGACAACAACCACGACGTCACATTAGTCGCGACAGTGACAGCGAAACTAGGCGATAAAACGGCTTTCTTAATTGAAGTCAAACAAGCCGGTGTTTTTTCATTAGTCGGCTACAGCAATGAAGAAATGGGCCCATTGATCGGTAATCATTGTCCGAATATTCTATTTCCTTATGTACGCGAAGTGATTTCAGACTTAGTATTAAAAGGCGGCTTCCCACAATTAGTATTAGCCCCAGTTAATTTTGATGCTTTGTATATGAATCAGCTTGAACAAGCGAAACAAGCGGCTGAACAGCAAACAACACACTAAACGGAGCTTTAGCATGGCAAACTCAGTGTTGATTCCTACCTTAGTCATTGGCGCAGGTGCGTGGGGATCAGCACTGGCGATTGCCATGGCCAGAAATGGTCATGAAGTCTTACTTTGGGGGCGTAACACTGATCACCTCAAAGCGATGCAGCAAAGCCATAGTAATGAACGTTATTTACCCAATGTGCCCTTCCCTGCCAGCTTAGAAGTCGTTACCGACCTAGCGCAAGCGATACAGCACGCAAAACATGTTTTAGTCTCTGTACCAAGCAGTGCATTCTCAGGCATGTTAGAGACCATCAAACCGATGTTAAAGCCGGGTACGCCAATTAGTTGGGCCACCAAAGGCTTAACGCCTGACACTGGACGCTTCTTATACGATACGGCAGCAGATATTTTGGGTGAGAACCATCCATTAGCCGTGATATCAGGTCCTTCTTTTGCAATGGAGGTCGCCAAAGATTTACCGACTGCCATGACTGTCGCATCAAAAGACCCGGCTTTCTTCCAAGATCTCGCCGCGGCCATGCATCGCCCTACCCTGCGTGTTTACACCACATCAGATGTGCAAGGCGTACAAGTGGGCGGCACAGTAAAAAATGTCTTAGCAATCGGTGCCGGCATCTCAGATGGCTTAGGCTATGGCGCTAACGCGAGGGCTGCCTTGATCACGCGCGGAATGGCTGAAATATTGCGTTTTGCAGCCAGTTTAGGCGCCGAAACAGAAACCATGATCGGCTTATCTGGTGTCGGGGATGTCATCCTCACCTGCACCGATAATCAAAGTCGTAACCGTCAGTTAGGATTAGCGATTGGTCGCGGTTTAACGGTCGAACAAGCAGTCGCAGAAGTCGGTAAAACGGTTGAAGGCATGAATGCCGCCCGTGAAGTGTTAATGCGGGCCAAACAAGCGGGTATTGAAATGCCGATTGTTGAGCAAGTGTATAAGATTCTCTTTGAAGGGCATGATCCGAGGCAAGCGGTGCAGGCTTTGTTATGTCGGGAACAGAAACCGGAAACTAGCCGCTAGTTAGTTCTAGGTAATATCCCTTTAATTTGATACCACTGCCGTGGGGGCGTTCATTTATTTTATTCGTAGCATCCCTGCTACTCACCCTTCGGGCCACCTCCGGTGTTTAAATTCGTTCCCTACGAATTTGTGCGTGGCCAAAATAAACAGAACCAAACAAAAGGCCAGCCCATGCATGCCCTACGGGTTCCCTCACTTTTCAATCTATTTGAGATACGACGAAAACTCGCTACGCTCAAACACTCGTCGTATTTTCTCAAATAGCTCTTCAAAGCTCGGCTTCGAATAAGGGCACTTTGGCATATATTGTTAGGTAAGCAAGCCCACCCGGTTTCTATTGAACCAAGCTAGATTAACCCTTTGATTCCTCTTTGACCTGTCAAATTTCTATGTCATCACTATTTAACGCCATTTTTAAAAAGCTCGGCATTCTTGGGTCTGAAAACTTGAAACAACCTCGGGCAGGCTTTTCCAAGATCGTTAACTTCCTTCCATCCGTTAATTTTGTTAGTCGCCGACTTAATGATGTCGAATTAACGTCGAGGTTAAATTTTTCCTTCAACTTGTCCCTTAACTCTGAGCTTCTAAACTCTGGTGTATTGCAATATGATGCTGTTAATAGTAGAAATTTGTATTCCTGTGGTTTGCTCAGGACTCGAAGCGTAGATTCCAGCATTCTTTG
Organism: uncultured Gammaproteobacteria bacterium; assembly: GCA_905479985.1. GTDB lineage: Bacteria > Pseudomonadota > Gammaproteobacteria > Nitrosococcales > Methylophagaceae. Next base: position 37,356 of record CAJQOM010000032.1, on the reverse strand, counting down.
AAGTGCTCCCTCAGAATCTTTGACAGCTTCGTTTAATGCACTTTTTAAAGTCTCCTTTGTTATATGTTTATTTCCATTTATGATTGCAGATTCGGCACACTTCAAGCAAACAAGGTGAGTGAAGTGAGGGTAGCCGGCACTAATGTCTACAATTTTATTAACTACCACATCATCAGGCCTGAGTGAGAGCTTATTCATACCATTTAAGATGATCTTTTTTAAGTCATCATCAGTCATTCTTTGTAGAGAAACCTCTTTTAGGCATCTCTCAACAGATGGGTGGCCAGCAGTTAATTCTTCACCTGTTTTGGCTACTCCAACGACAACAATTTTGAAAGGAGAATTGGCATCACTTAATTGTTTGATCAGCTCTGCAATTTTCTTCTTGTCAGAACTGTTAGTTATCGCATCAGCCTCATCAATAAGAATTATTCCTGACAAAGACTTTAGTTGATCCGCAACCCAGGAGGGTGAGTTCGGTTTTATAGCTTGAGAGCTTTGTTTCTGTGGTTTCACGCTTTGATGTGACACCTGCCTTTAGAAAGCCCGTATTGACACCAGCATCACCAGCTTGATTGAGTGTTTTTGTTTCTTCTTTAAAGGAAAGGTCTATTCCACATTTTTCTAAAGGTTCTTCAAAAATTGAAGAGAAAGTATCATCAGAATCACATCTTTTTTCAAAAAAATCACCCTTTTGTATTTTTTGCAATATGACTTTGCAAGTCGTCTTTGCCAGTGATGTTTTTCCAACACCCCTGTCACCATAAAGAAGGATATGTTGTCCTGGTGAATTTATGACACTAACAAGCCTTGATACTTCATCTTCACGACCGAAAAAATGGCTCACATCATCAACAGGTATATGGGGTGTAAAGACGCTTCTTACGCCGCTTTTTATTACTGTTGCTTCATCTTGAAGTCCGAACGTCCCGTTACCCAATTAAGTTCTCCTAAAAATTTAAGGCCTTACTTACCCGAATGAAAGGGTTAATTGGCTTGATCTTCCCTAATCTATTGTTCGGTAAATCGCCGTAGTTCCAAACTGATAAAGATTATAACCGAAAGAGTTTAAAGACTATACCGCCGATCCGCCAACCGAAGCCGCGGCAACAACTCTGGCAAGTCTTTCGTTAACGTCAAAACCTTAAAGCTCTCCCCCATTTCAGACGGCAATGTCAGCCGTTTAATAGCAGTCGTTTGTTGAAAGGTATCCAAAGTCACACCGTTAGATGATGGATCAGCCAATAACTCTGTAATCCCCCCCGCCAATAAGAAATCAGCTTGGGTTTGAAAGCCCTCAACATCCAGTCCACACGACTGAGCCATTTCTGCCAAAGCAGTAAATTCAACATGGCTGGTAATATCTTGTAAACCCGGGAAAATAAGGGGATTGTCATGGCCTTGATGTTGGTAATAACACATCAAAGTGCCTTGGCTGCGTTGTGGATGATAGTAACTGCCGCGATCATGGCCATAATCAATAATGAAGATCGCGCCTTGCTGTAAGCAATCAGCCAAACTGGCCACCCACCCTTCTGCCGCCAAATTTACTTCAGCAAAATAATCAACTTGTGAATCATCTCGTGAGATTAAGTCTGAACGTTGCTTTAATGCTTCATTGCTGATTGGGCCATCAGCCCATTGCAAAACACCATCATCAATCGTCACATAACATTCATGCCATGTTGCTTGGTCAAAATGCAGGCGATGAATGGGCATCGCATCACACACTTCATTGGCGACGATCACGCCAACAAACTGTTCTGGCAGTTGATCTAGCCAAATGACCTTTTCAAATAGGTTTGGGAGATGCTGTTCTAAGTATTGACGCTGTCTATATTGTAAGTCAGCACTTGCTTCAATAATGTAATAATGATCGGGTAAAGCGCCGTCTTTCTCGAGCTGTAATAGAATATCACCAGCCATTTTGCCGCTGCCAGCGCCAAATTCCAGTAGATTAAATTCGGTCAGTTGCTGGCGGACATCTTGAATATGACGGGCTAGGGTTTGAGAAAATAACGGTGAAATTTCTGGCGCGGTGGTGAAGTCACCATATTGACCAAACTTCTGATTGCCAGCGCTGTAATAACCCAAACCCGGCGTATAAAGACAAAGCTGCATATAATCGGCAAAGGGTATTTTGCCGCCGGCATCGACAATATGCTGTTGAATGACAGCGAATAATCGATCACTATGTGCTTGTGCAAGCGGGTCAATATTAAGCAAAGGATCAGAATCAGTCATGGCAAATCAGCTATTAGAGAATGCGGTGGTCGTAACCGGCGCGGGACGGCGAGTGGGGTATCATATTGCCCAACGCTTACACCAAGACGGTTATACCGTGATAGCGCATTATCGTACGCGCACGCCAGAGATCCAAGCCTTAACTGAATTAGGCATGACAACGGTACAAGCGGATTTATCGAATAGTGAACAGATACTGGCTTTTGTCGAACAGTTGAAAGCACATTGCCAGCAGTTTCGAGCGGTGATTCACAATGCATCGTCATTTGAGCCAACGTCAGATGATTTGGAGCAAGCAGCCAAGCAATATCAACAATTTTTTACGATTCACATGATGGCGCCATATCTAATTAATCAAAGCTTGGAAGCGATGATGGTAGGAGAGGGCGGCGATCCGGCCGATATTATTCATATCACCGATATTAATGTTGAAAACCCGACGCCGGCATTCGATATTTATGGCACCACAAAAGCGGGTCTGCACAATATGACGCTGGCATTGGCGAAAAAGTGGGGGCCAAAGATCAAGGTCAATGCGGTCGCGCCGGGCCCAGTGTTATTTACCCCAACGCATACCGAAGAAACAATAGAAAAAATGTTGGATGAAACATTATTGAAAAAAGAGGGTGGGGCGGAGCCCGTTTATTTGGCCGTTAAAAGTATTTTAACGAATCCGTTTTTAACGGGCTGTAGCATTCCGGTCGATGGTGGTCGCCGTCTCTCCAAACGTTAGGTCGCCCACTTGAAGTGCAACACCGGCCTGTAACGCACGCCATGGTCGGTTTGATATGTAAGCAAACAACTCATCAATCACCGGGTAAAGAAAGTATTCATCTGTAATGCTATTGGCGGGTCGATGAAAATCTTCTTCATGCGTCACACGAAATAAAATATCCAAATCAGCAGGCCGATCTTTCATCTTTCTGGCAGGGTCGGTGCGATCTCGGCCCAACGCGATTTCGATATCATTGCAAAACCCTTTCAACGTTGTTTGCGCAATATCCGTTTCAATGAACACCGCCATATTCAAAAAATCATGCTGACTATTCATGCCCACGGGCGGAATATGGAGGACACGGCTGAGTGTTAAACGCGGGAAGTGCTGTAAAAGCGAGTCGATAATGTCGGTAATATTGCTATTCGGTGAGAGATTGCTACCAATGCCTAGCAGATAGCCGGTTTGGTGCTGTGTCTGCATTACGCCGAGCGTTCGATGACAATTTTGGCGAAGTTTTGACCGTATAGTTTGACCGGTTTAGTCACCGATAATATTACTTTTGGCATATTAAACTGAGAGAGTAGTAGGGCGGCTAAATCCTCTGCGAGCGTTTCAATAAGCTGATATTCACTACGTTCAACAAACCCTACGACGGCTTGTGCGACTGCGCCGTAATCTAATGTATCTGAAATATCATCACTGGCTGCGGCAGCACGAATGTCCCAGTCCATTTCAAAATCAAAACGGAGTGTTTGTGTTGCTTGGCGTTCCCAATCGTAGATACCGATAATAGTGTCGACTTTTAAATCGTTTAGAAAAATTTTATCCATATTGCCTGCATCTAATCTAAAAAATAGCCCTATAATGGCGCAATCATTAATTTTAGGCTGCATCATATCATGCTTGAAACGTTGACTCTGCCAATCAGTGTATTGATTGCGGCATATCTTATCGGCTCACTCAACAGTGCCATCGTATTGTGTAAATTAGCAGGTTTACCGGATCCTAGATCGCAAGGTTCAGGCAATCCTGGGGCAACCAATGTTTTACGCTTTGGCGGTAAAAAGCTGGCGGCAACGGTGCTAATCATCGATGTGCTCAAAGGGGTGTTACCAGTCGTGATAGCCAGTCTTTTAGGGCTAGACATGGTTTGGTTAACAGCCACAGCCTTCGCAGCCTTTCTAGGGCATCTTTACCCTGTCTTTTTCCAGTTCAAAGGCGGAAAAGGCGTGGCAACAGCGTTAGGCGGTTTTTTAGCGTTGTCATTACCCTTCGCAGGTGCCATTTTACTCAGCTGGTTGGTGGTGTTCGCGTTGACAAGAATCTCGTCATTGTCAGCCATTATAGCGTCGTCATTAGCACCGCTGTATAGCATTTGGTTTATGGAAAGTTTGGTCGCGCGTTGGATTATTTTCATTATGGCGACCATGTTGTTATTGCGTCACAGTGGTAATATCAAGCGCCTCTTATCTGGCGAAGAATCGAAGTCTTAGCGGTTTAAGGCGGGCTGAGTTCATCCAAAGGCCAGCGTGGGCGGGCAGAAAAAGTCGGTGGATTATTATCTTTTACTAAAGCGTCTTGACGCATTGCACCTGCAAACGCAATCATCGCACCATTATCACTACAGAAGTCTTGTCTGGGGTAATGAACCGTAATGCCATGCAAGCTATCTAACCGTGCCCTTAGAGCAATATTGGCGCTGACACCACCCGCGACAACCAAAGTCCGTTGCCCGGTTTCTTTCAAAGCGCGTTTACATTTTATGGTCAGTGTTTCTACTGCCGCAGTCTGAAAGGCCAAGGCAATATTGGCCCTATCTTGTGCTGTTTGGTCACTTTCAAGCCAGGTATTCATGGTAAAGGTCTTTAGGCCGCTAAAACTAAAATCTAACCCCGGCCGGTTGGTCATTGGTCGTGGGAAAGTATATTTCCCTTCAATGCCTTGTTCCGCAAGCTTCGCCAAAATAGGGCCGCCGGGGTAACCCAAACCTAACATTTTGGCGGTTTTATCAAAGGCTTCACCGACGGCATCATCAATCGACTCACCTAATAGGGTGTATTCGCCAACGCCTTTCACATCGACCAGCAAGGTGTGGCCACCGGAGACTAACAAAGAGACAAAAGGAAAGGCGGGCGGATTATCTTCTAATAACGGTGATAATAAATGGCCTTCCATGTGGTTGATTGCCAAAGCAGGAATATCTAAAGCCCAAGCCATACTCCGCCCAATAGCAGCGCCGACTAATAAAGCACCGACTAAGCCGGGGCCCGCAGTATAGGCAATGGCATCGATATCTTGTTGGGTTAATCCCGCAGTGACTAAGACTTCTTCAATTAAAGGCAACGCTTTGCGGATATGATCGCGTGAAGCGAGTTCCGGCACGACACCACCATATTCTGCGTGCAGCTCAACTTGGCTATACAATGCATGGGCAAGCAAGCCTTGCTCAGTATCATAGAGGGCAATGCCTGTCTCATCACAGGAAGATTCGATACCTAATACAAGCATGTTTAAGCGTGTTCTCGACGTTGTAAAATAGCGCTATATTATGCCTTTTTTAAAAGAAAGTGGATCAAGGTGTTTTCTTTCTGTCAGATCTTTCGTACAATTGAGGGCTTTTCCATAAAATTTTTAGTTCAGGAAACAAACTATGCCATCAGTTCGTCTAAAAGAAAACGAGCCCTTTGATATTGCTCTACGTCGTTTCAAACGTGCTTGTGAAAAAGCCGGTACCGTTGCAGAAGCAAGAGCACGCGAAGCGTACGAAAAACCAACAACTGTACGTAAACGCGCAGCAGCAGCAGCTGTTAAGCGTCACCAAAAGAAAACATCTCGTGAAAGCGCACGTCGCGTTCGCATGTACTAAATAGTCGTTAATAAAAATTACTATGCCTGCAGAAGCGAGTCCGTTAAAGCTGACAATCCAAGACAATGTCAAGGCCGCTATGCGTGCCAAAGAAAAAGACCGTCTTGCGACATTACGCCAAATCACTGCCGCGATAAAGCAAGTCGAAGTCGATAAACGCATTGACGTCGATGATGAAGGGATTGTCACCATCTTGACTAAGATGTGTAAGCAACGCCGTGATTCTTTAAGCCAATTTGAAGCAGCAGGTCGTACCGATCTAGCAGAAATTGAAGTGGCCGAGTTAGCGATTATCGAAGAGTTCATGCCAACGGCAATGACTGCAGATGAAGTTGCGGCTGCGATAGCTGAGACGATTGCAGCAACAGGCGCTTCTAGTCCTAAAGAAATGGGCGCAGTGATGAACAAGCTTAGACCTCAGTTACAAGGTCGGGCTGATATGGGAGCAGTGAGCGGCCTAGTTAAGGCGGCGCTCACCGCGTAGCAGATCTTAAACTTGCTAAGTCAGATTAACACTGCACTTGGCTTGTTAAAACTTTCCGGTTATAAAGTCTAGTATGGCCGGCCAAATCCCCCCCCAATTTATTGATGACTTATTGACCCGTGTTGATGTCACGGATGTCATTGATGCGCGCGTGCCATTAAAGAAAGCCGGTAAAAATCTACAAGCCTGCTGCCCTTTCCATAACGAAAAATCCCCTTCATTTACCGTCAGCCCAGAAAAGCAGTTTTATCATTGCTTTGGTTGTGGCGCCCATGGCACGGCCATTGGCTTTTTGATGGAATACGATCAAATGAGCTTCCCGGAAGCCATCCATGAATTGGCTGAGTCAGTGGGCATGACTGTCCCGACCACACAATCATTAGCCCCCAATCCGGCCAAGAAGAATCTGTATGACTTACTCGATAAAGTCAGCCAATATTATGTACATCAGTTACAGACACATCCGAAACGAGCTGAATTTGTTGAATATCTGAAACGACGGGGCTTATCTGCCCAAACGGTTGAGCATTTCAATATTGGTATGGCGCCCGATGGCTGGGACAATGTGCTTAAAACTTTTGGTGGTAATAAACAGGCTGTCGATCAGCTGACGGAAGCTGGGTTGTTAAGTAGCAATGATAAAGGGCGGACTTACGATCGTTTTCGCAATCGTGTGATGTTTCCAATCCGAGATCGCCGAGGCCGGGTAATTGGTTTTGGAGGCAGAGTATTAGATGACAGCACGCCAAAATACCTTAACTCGCCAGAAACGCCGGTATTTCATAAAGGCCATGAATTGTATGGCTTATACCAAGCCCGAAAAGCCAATAGAAAACTGAACCGAGTCGTCATCGTAGAAGGCTATATGGACGTCATTGCTTTAGCCGAAAAAGGCATTAACAATGCGGTGGCAACCTTAGGGACAGCAACGACCCCAGAACATTTAAAACAGCTACAACGCAGTGCACCCGAAGTGGTTTTTTGTTTTGATGGTGATAGAGCCGGGCGAGAAGCTGCTTGGCGCGCTGCGGAAAATGCCTTGCCATTATTAGGCGGTAACCATCAACTGAGGTTTATGTTTTTACCGGATGGTGAAGATCCCGATACCTTAGTTAAGCAACAAGGGGCAGAAGCCTTTAATCAAATGGTCGAACAGGCCAAAAATTATTCTGATTTCTTTTTTGAAAGTCTCGAAAGTCGATTAGATATTAACTCTATGGATGGCAGAGCGAGATTGATCGAAATTGCCCGCCCTTATTTGCGCCATATTCCTGCTGGTGTTTACCGGGACATGTTTGAACAACGTCTAGCAGAACGCGCGCAAACCAGCACATCAGTGCTACATAAACATTTAGAGAAAGCACCATTAGCACAAAACAAGATGAAAAAATCAGCACCGATATCGACTGGTATTTCACCAATCAGAATGGCCATTACGATTTTAATACAACACCCTGAACTGCACGTTTCGGTCGGCATGTTCGATAAAATCACCACATTATCGCGCGCAGGTATCACTATTTTAGCCGAGCTACTTGAAACTTTGCATCAACAGCCTCATTTAACCACTGCAGCCTTATTAGAGCGGGCGAGAGAAAGCGATTACGGTGAACATTTAAACAAGCTGGCGATCCAAACTTTAGATTTAAGCCCGGAAGAGTTGCAACATGAGCTCGTTGGTGTGGTCGAACAACTACAACAAGAAGCGCTAAAATTGCGCCACGAATTTTTAATGGCGAAAGGTTTAAGCCAGTTAACACAGCAAGAACGACAGGAAATACAACAACTAGCCGCGATATTGAAGGCCTAAGCCTAAAAGTTGCGCATCAAAAAACGTGCAATATTATAGGCTTATCGTTATAATAGACGGTTCGCACTATTTGTCTGACATGAAGAAAAAAGAGGCCAAATGAAAGATCAACAATCCCGCATTAAGGCGCTTATTACCCTAGGTAAAGAGCGTGGTTACCTTACCTATGGTGAGATCAATGATCACTTACCAGAAGATATGGTCGACGCGGATCAAATTGAAGATATCATCGGTATGTTCAGTGATCTTGGCATCGTAGTGCATGAAGATGGCATGGATACCGATGAGATGGAACGCTTGGCTGAAGCGGCCTCATCAGGTGATGAGGTCTCTGCCGAAGAAGCCGCCGCAGTATTAGCGAGCTCAGATGGTGAGTTTGGCCGTACAACGGATCCAGTTCGGATGTATATGCGCGAAATGGGTTCAGTAGAACTGTTGACGCGCGAAGGCGAAATTGTCATCGCAAAACGCATTGAAGCGGGTTTGCGTGAAAGCCTTTACATGTTATCCACATACCCACCTTGTATTACTAACTTTTTAGAATTATATGATGCCGTTGAAGCGGGAGAAATGCGCCTTAACGAGCTTATTAAAGGGTTTATTCTGCCTGAAGCAGAAGCCACTGCATTAGCTGAGCAAGTCGCTGCCGCCGCTGCCGCTGCTGCCGCTGCACCAGCAGGAACCGAGAGCGAAGAAGAGGAAGAAGAAGGTCCCACTGGTGTTGATCCAGAAGAAGCTAAAGAACGATTTGACGCCTTACGTGTAGCCAATGATAAAGCGGTTAAAGCGAAAATAGACGGCGATGCAAAATTAGCCCTATTCAGTGAAGCAGTAAGTAACTTATTCATGGAATTTAAATTAACGCCAAAAACGTTAATTTTCCTCAATGGCTTAATGCATGAAACGGTTAACGTGATTCGTACACAAGAACGTGGCATTGCAAAAATTGTCGTTGATCAAGCACGAATGAATCGCCGTGATTTTATCGATTCATTTACCGGCAATGAAATAAACTTGGAATGGACGGATAAACATATCCGAGCCAAAAAACATTATTCATCGACCATTAAGAAAAACTTAGACCAAGTCTTAGAAGCGCAAAAAATCATGGCCACGTTGTCAAAAGACCGTGACATGGATATTGCTGAAATCAAAGAAATCAGCCGCCAAATGTCGATTTCTGAAGCAAAAGCCCGTCGCGCTAAGAAAGAAATGGTCGAAGCAAACTTACGGTTAGTGATTTCAATTGCTAAAAAATACACTAATCGCGGCCTACAATTCCTAGATTTAATCCAGGAAGGTAATATTGGCTTGATGAAAGCAGTTGATAAATTTGAATATCAACGTGGTTATAAATTCTCAACGTATGCAACGTGGTGGATTCGCCAAGCGATTACCCGTTCAATTGCTGACCAAGCGCGTACAATCCGTATTCCGGTACATATGATCGAAACGATCAATAAATTGAATCGTATTGCACGCCAAATGCTACAAGAAATGGGCCGTGAACCAACGCCAGAAGAATTGGCGGAACGCGTCGATATGCCAGAAGATAAAGTACGAAAAGTACTTAAAATTTCCAAAGAGCCTATTTCAATGGAAACCCCGATTGGTGATGATGAAGATTCACATCTAGGTGATTTTGTAGAAGATGTGAACGTCATGTCACCACAAGATGCTGCGATGATTGAAGGCCTGAGAGAAGCAACACAAGGCATGCTAGGCGGTTTAACAGAGCGCGAGGCCAAAGTATTGCGGATGCGTTTTGGTATCGATATGAACACTGACCACACCCTAGAGGAAGTGGGCAAACAGTTTGACGTAACGCGTGAACGTATTCGCCAAATTGAAGCAAAAGCATTGCGTAAGTTGCGTCATCCAACACGGTCAGATCAATTACGCAGCTTCTTAGATACCGATAATTAAAGTTTAAGGGCCCATAGCTCAGCTGGTTAGAGCACTCGACTCATAATCGATTGGTCCCAGGTTCAAGTCCTGGTGGGCCCACCAAATTTTCAATCTGAACTTGCATCAGTAAAGTCACAAAAAACATTATCTGCTGTGAGATTCTGGAAATAAAAAACCAGTGTTTAATAAGCAAGTATTTTGGTTGCGATATATTGCGCTGGTCTCAAAAGTGGATGAGTGAAAGCACGAGAATATGTGCTGAGTTACCCATTCAGTGTTAGCTTTAGGGCGAAGCCTATGGCTATAAACGTATCAATGCGCTTAACTCTAGAAGTTATCAGGGAAATCAATTAGACATTTTAGTGTCAATAATGTAATTTCACACACAGGATAAATTGGCTTACAGTTACCTAGCATGACAAGATAGGTGTTAAATATAAGCTTAGAAAATCAATGCTGGCCGACACCCCGCCTTAGCACAACTTATATAAGGATAAGGTTGGGATGGTGCGTGTCGTACGGAAAGAAAATAATAAACCGATACATGTTGCAATCTGTGGCATTAAGTCAGCAGTCTTCGCGCAATATCAACAAGAGCTCCAGGGTATTGGCTATCAGCTAAGCTTTGAAACAAATGTGCAGGAAGCAGGGAGAGTCTCTGGCTCTGATATTTGCATTGTCGATATCTCAGCGTTAGAACCCTCTAACCAGCTACTCCAAAATAAAAACCTCCCCTTTCTAGTGTATGGCATTAAAGAACTGCCAACGAATGAGCAGATTGTGGCTGTACTTTATAGCGCTGTGGGTTATTTCATAGAAGAACCTTCAGCAAGCAGCATTTGTCTAAATATTCAACTAGGCCTACACCGGCATCGAGAGCGCGAGAATTATTTAAGGCGGGTTCAAGATATCACAATAAAAATAGAAAATAACCGTTTAAACGGGATTGCGACAGGCTTGCTAATGAGCAAAACAGGCTTGAGCGCAGACTATATTTTTGATGAAATCAAAACAGTTAGTAGACATAAGCAGCAACGTGTCTCTGACGTTGCTAACAAAATCATTCACTCACTCAGCAGTGAAATCACCTCGACGGAAAAGAAAAAAATCAAGCCAAAGCCCATTTGTAATTTAACGTTATGGCTTGAAGAAAATATTTTTAATAAAAATAGAAAATAATGGCGGTCGTTCTAAACAATGCACGGATGTTGAGTTATCAATGTCTGATAGCATTACTGTATTGTTCATTGTCTTTGCTTACGTTAGAGTTCGCTTCATTTGAACACGGGCACACAATCATCTGGCCTGCGGCTGGGCTTGCCTTGGCTGTGTTTATACGCTTCGGAATCCATTACGCCCTAGGTGTGTTTGCTGGTGCGTTAGTGGCTAACTTAATGATTAATTACCCACTTTGGACAAGTATTACGATTGCAGCTGGCGACACATTGGCACCTGTTTTAGCCGTATTTTTGCTCAAAGCATTGCCTTTTTCAAGTCATTTATACCGATTAAATGATTACTTATCGCTGGTGTTTGCTGCGGGCTTAACAGCCATATTGAGTATGTTAATTGGTGGTAATAGCTATATAGCGTTATACCCAGCATTGTCATTAGGCGATAACAGTCTATTAATGAATTGGTGGATGAGCGACGTCCTGGGTATCGTACTTATAACGCCTTTGCTATTACTTTATACTCCGGCGGCATTGTTTAAAGTCGTCACGAAACAATCTGTCGAGGCCTTATTTTTAATTGCCTTTTCCATTCTCATTGCTTTGATAGTATTGATGGGGTCGGATTTTGGCCTCACAACGGCACTCAAAAGTAGTTATTTATTAAGCATTCCTTTGGTTTGGTCAATATTACGGTTTGGCCAAGTGATGACGGCTTTGATCGTGTTTGAATATACCGTGATAGGTGTTTGGGGGTTAACTGAACAACAAGGTTTTTTCGTTGGGCAAGACTCGCAAGCAAATTTAATCTTATTTTGGACCTATTTCATGGTGATGGCATTGATTAGCTTAGCTATTTCTTATATTGTCAACGAACGGAATATCCTTTATCAGACCGTTAATGATAGTCAAGCCAGCAACTATATTTTCAATGCACAAGATTTACGGTTTGAGTTTGTAAATAATGCGACGTTAGAGGCGTTAGGCGTCCCTTTTAGCGATGCCCTTAAACTCAGTCCAGTCGATTTAAAGCCACTTTATGATGAAGGGCAATTTAGAGACTTATTGGCGCCATTATCAAATAAAGAAAAATTAGCACTGAGTTTTGAGACTGTGATCCAATCTGTAAACGGCGTGTATCCAGCAGAAGTGCATATCCAATCTATTCATCATATGAGCCGAGATTGTTATTTCGCATCAGTGATTGATATTTCAGAACGTTTGGCTAAAGAACAGCAGCTTCGACTAGGAAATCAAGTGTGTGAGTTATCACCACAAGCGATTATGATCACCAATAAAGATAATTTGATTATTAGGGTCAACGGGGCCTTTTCCGATATTACTGGCTATCAAGCGGACGAAGTATTAGGACTGCATCCGGACATACTCAACTCTGATCGTTACAATCAATTATTCTATGCGGAATTTTGGAGCAGGTTACAGGACGATAAGCTTTGGAAAGGAGAGGTCTATAGTGGCCGAAAGGATGGCGGAGTTTATTTACAAAGTCTAACCATCAAGTTGTTGCATGATGAGCAAGGGAAGATTGAGTATTACATCGCCATGTTCACGGATATCACGAAAGAGCGACAGCAAAAGCTTCATTTTAAGCAGTTAGCAGAGTTTGATAATTTAACGAACTTACCCAATAGAATCTTACTACAACAGAGTTTCCAGTCGACGCTAGCTTTAGCTAAGCGCCATAATAAGCCATTAGCAGTGCTTTTTATCGATTTAAATAATTTTAAACCGATCAATGATACTCATGGTCATGCTATGGGCGATGTTGTATTACAGCATGCTGCGAATCAAATGAAAGCCTGCATTCGAGACAGCGACACGGCGTCAAGAATCGGCGGCGATGAATTTTGCATATTGTTGAACGAGATTGATGATTTGGCGATATGCCAAGTGATGGTCGAGAAATTGAAAGCGGCGATTGCAGAACCGATAATAGAAGGTGAAATTACGGTGCAAGTCACAGCCAGTATAGGGATGGCAAACTATCCTGAGCATGGCGATACATTAGAAGCATTATTGAACTATGCCGATCTTTCAATGTATAAAGATAAGGAAAAGATGAAACAGGTCTAATTCTTGCTGTCGACCGCTAGTGCTTTTTATCGAAAGTGTGGTAAAACCAAATGAAGGTTTGGGCTTAAAGCCAAACTATTTCGCACTTGTGATAAGGAATCACGCTCATGAAAACATCGGATTTATTTGTTAAAGCGTTAGAAAATGAAGGGGTTGAGTATATTTTCGGCATCCCCGGCGAGGAAAACCTAGATTTTCTCGACTCTCTTAGGAATTCCACAATAAAGTTAATTCTGACACGTCACGAGCAAGGTGCGGGTTTTATGGCTGCGACATATGGTCGCTTAACGGGTAAACCGGGTGTTTGTCTCGCGACATTAGGGCCAGGCGCGACTAATTTTGTCACCCCAGCGGCTTATGCGCAATTGGGCGGGATGCCGATGCTGATGATTACTGGCCAAAAGCCAATTAAATCAAGTAAACAAGGCCAGTTTCAAATTGTCGACGTCGTCAACATGATGCGACCGATAACCAAATATACGCAACAGGTTGTCCATGGCAGTAACATATCAGCAACAGTCCGAGAAGCATTCAGACTCGCGACTGAAGAGCGCCCAGGTGCGGTACATATTGAGTTGCCAGAAGACATTGCAGCGGAAGATGCAGAAGATAGAGTGTATCCAGTGGCGACCACACGGCGCCCAGATGCGGACAGCTATGCGATAGATACGGCGATGGAAATGCTCAAAAATGCCAAAATGCCATTATTATTAGTGGGTGCTGGGGCAAATAGAAAAAGAACCAGTGTTGCACTGACCGAATTCATAGAAAAAACAGGCATCCCTTTCTTTAATACTCAAATGGGTAAAGGCGTCATTGACGAACGTCATCCTGCTTATCTTGGCACCGCGGCATTATCAGATCATGATTTCTTGCACTGTGCGATTGATCGGGCAGACTTAATTATTAATGTCGGACACGATGTGATCGAAAAGCCGCCTTTCTTTATGGAAGAAGGCGGATCAAAAGTGATCCATGTCAACTTCCAACCAGCACAAATTGACCCGGTTTATTTCCCACAATTGGATGTAGTTGGTGATATTGCCACGTCAGTGAACCGAATGACAGAAGCGTCAACGAAGCAAGATCATTGGGATTTTTCATATTTCTATCGTGTCAAAGAAGAAGTGCTAACACGTCTATCACGCTACAGTGAAGACACCCGTTTCCCAATGTTGCCACAAAGCGCCGTTCATACTATTCGTGAAACCTTAGACGACGACGGTATTTTGACCTTAGATAATGGCGTCTATAAAGTTTGGTTTGCACGCAATTACCCTTGTTATCAAAATAACTCATTATTACTCGATAATGCCTTAGCAACAATGGGGGCAGGTTTACCATCCGCTATGTTGGCCAAACTCATTAATCCAGATCGTAAAGTTATCAGCGTCTGTGGTGATGGCGGCTTTATGATGAATTCACAAGAAATGGAAACGGCCGTCAGGCTTGGGCTTGATATGGTCGTGATTATCCTGAATGACAATGCTTACGGCATGATCAAATGGAAACAAGAAGGCATGGGCTTCGAGAACTTTGGTTTAGATTACAACAACCCGGATTTCGTGAAATATGCTGAAAGTTATGGCGCACATGGTCATCGGCCAACAAGTCATGCCGAATTTACTCAAACGCTTGAAACAGCTTTAGAGTCAAAAGGGGTTCACTTGATTGAATTAGCCGTGGATTATTCGCTGAACCATTCTATTTTGAACGAAGGCTTAAAAGAAAAGATTTGCATCTTATAAGGGAGAGTGAACATGAGTAACATTGAACATTTTCCTTTAATGCTGGCAGGTAGTAATAAACGCAATGAGCATCACATTGAGGTGAGATCGCCTTATGATGACCATCTGATTGCGACGGTTGAAACCGCTGAATTGCAAGATGTGAATCAAGCACTCGGCACAGCACAAGGTTTGTTTTCTGATCGACAGCAATGGTTATCAGTCGCTGAAAGAATTGCCATCTTAGAACGTGCAGTCGGGTTAATGGAAGCCGAAGCGGATAGCTTAGCGAAAGGCTCAGCAGAAGAGGGGGGGAAACCTTTATTAGATTCACAGGTTGAGATGGTGCGATGTATTGACAGCATCCGCCTGTGTGCTGATACCTTACGCCATGATGTTGCCACGCCAGTGCCAATGGCGCTTAATGCCTCGTCACAACACCGCTTTACCATCATGAATAAGGAACCCATTGGTGTTGTCGTTGCGGTTAGTGCTTTTAATCACCCCTTAAATTTAATCGCGCATCAAGTGGGCCCAGCAATCGCGGCAGGTTGCCCGGTTGTGGTTAAGCCAGCGGAGAATACGCCTCTGTCTTGTTTTAGGCTGGTTAAACTTTTCCATCAAGCGGGTTTGCCTGCGCAGTGGTGTCAGGTGTTATTACCTGAAAACCACGATATTGCAGAAGCCTTAGTCACAGATCCACGCGTTGCTTTTTTTAGCTTTATTGGCAGCGCCAGAGTCGGTTGGTATTTACGCTCTAAATTGGCGCCTGGGACACGTTGTGCCCTAGAGCATGGTGGTGTTGCACCGGTCATTATGACGGCAGATGCCGACATTGATAACGCAGTGCCATCACTGGCAAAAGGCGGCTTTTATCATGCTGGTCAAGTGTGTGTCTCAGTACAACGCCTTTATGTACACCGTTCCATTGCCAGAGAGGTAGCAGAGAAACTTGCTGTTGCAGCACAAAAAATGGTGGTCGGAGATCCCTTATCGGATAAAACAGAAGTAGGACCATTGATTAGAGAAGGTGAAGTAGAACGTGTTGCAGAATGGGTACAAGAGGCGGTCGATGCAGGAACGGAAGTACTCTGTGGTGCTAAGGCCTTGCCAAACCATTGTTACGCCCCGACCGTATTATTCGATCCACCGAAAGACAGCAAAGTATCGAATGCCGAAATATTTGGCCCCGTTGTGTGTGTCTATCCTTTTGACGATGTAGATCAAGCCATTGCGGATGCCAATAGTTTAGATGTCGCTTTTCAGGCGTCAGTTTATAGTTCAAATATTGATAATGCGTTGTATATCTCCGATCGCTTAGCCGCATCTGCGGTCATGATCAACGAACATACTGCTTTTCGTGTTGATTGGATGCCATTTGCAGGGCTACGCCAGTCTGGTTTAGGAACGGGAGGCGTGCCGTATACCTTAGAGGATATGCAAGTCGAAAAAATGATTGTAATCACATCGAAAGGCATTCGTTAATTCGATGCTGACAGTGAAAAAGCTTGATCCTTAGCTAGATTTTCTCTATATTTTCTTCTTATGATTTTCTCAATCATAACAAGGCAGAG
Source organism: uncultured Gammaproteobacteria bacterium (assembly GCA_905479985.1). Classification (GTDB taxonomy): domain Bacteria; phylum Pseudomonadota; class Gammaproteobacteria; order Nitrosococcales; family Methylophagaceae. The sequence goes on along the minus strand of CAJQOM010000032.1, from coordinate 20,759 downwards.
AAATGTTAACAGAACGACAGCAAGACACTTACGACTTTATTGCGCAATATATTGCGCAATATGGCCGTTCACCCCTCCTTTCAGAGGTGGCAAAAGGGATAGGCCTATCGTCGCAAGGGTCAGTCCATAACTATATTCAGGCATTAGTGAATGAAGGCCTGTTGACCCGCTCTGTGGGCCGCTCTCGTGGCCTAAAGCTAAGTGGCGAGACCAATCAACGACAAGCGACCGTGACACTGCCTGTGATGGGCAGGATTGCAGCGGGTCGCTTGATCGAAGCGGTGCCAGACGAAGATGAAATTGATTTAGGTGGCATGTTTGCTGGCAAAGGCCGTTTTGTTCTTAAGGTCAACGGAGACTCGATGATCAATAAAGCGATCATGTCGGGTGATTGGGTCGTCGTACAGTCACAACAAACCGCCGATCATGGTGATATCGTTGTTGCGCTGGTGGATGGCTTTGATGCGACATTGAAAACCATCTTATTTAATAAAAACAAAACCATTACTTTGATGCCCGCCAATGATGACTACGAACCGGTCACACTCCCCGCGGAGCGCATCAGTATCCAAGGCGTCATTGTTGGGCAACTACGGACTTATTGAACCAGAGTAAAGCACTATGAGCGTGTCGGAGTCGCCGTGGGCAAGGGCGATAGCATTAGCCGACATGAATTGCTTCTTTGCTGCGGTAGAGCAGCTTGATAATCCAGTCTGGCGACAGCAACCTGTTGCCGTCACCAATGGTCTATTAGGGACAACGATTATCACGTCTTCTTATGAAGCACGGGCTTTTGGTGTTAAAACAGGCATGCGGCTCGGCGTGGCACGTGCATTATGTCCAAGCTTAATACAAGCGCCATCGAGACCCAATCGGTATGCCGAAATATCGACAAACATCATGGCGTCGTTACAACAAATTAGCCCAGATGTTGAAATTTATTCCATTGATGAAGCCTTTATTGACGTTACCCACTGTCAAAGTCTGTTCGGCACACCAAATCAAATAGCAAAACGGATAAAAAAAATCGTTTATCAAGCCTCAGGATTATATTGCTCAGTTGGCGTCAGCGGTGATAAAACGACGGCTAAGTTTGCTGCAAAACGAAATAAACCCAATGGCTTAACCATCATTCCACCTTGGGAGGCAGAGCGGATACTGGCACCTTATCCAGTGACTGAATTAAGTGGCATTAACAAAGGCGTAGCCCATTTTTTGAGGCAATATGGCGTGATAATTTGTGGCGATATGAAAAAGCTACCAATCAGTATTTTGGCAAAACGTTATGGTAACCCAGGCAGGCGTATTTGGCTGATGGCACAAGGCCAAGACCCAGAGAAAGTCGATACGCATATCAAAGCACCTAAAACAATGGGCCATGGTAAAAATATGCCACCTGAGACCAAGGATGGCCATATTATTTTGACCTACTTTCAACATATGGCGGAAAGATTAGCAGCGCGTCTACGTCGGTATGGTTTTCGATCAAAAAAATTCGTGATAAGTCTTAAGACGAAGTCACAAGGTTGGTTGACGAGAAAAGCGGCGACGGCTTATCCAACCGACGATGGCAAACAAATTTTTAACTTATGCCTGGACTTTATAGCGCAAGATTGGCATGGCCAAGGTGTATGGCAGGTGCATGTGCTTGCCGTAGATCTACAGTCGGAAAAACAGGATGATTTATTTGAACGGGTCGTTGCATCACCCCAACGTGAAAAAATGAATCAAGCAATGGATGGGATTAATCAAAAGTTTGGCGAGTTTACCATCGCCCCATCACGGCTGATAGGCCGGTCTGAAATGCCAAATGTCATCACGCCGTCATGGCAACCTAGCGGCCACCGAAAAATAGTGTGATGCACTTAAAAGACAAGCAAGGCCAACTCGCTTATAATGCGCTGTCATGAAAAGCCTTTTTAATATAAAAACGGTCGCCTTAATTTGGCTTTGTGCCCTTATTTTAACGGCCTGTAGCGCAACGGTGCCGACAGCTAAAAAGGCCTCAGTCGACCCGATTATTGAAGTCGAGCCAGAACAGCCAGCGACCCAACAAAATACCCATTGGCAAAACAGTTACGGTACAGCCCAAGAGCCAACGCCAAATACGCTATCGACAGCAAGTGCAATAGCGCCAGAAGTAGATGTTTGGCAGCGTGTTAGATCGGGCTTTACGATGACGCCGACGTTACCTCTAAATAAACCAACACAAAAGCAATTAGATCGGTTTTTAAAAAACCGCCAATACCTTAATACCGTTGCAGAGCGGGCTCGGCCTTATTTACATTACATTGTCTCTGAATTAGATAAACGCAATATGCCAATGGAAATTGCGTTACTACCTATTGTAGAGAGTGGGTTTAAGTTTCATGTTTATTCACACAGTGGGGCTGCCGGGCTATGGCAATTTATGCCCGCGACAGGCAAAGCATTTGGGCTGGAGCAAAATGGCTGGTATGACGGGCGCAGAGATATTGTTGCATCGACTGATGCAGCGTTAGATTACTTACAAAAACTACATGGTTATTTTGGTGATTGGCAATTAGCGATTGCGGCTTATAATGCGGGCGAAGGCACAGTCGGCCGAGCGATCAAGAAGAACAAAAAAGCGGGGAAACAGACCGATTTTTGGTCTTTAGATTTGCCGGCAGAGACGACGGCGTATATTCCTAAGCTCATGGCAGTATCCCAGCTAGTTTTTCAGCCGAATCAATATGGCTTAACGTTGCGACCGCTAGCAAATAAACCAGTCTTTGCCGTGGTCGGTACAGGATCACAAATAGACTTAGCATTAGCCGCCAAGTTAGCAGGGATGAGTAGTGATGAACTTTATCAATTCAATCCAGGGTTTAACTATTGGGCGACGCAACCAGAAGGGCCACACCAATTAGTATTGCCAGTAGAGAAAATCGATAACTTCAAACGCAAGTTAGCCGCATTACCAGCAAAAGATCGCATGCAATGGCAACGGCATAAAATCAAACAAGGCGAATCATTAGGCCTAATTGCTAAAAAATATAAAACGACGGTAAGAGTATTAAAAAAGACTAACAAACTAGCCAATAATAAGATTCGTACTGGTCGCCATTTATTGATTCCGATGTCGGTGGGCAGGGCCAGCGATTTTGTGAGTCAAAATAAAATAGCGAAGAAAAAGGTTGCCAAAATCCCCGGTAACAGTAAAAAAACGATTCATATTGTGAGTAAAGGTGATACTTGGTGGGACTTGGCGAAGGCGTATAAGGTCGGGATCAAGCAGCTAGCAAGCTGGAACGATAAAACCCCAAGAGACACATTAGCATTGGGCCAAAAATTAACAGTATGGACACCGAAAGTATCAGCAGGATCTAACAAAACTAAAACAGTTAATTACCAAATTAAAACCGGTGATTCGCTTTGGAAGATTTCGCAGCAATTTAATGTCAGCGTGGCTGACGTTAGAGAATGGAATGGCTTGAGCACAAGGACATTGTTAAAGCCAGGACAGATGCTGACCTTGCATTTGATGTAATAGACTCAACAAGGCGCGACGAATCCCATCAGATAGTACGAGGCTGACCAGCTTCATCAAGATGCACATAAATAAATTGACCTTGCGCTACTTTCTCGACCAGCACATCGTGTATCGGTTTACGTTCAATGTAAATACTGACCGTGACCGTCACAGAGCTTTTGCCTAGACTATGGATCTCACTATAAATACTGACCACATCACCGACTAAAACCGGTTTAATAAAGTGGAAGTGTTCAACGGCAACGGTGACAACCCGCCCTCGGATACGCCGAACGGCAACAATGCTACCCGCAATGTCTGCCTGCGCCATCAACCAACCGCCGAAAATATCCCCCGTGGCATTCACATCATTAGGGCTTGCAACTATTCTAAGTGTCGCGTGTTCTGTTGGTAATTGCGTCATGATTAATGTCCCTCATAAAGTTGGTCTATTTCCGCGGCATAGCGCTGCAGAATCTGCGGCCGTTTGGCTTTCAATGTCGGGGTTGATAAATCATTTTCTACCGTCCAAGCATCTAGCGAAACGACCAGCTTACGAATGCGTGCGTAACGTGGAAAATCATGCAATTGTTGCTGAATCCGCTCGAGCAAAAAACGGTCGACATCAGGATGAAATCGGAGTTGTTCGGGATTGACCATGGCAATATGGAGTTGCTGGGCTAATTCAAGCCATGCACCATCGTTTAATACCAGCAAGGCAGTGAGAAAGGACTTACCTTCTCCGATGACCAAGACAGAATCAATCAAGGGATCTTTAGCAATTGTCAGTTCCATATCGCTGGGAGAGACTTTTTCGCCATTGGCCATCACAATAATATCTTTTAATCGACCAGTGATATGTAAAAAACCGGCGGCATCTTGATGACCAAGGTCACCAGTACTTAACCAGCCTGCCTGATCAATAGTCTCTGTGGTCGCAGTGGCATTTTGCCAATAACCTAACATCACACCTGGGCTATTAACCTGTAATTCGCCCGCATCATTGAACCGGATAGCCACATCTTGTAAGGGATGACCGATGCTCTTAGGCAGGTTGTTGTCTAGCGTATTAACACTCACAACGGGGCTGGTTTCAGTGAGGCCATAACCCTGAAAAATAGGCACACCCAGTGCAATAAAGGTCTTTGCAATATGCTCTGGCAACGGCGCACCACCACAAATGGCAACGCGCAGTTCGCCGCCCAATCGGGCTCGTAATGTCTTACCGACAAGTTGATTGAGCAACGGGTATAACAGCAAAGTGGGATGCCAGCCTACCCGGTGCTGCTGATATTCAAAATAACGCCAGCCAACATCCACTGCGGCCTTAAAGAGGTATTGCGCCAGCGGCGATTTTTGATGCAATTGATCGTATATGCGCTGATAAACACGTTCATAAATACGCGGCACACTGATCAAGGCAGTGGGATGCTGTGTTAGTAAATCCTCAGCTAATTGAGCAACAGAACGGGCATAACTAATCGAAGCGCCCGCCATAATAGGCAAGTAATAGCCGATACTACGTTCTAACGTATGGGAAAGGGGTAAAAAAGACAGAAAGATGTCAGTTGGGAAAATAGGGATACTTTGTAAGCCACTCCAAGCATTCCACAACATATTATGATGACTAAGCATCACGCCTTTTGGTGGCCCAGTCGTGCCAGAAGTATAGACAATTGAGGCCAAGTCATTGGGCTGAATAACGGGCGTTGGCATGACAATATCGTCTTGCTCACTTGCTCCCAACCAAGCATCGAGAGAATGGCACTCAGGCAATGTCTCAACAATCGATGATGGGGTCAAAGAAATAATGCGATCCAACGTGGTTAGGATCGTATGTTCCGCCAATTCTGGCTGTGTGGATAAGTCTTCAAGCAGCAAGAGTCTAGCGCCAGAGTGTTCGAGGATATAAGCCACATTATCAGCGCGGTCATTAGGATAAAGCGGCACCGTCACTAGTCCTAAACTTAACGCCGCCATGTCAAAATAAATCCATTCGCAGCAGTTGCGCAGCATAATCGCAATACGATCGCCTGGATTAAAGTGTTCTGCCGCTAGTGCCGCTTTACGGTGCTCAACAATGGTAGCAATCTGCTGCCAAGTGACCGTGTCCCAGTGCTTCGTGTGTTCATTGAATTGCCGGCAAGCGATAGCATCTGGAGATCGGGCAACGCGTTCGGCCAACAATCCCGGTAAATGTTGTGCCAGCTCGGGTGCAATAATGTCTGTTTTGATAGTCATAACCAAGTCTCCCATTTTGAATGTGGTGAAAACCGGTTTCCAAAGGTGGATTGCAACTGAGTAAGTTGCTCGTATAGTGAGGCTGCGCCTTCTTGTTGTAGGTAACGCATTGGTCCACCATGGAAGGGTGCAAAACCAGTGGCAAAGACCATACCTGCATCAAGTAGGTCACTATCCTCGACGATATGATCGGCTAAGCAACTAATACATTCATTTAGTAACCTTAAGATGAGCCGTTGTTGAATCAAGTTTTTATCGACATCCTGAGTGGTGTCATGATCCGACACCTCTTTTTTATTGCCTTTTTGGGTGTAGTGATAAAATCCTTGGCCGCTTTTACGGCCTAAATGACCGTCAGAAATAGCCTGTTCTAGTGATGTCGGGACAGAAAAGCCCAATGAGGGGCCGAGCACCTGAGCAACAGACAAGCAAATATCTAAACCGACTTGATCTGCAAGTGCAATAGGGCCGATGGGCATACCAAAATCGACCGCGACCTGATCGATAACCGTGGCGGGAAGTCCTTCCTCAACCATCAGAACCGCTTCTAATAGATAAGGCATTAGCAAACGGTTAATCAAAAAGCCCGGCGCACTTTTTACGGGCAAAGGGAGGCGACCAATCTGTCGGGCAAACGCGGCAGCATGCTGTGACCATTGCGCATCAGTTGTGGTGGCTTGCACAATCTCAATTAACTGCATTTTGGCGACCGGATTAAAAAAATGCAGTCCAACCAGTCGTTCAGGCTGTTGGAGATGTTCGGCAATCTTATCCAAAGGAATACTCGAAGTATTACTGGCTAATAAGGCGTGTGGTTGTAGCTGAGGTTCAATGGTTGCGAATAAAGCTTGTTTGGCAGCCAGATCTTCAAAAATAGCCTCAATCACCACATCAGCTTTGGATAAGCCTGTCCCCATGAGATCGGGCATGAGCCTATCCATGGCGGCTTGTATTAAGTAAGGTGTTTTTAAGTGGCGTTGAAACAGCGTGTGCGCACGAATCAATGCGGGGGCAATGCGTTCAGCAGATTGATCTTGTAACGTAACGTTTAAGCCCCGTAACGCACACCAAGCTGCAATATCTCCTCCCATCGTGCCAGCGCCAATGACGTGGACATGACGCGCCTTAAAATCAGATTGCTTGCCAAAGACCTTGAGCCGGTCTTGCAATAAGAATAGGCGGACTAAATTCTGCGCTTGGGCTGTTTGAATCAGCGTTGCGACAGATGACGCTTCAGCAGCAAAATAAGCTTGGCGATCAGCTGGTCTTTTTTGCCAACATTCAATTAAAGCGAAAGGAGCGGGATAATGTTTCTGCAGCACCTTTTGCGCTGTTTTTCGACGGAGTAAGTAGCCGACAGCAGGTCTTAATAGTCGGCGGGAAAGCAGACGTTGATGAAGAGGCGGTGTCTGGCGAGGCGGCGGGTCAAGCAGGAATCGACGTGCCGTATTAAATAACTGTCTTGTTGGCACGCTGGCATCAATAACAGATAGCTTTTTTGCTGCATGAGCAGAAAGTATCCGACCACTTAACATCATAGTCATCGCAGGAATAACACCAATCAAATCGATCAGGCGCACACTGCCACCATAACCAGGGTGAATACCTAATTTAACTTCAGGTAACCCAATCCTAGTTGTCGGGGCATTGTCGGCAATGCGGTATTGGCAAGCCAAAGCGAGCTCTAGTCCACCACCAAGGCAAAAACCATGAATAAGGGCCACAGTGGGACACGGTAAAGCGGCTAAGCGATTAAAGATAGCCTGTACTTGCTTGATGGTGGAAAATGTTTCTTCGATATCATATTGTTCAGCAAAGGTATTAATATCCGCACCAGCGATAAAGCCATTTTGCTTCTCAGATCGAATAATGACACCACGTGGTGGCGGGGACGGGAGTTGATCGAGTTCGACCGATAAAGCATCAATCACCGCTTGAGTCAAAATATTGGTTTGGCTATTCGGCATATCCAAGCTTAAACAAACGAGGTTGTCGTCATCGACAGACTTTTTCCAAATGGCAGCGGAGGTCATGATGTGGCTCCTTCCCGAGAAATTAACATCGCACCGCCTTGCCCACCACCAATACACAATGTGGCCACACCGAGTTTGGCATCATGTCTTTTCAATACATGGAGTAGATGTAATACCAAACGGGCGCCCGTCGCACCGACAGGGTGACCTAATGCAATCGCACCACCATCGACGTTCAAGCAACGGGAGTCGAGTGAACCAAAGGCAGCGTCAAGGTTGAGTTCATCTTGACAAAAAGTGTCATCTTCCCAAGCGGTTAAACACGCTAAAACTTGACTGGCAAAAGCCTCATTGATTTCCCAAAAATCAATATCGCCGAGGCCCAATTGGTGGCGCTGTAATAAGGCTGTTGAAGCATAAACTGGGCCCAATCCCATTTTGGCGGGGTCAAGACCTGACCAGTGGCTATCAACGATTTCACCCAAAATAGGCAAATGATAATAATCAATGGCATCTTGGGAAGCCAATAGCACACAAGCCGCACCATCGGTGAGTTGAGCACTATTACCTGCCGTGACGGATCCAGACTGATCGAAAACAGCCCTAAGCTTGGCTAACTGTGCCAGCGAACTTTCTTTTCTCAAGCCATTATCTTGTTCAAAAATAAAGCCATTTCGGTTAATAATGGGTTCGATCTCAGGTAAATAACCTTTGTCCACGGCATGAGCCAATTTCTGATGGCTAGATAAAGCAAACTGATCCATCGCCTCACGTTGAATATCAAAATGATAGGCCAATACCTCAGCCGTTTCTCCCATGGACAAGTTAACCGTGGCATCAGTTAAACCTTTAGCTAAACCGAAAACTGGCGCAAAAAGTTTGGGGCGTAATGTTGAGAGCGCCGCTAGTTTCTGCCTATTGCTACGGGCTTTTTGCCAATCTGAAAGCCAAGTCACCATCTCGGGCTTAAATAACACCGGCGCATGGCTCATCGCTTCACAGCCGCCGGCTAAAACCAAGTCACTTCTGCCAATACTGATATGTGTTGCAGCACTATCAAGGGCTTGCATCGCTGATGCGCAGTTTCTTTGGACTGTCCAAGCCGGAACGGCATCACCACAACCCAAGCGAAGAGAAACCAGCCGTGCAATATTGGCTTCATCGGCCCGGGGCATGACACAGCCCAAAATGACTTCGTCTAACGCGTCAGGCTCAAAAGGTTGCCGCATCATTAAGGGTCGTGCAGCGGCCAAGGCAAGATCGCTGCTGGTCAGTGAACCGGGCCGACCGGAGGCTTTAAGAAAAGGAGTACGGCTGCCATCAACAATAAACACTTTTCGGTAGGGGTAGGCAGGACGCATAGCATAAGTATTCATAACGCACTCTCCTTAAGCGAAGTGAGCAAATCAAGATCGGCGCTAAAGTGATCAACGGCGATAACTTGGTTTCTAGCCGTTCTAGCGGTAGTGACAGTGTGATATTCATCAGCGGTAATGTCGCCGTTTTCTAATGCTGCATCAAGGGAGTCGGAGGCCAGCTCCCTGATTTTTCTTTCAACCGGATCGGCATCAACACAGTAGGACAAGGCAGTCTCCAATTGGCTCAGGTAATCATGCTGGTTTTGAGGTTGATAAATGCCATTAATGAGTCGGCTTCTGACGGCACCAGGCTGTAAAAGTAATGTTGAAATAGCATGACCAAGCTGATCGCTAGGCGCTTTATATCGAGGTCCAATCGGGAATATAATCAACCGTAAACACAGTGCAATAGGACGATTAGGCAGATTATCAATTAAGCCAAGTAGAGCAGCCTGAGCTTGATAAATAGCATAAGTACAAGCCCATTCAGCAAGCGGTGTATCGTCATCACTGTGCTGAGATTCGAAATGACGCAAGGTGCAACTGGCAAGATAAAGCTGGCTTAAGACATCTCCCAGCCGTGCAGACAAGGACTCTTTACGTTTTAAGCTGCCACCCAATACGGCTAAGCTAACATCCGTGGCCACAGCTAGCGCAGCACTAAGGTGATTGAGTTGTTGATAATAGTGTTTTAATGGGGAGTCAGGTGCCGCACTACCACGACCGCGAGAGAGGGAAAAAAACCAGCTTCGACCTATATTGCCCATGAGATAAGCAAAATGACTGGCTAATAAGCGATCAAACGTCATAACCGCATCTGCTTCATCGAGCGTTAGGGTTGATATCTCTTGTAGAAGGTAAGGGTGAGCACGGACAGATCCTTGCCCAAAGATAATCAGGTTACGGGTCAGAATATTTGCGCCCTCGACTGTAATACTAATCGGAATGGCTTGATAAGCATGGCCTAATGGATTACTTGGGCCAAGGCAGATACTTTTGCCACCATGAATATCCATCGCATCATTAATAATCTCCCGCATCATTTCAGTTAAATGGTATTTGGAGATTGCAGACAAGACAGCAGGCCGCTCACCGTCCATCACCGCCTGCGCGGTTGTAATACGGGTCGCATCAATCATATAGGTCAGTGCCGCCATACGGCCTAACACATCGGCAACACCCTCAAAGCGCCCGATGGGTAAATGGAACTGTTCTCTGACGCGGGCATAAGCAGATGTCGTTTGGCAGGCGAGCTTTGACGCGCCAGCACTTAAAGCAGGGAGAGAAATAGAACGCCCTGCCGCCAGTGATTCCATTAACATACGCCAGCCTTTACCAGCCTGTTCGACGCCACCGATAATCCAATCCAAAGGGATAAAGACATCTTTACCCCAATTAGGACCATTCTGAAATGCCATCCCCATCGGCCAATGCCGCTGACCGATTTCAACCCCAGCGGTATCAGTCGGAATCAGTGCCAGCGTAATGCCAATATCATCGACATCTCCAATAAGATGATCGGGATCGTAAAGATGAAAGGCGAGTCCGAGTAATGTGGCGACCGGCCCTAGCGTAATGTAGCGCTTATCCCAATTAAGCAAGATGCCCACAGTGGAATGACCATTGAATTCACGCTCACAAACGAAACCAGTATCGGGCAAGTTGCTGGCATCACTCCCGGCCTCGGGACCCGTTAAGGCAAAACAAGGTAAGGCTTCACCACGTGCAAGACGAGGTAGGTGATATTGCTTTTGCGCTTCTGTACCGTAGTGCAGCAGTAATTCAGCGGGGCCGAGTGAATTAGGTACCATGACTGTGACAGCCGCCGTTAAACTGCGACTGGCCACTTTCATCACCATCTGAGAATGGGCCAGCGCCGAAAAGCCCAGACCACCATATTTCTTTGGAATAATCAGGCCAAAGAAACGTTCTTGTTTAAGAAAAGCCCAAACATCCTCAGGTAAGTCATGGTGATGATGGGTGATTTCCCAATCATTGAGTTGGTCACATAGCACCTCGGCGGGCCCAGCTAAAAAGGCTTGCTCTTCATCAGTTAAGTCATGCTGGGCACTATCTAGGAAGGGTTGCCAATCAGGTCGACCACTAAAAAGTTGGCCATCCCACCAAACCGTGCCTGATTCAAGCGCTTCACGTTCGGTGGCAGATAATGGCGGCATAGCCCGCCGAAAAGCCGACAAAATAGGCTGAATAACGACCTGCTGTCGGAAACTGGGAATAAGCAAAGGCAAGAAAAGGGCAATAGCAACAAACAGTGCATCTAGAAAATAACCACAGAAAAGAAGTATCAACAAAGTGATAAGCAATAATGGAAAAACCCATAATCGTGTCATGTCACACTCCTTGTTGAATCTCCTGCTTTATCTCGTCATTATCCTTGCCATCCGCGACTGGCAAAGTGCAATCCCCTTGTTCATTGCAGACAAAACCTTCTTCATCCCACGGCAAACTCCGATAAGCGGCAATCTCATCAATCCCGATAAAGGGATATTTGATAATGTCGAAGTAGGGTGAATAGTCGAAATCTTGTGGGGTAAACAATTTCGTGTTCCGTTTGAAAAAGCGGAGACCTTGCTCCGTGTTTTCAATCACAGGCAACACGGGGTAATGAACTGAAAGAAAGGCTTCAGCTAACATGGACGAACAAATAGTCTGCGTCGAATCACCCGCATGGTAGCGAAAGAGGCTTGAACGCCATCGACCCGGAATCAAGCTGTAAGGCAGTAAAAAACGTGCTAGATCAAATAATTGGCGAGTATGATACTGATAACCTATTTTAGCCAAAGTATGTTGAAGGACTTTATTTCTATCTTGTAATGTGAGGCTACTCGGCCGGCAAATACGAAGATGTTCATCCTTATATGTTTGTAAAGGCGTCACAATGGTGCCTTCACCCAATACGGCCTCTATAATTAAATGGGCTTGTGGGCTAGTGGCGTAATGGCTAAGAGAAGTAGGTGCTAATCCAGCCATAGTAAGCTGATGGTAATTACCCAGATACAGCATGGAATGTGTCCATGGGCTTTGTGTGATCAGTTTGATGATTTTACTGACGCGGCTATGGCCTTCGACAAGAATAATATCGCCAGGCTTTATCTCATCGCAGAGACGCTCGTAATTAGTTAAAGACGTAAAATTAGCCGCACGATCCGGTTCGTACGTGAGCCATTCAGTAAACTGTCGTGTTATCCATTTCCCTAAAGGAAACATGACGATCTCCTAGAGTAAGACGCTTAATATATCGACAGCGCACAATGGAGAAAGTTACCAGAATAAAAATAGTGCTTATAGTTTCAATGCCTTAGGGTATAAAAGGGGTTAGCTCACTGACCACCTAAGAACTGCTGTTGACGCCAAGCCTCATAACTAATAATCGCGACTGAATTAGATAAATTCAAGCTGCGATTAGCCGCTTGCATCGGAATGCGAATACGCTGTTCAGCTGGCAAGCTGTCGATAATCTCTTCGGGTAAGCCAGATGTTTCAGAGCCAAATAGCAAGACATCTTCTGCTTGATAATTAACTTGGTGGTAAGGCTGAGACCCTTTTGTTGTGCACGCAAAAATACGATGCTTCCCCATGACTTCTAGAAAGTGTTCGTAGTTGGCATAACGAGTGACATTAGTCAGGTCGTGATAATCAAGCCCTGCACGTCGTAATTGTTTTTCTTCTAATCCGAAGCCTAATGGTTCAATCAAATGTAATTGACAGCCATTATTGGCTGATAAACGAATGATATTACCGGTATTAGGTGCGATGCGAGGTTCATGAAGAGCGATATGGAACATAAGAGGCAACTTCTATGAGTTCTGGTAGGGAAATAAACGGTTGAGAGAACTGTGGTGGCTATGGGTGGATTCGAACCACCGACCCCATCATTATGAGTGATGTGCTCTAACCAACTGAGCTACATAGCCTTGCGAAGCAGGGCATTTTACGATGCCACTGCTTAAATATCAAGTTATTTACCATCAATCAGGTAATTGAATATCAAAGTGCGGCCACTTTAATAACAGGATAAGGTCAGATGTCTTTCTAGTGACCGTTAGACATTAAACCGATAGTGCATGACATCACCATCTTGAATGACGTAATCCTTGCCTTCTAAACGCCATTTCCCAGCATCTTTGGCACCAGATTCGCCTTGGTATTCGATGTAGTCATCATAGCCAATGACTTCGGCACGGATAAAGCCTTTTTCAAAGTCAGTATGAATGACGCCGGCACCTTGTGGTGCAGTTGCCCCAATTGGGACTGTCCATGCGCGAACTTCTTGAACACCTGCCGTTAAGTAGGTTTGTAAGCCCAGTAGACTATAGCCACTTCTGATAACCCTATTTAGGCCAGGCTCTTCAAGGCCTAGGTCTTCTAAAAAGGCCATTTTTTCATCATCTTCAAGTTCAGCAATTTCAGACTCAATGGCGGCACAAATCGCCACAACAATGGCGCCTTCTGCTTCTGCATGTTGGTTCAACAGATCTAAAAAAGGGTTGTTTTCAAAGCCATCTTCCGCCACATTGGCAATATACATAGTGGGCTTAATGGTTAATAAATGTATCTCTTTCAGCAAAGCATGTTGCTCTTCATCTAGGCCCATACTACGAACAGCCAGACCTTGGTCTAAGTGTGCTTGCATTTGGTTGAGTAGGGCAAGCCGAGCGATGGCTTCTTTGTCGCCACCTTTAGCATCACGAGCGGTCTTGGTAATGGCTTTCTCAACACTTTCTAAATCAGCGAGCGCCAATTCAGTGTTAATGACTTCAATATCATCTAATGGTGATATTTTATCAGCGACATGAATAACATTATCATCTTCAAAACAGCGAACAACATGGGCAACGGCATCAGTTTCGCGGATATTGGCTAAGAACTTATTGCCTAGGCCTTCACCTTTAGATGCTCCCGCGACAAGACCGGCGATATCAACAAATTCCATCGTGGTCGGTAAGATGCGTTCAGGGTTGACGATGGCAGCTAATGCATCGAGCCGAGGATCAGGGACTGGCACAATGCCGACATTAGGTTCAATGGTACAAAACGGATAGTTCTGCGCCTCAATACCTGCTTGTGTCAGCGCATTAAATAAAGTGGATTTACCCACATTAGGTAAACCGACAATGCCACATTTAAATCCCATGTTCCGTCCTCAGACCTCTTTATAATTAAGAGGTAAAAATTCTATTAATAATTAAGCGTTTTGTGAATGTAGCCAGTGCATGGCTTTTTCAAGATCACCGGATAAAACATCAGGCAATACACGTAATGCGTTATCGATAGCCAGTTCAATATTTTGTCGGTCGGCAAGCGATGGTTTACTGAGCACATAATTGGAGACCAAGCTGCTATGACCGGGGTGATCGATGCCTAAACGACAGCGTAAAAAATCTTTGCTGCCAGTGGCTGAAATAATATCTCGTAACCCATTATGGCCGCCATGACCACCGCCACGTTTAAGCTTAGCCGTACCCGTTGGTAAATCCAACTCATCGTGAATGACCAAAATATTGCTGGTAGGAATTTTATAAAAATTGGCTAAAGCAGCAACAGATTGGCCGCTACGGTTCATAAATACCAGGGGTTTAAGCAAAAATAGCTTATCTTGAGCAGATTGGCTCTGGGCCAACTGACCGTGAAATTTGTTTTCAACACTAAACGTTGTCGACAATTCACGCGCCAGTTGATCCAGCCACCAGAACCCGACATTATGTCGGGTGTGTTCATATTGAGGACCCGGATTACCCAATCCGGCAATTAACCAGTTAGCCATAAAACGCGGTCCTCAAACGACTAGATTACTCTTCAGTCGCTTCTTCACCTTCAGCAGCTTCAGCATCATCTACAACTGTTTCTTCATCAACATCTACTACAACACGAGGTGTATGAATATTAACAACAGCTTGGTCATATGAAGAATGCTCGCCTTCTTCAAGATGCTCTTCTTTAGCATGTGATAACGCAGTTAACGTTACACCTTTAGGTAAAGCAATCTCTGACAAGTGGATACTGTGATCCAACTCTAATGCAGACACATCTAGCTCGATGTACTCAGGTAAGTCTTTCGGCAAACAAGAGATTTCGACATCACTCATTAAGTGAGATACTAAACCACCGGCTTTAACACCAGGCGCAACATCTTCACCGATAAAGTGTAATTGCACAGTCATTGTCATCGCTTGTTTTGCATCAATACGGAAGAAATCAGCGTGCATGATTCTCATATCGCTTGTAGGATGACGTTGTAAGTCTTTTAGTACGACTTTGTGTTTTTTACCATCAACATTAACGGTCAAGATATGGGCGTAAAACGCTTCTTCTTGCAAATGACGTAAAAAACGGTTGTGGTCAATCGTGATCGACATTGGCGCATCACTACCACCATAAACAATAGCTGGTACATTACCGGCATGACGTAGACGGCGGCTCGCACCTTTCCCCGCGTCAGTACGGAGTTCAGCTTGAACTTCGAATAAATTTTCCATTGTGTTCTCCAAAAATCATGAGCAAGTTTTTAGTTGCCCATTAAAAATGCCGCCAAATGGCGGCGTTTGCCTCCCCGCGACCAGGGTCAGCATCTTGAACACGCTACTCTAAATAACGCGTTAATCCATATACAAAGAGCTAACAGACTCGTCTGTATTAATCCGGTACATGGCTTCACCAAGCATTTCGACAATGCTAAGCGGCCGGATCTTATCACATTTTTGTGCTTCTGGGCGTAATGGGATGGTATTCGTTACCACCAATTCGTCCAACACAGAGTTTTCAATATTGTCGACAGCAGGGCCAGATAAAACAGCATGGGTACAATAAGCTACGACGCGTGAAGCACCTTGCTCTTTCAAGGCTTCTGCTGCAGCACATAAAGTGCCCGCGGTATCGACCATATCATCAATCAACACACAAACTCGGCCTTCAACATCACCAATGATATTCATCACTTTAGCCACATTAGCTTGTGGCCGACGTTTATCAATAATCGCTAATTCAACATCTAATAGTTTAGCCAATGCGCGGGCACGAACAACACCGCCGACATCAGGCGAAACCACCACTAAATCTTGGTATTTATGCTTCCAGATATCGCCTAATAAAACCGGTGACGCATAGATATTATCAACAGGGCAATCAAAAAAGCCTTGGATTTGGTCAGCATGCAAATCAACGGTTAAAACGCGGTCAGCACCGACGCCAGTCAACATATTGGCAACCACTTTAGCGGTGATGGCAACACGGGCTGAACGAGGACGGCGGTCTTGGCGGGAATATCCCAAATAAGGAATAACAAGGGTAATACGTTTGGCGGAAGAACGACGAATCGCGTCAGTCATCACCATTAATTCCATCAGGTTGTTATTGGCGGGCATGCAAGTGGGCTGGATAATAAAGACATCTTTGCCGCGGACATTGTCGAGGATCTCGACCATGATTTCGCCGTCACTAAAAGATTCGACAGTTGCTTTGCCTAAGGGAACATTAAGGAAGCGTGCAACTTTAGAGGATAATTCCGGATTAGCATTACCCGAAAAGACCATCAGGTTGCTATCAGCTGTACGTTGCTGGCGTTGATAAAAACTATTTTTGCTCACGGTAGGCTGCCGATGTCGTCTATCAGAAATAAAAAATGGCTGGGGTACCAGGATTCGAACCTGGGAATGCAAGGATCAAAACCTTGTGCCTTACCGCTTGGCGATACCCCAACTGATGAAACGTAATTTTAACATCTTGCCACGTTAGTAGCTTAATTTTTTATAGCTTTTAATGCAGTTAAAGGAGACTTATTGCACCCTTTTGCTACAAAACCTTGCCAATGTTCTGGCATGGCCTCAAATACTGCTTGTGCCCGTCGTTGACTATCAAAGCCAGAGAACACACAAGCACCTGTTCCGGACATCCGTGATTCACCATAATGACTCAACCAATCTAATGCCTCAGAAACAGCGGGATAGTGTTTGACCACAACATCCTCACAGACATTTCTGCCTTCCCCCGAAAGGAAGCGCGATATTGTGATAGGTTCACAATCGCGTGTCAATTCTTGCGAGGAAAATACTTCTGCCGTCGAAACATGACAATCCGGTGCAATCACGACATACCAAGGCTCAGGTGGTGATATTGCTGTCAGTTTCTCGCCAACACCTTCCGCCCAAGCGGCCGTACCGCGAATAAAAACGGGTACATCTGCGCCCAAAGATAAGCCTAATGTGGCCAATGTATCGACAGACAAACCACATTGCCAGAGATCATTTAACGCGACTAATGTAGTGGCTGCGTTAGAGCTACCGCCACCCAAACCACCGCCCATTGGTAAGCGTTTTTCAAGGCTAATCTGTACGCCTTTCGAGACATTGGCGTATTGCTGCAACGCATACGCAGAACGCACGATTAAATTATCTTTATCGGCGACACCCGCGATTGGCGTTAAGAGCGTGATGTCAGCGTTATCTTGCACCCGGAACTGCAAAGAATCGGCGACATCTAAGAATTGAAAAGCGGTCTGTAGTTCATGATAACCATCATCGCGCTGGCCGGTGATGTGTAAGAAAAGGTTGATTTTTGCAGGGGCTGGCCATGCAATCACTGCACATCTTTCCAATTGTTCACGACCAGGCGCAAACTAAATTCAGGATGAGATATGAAGAGTTTGGCGGGCATTTGTTGCGCGCCATAGGTTTCATAACGTTGATAATCGATCGTCCATTCTTGCTGCTCAAGGTGTTTAAGCCGACCTTGGTTGTCAATTTCTGCTGCTTGATAAGGCGTACCGTCATAAGGCAAGCCGCGAACCCAGTCACGCAAAGCACTGATGGGAAATTTCAAATTAAAGGTCTTGGTCAATAAAGCTTCTGGCGTTGATGCGGCAATCATTTCGCCATCAGACAATGTTAAGACGACTTGTTCAGGTGTGCCATCTAAATGAATCCCGCCTTGTGAAAAAGGGCCCATCAATTTTATACGATAAATACCGGTGTTTTCGCGCCAATTTAAACCGGCATTCCAAGCTTCGTCGCCTTGGGTGATGGCTGTTCTGCCGCGAATTTCCCACTTGGTGAGTTGGCGCAATTCAATTTGGCGCTCTTGCCAAATCAAGTCGGGATCAACAGCAAAAGTAGTCGGTTGCTGTTGTAGAGGTGCACAAGCAGCAATTAATAAAATAACGAGACTAACAGCGGCATTGCGACAGAAGTACATCTTTTTATAGCCCAAACTGCTGCATTGTGTCTTGCAGCAACTTATTATCAGCATCAAACTCTAATCCTTGTTGCCAAACCTTTTTGGCTTGGCGTCGCTCACCACGCTGCCAAAGGACTTCACCAAGATGAGCTAGAAACTCAGGGTCACCCTGAATTTCCACCGCTTTCTTGAGGTACAACTCGGCCTTTTCTAAATCACCCAAACGGTAATAAACCCAACCCAAACTATCAAGGTAGAAAGGATCATTCGGGGCGATGGCTAAAGCTTGATTAATCAACGTTAGTGCTTCTTGATGGCGATCTGTTCGATCGGTCAAGGTATAACCCAAGGCATTTAAAGTCTGAGCATGTTGCGGATCAATGACTAAAATCGCACGGAGATCGCGTTCAAGCCAGTCGAGTCGCTCAAGAGATTCGGCTGCCATCGCACGGCCATATAATAAGTCGATATCTTTTGGATGCTCAGCGATGGCTTTATCCAGTATGTCGTAACCTGCTTGGTTTAAGTTGCGCTCTCTTAAGAATGAAGACTCAAATAAATAATATTGCACCGCTAGTTTTGGATTAGCTGTTCGGATATTAGCCAAATGTTGACGCGCTTTCGCCATGGCACCATTATCAGCGAGTAACGTCACATAATGTGTTTGAGCAGCTTGAAAACGCGGGTTATTGTTAGGCACAGATGTAAACCAAACTTGGGCTTGCTCAACATTGCCATTCAGTTTTTCAGCAAGACCGAGGAAGTAAGCCGCTTGTCGGCCCGGGTCACCCAAATCAAGCAAACGATTAAAATATGTTTTTGCCTTTTCGCCCTCGCCTTGCTCAATGGCAATGACACCTAAAGCAAAAGCGACATCAGGTTCATTGTCTTGCTGGGTATAGAGTTGTTCAAAGCCCCGACGAGAGGCATCAATATGATTGTTTTCACCTAGCAATTGGGCATAAGTGAAGCGAAGCTGGCGACTGGCGTCTCTTTTATTAGCAGCAGATTTTAGCGTTTTTAACGCAGCTTCACCACGATTCAAACGCTGCAATATTTTTGATTTTAAAATAAGGGCATCTTCAAAATCGGCTTGTTTATCCAACACAGTATTAATAGCAGGCAAGGCGGCATCATATCTCTGATAATAAGCAGCCAAACGACTATATTGATAAAGCGCAAGCGGATCTTGTTGTTTGAATAAGTCTAATTGAGACATGACTTCTAATGCCGGTTCTGCTTTCACTAATTTACTGAGGTTGTCGGTTAAACGGCCCAAGTAAAGCGCCGATCGTTCAGGCGCAATGGTAAGGGCTTTATTAACGGAGGCGATGACCTCTTTATGTTGACCTTTAATTAATAAAAAAGGTGCTTTTAACATATAGATGTCAGCATCAGTTGGGTCGACTTCAACCCAGCGGTTTAAAGCGCGATCAATGCGTTTTTCATCGCGTGTTGCATTCGCCATTTGAGTCGAACGACTAGACAGATTAGGCGATTCGATTAAACCGGCAGCACGGTTATACAGTTCATCGGCACTGATCACATCACCACGCTGAGCTGCCACTTCTGCCGTCAGAATTAAATAAGTCAGTTCCGCTGTTAAAGGAATAGTTTCAACGGGTTTTTCTTCAGCGACAACAGGCGTTGAAGCAGCAATAGAATCAGTTGCGGGTATGGGTGTTTCGGTTGGGACCGAAGAACAAGCAGAGAGTAAAACCAAAGAGCAGACGAGCCCACTATGCCGGGTAGAACGGCTGAGCTTCTGCCACATTGCTTGCGATAAATCCATAATAAAACGACCTGACCGATTGATTTTGTTAGAATGCTGCATTGCACTAACAAACAGACAACAAATATTAAGTAATTGCTGCAAGTTTAACAGCATTTTTACATAGACCTTCACCAAAGACGACCCTAAGCAAGTCATGACTTTAGATTTTATGCCAAGACACTTTATCTTAAGCATTAATAGTAGCCTTCACAATAGGACAGCCCGATTTGTTGATATGGCGAAGTCTGGCTGCGCCCAAGTTCAGGACCCATCTCAAAACAGTAATCGAGGCGAGTAGAGCAAATGCAACTCGTGGCCTATGGCGTTAATCACACTACAGCACCTGTCGATATTCGCGAAAACATCGCCTTTAGCCCGGAAGCTTTGCCAGAGGCATTAACAGCATTAAAAGCAGAGCCCGGCGTAGTAGAAGCTGTCATTGTTTCCACCTGCAACCGGACTGAGATTTATTGCCATCTCGAAGATGACAATGCGATCAATGTCAGCGAATGGCTGCACCAATATCATCAAGCTCAAGCGAACACCTTAGATAATTACCTCTATCAGCACGAAGGCGATGAGGTGATTCGTCACCTCCTTCGTGTCGCCTGTGGATTGGATTCTATGGTACTGGGTGAACCGCAAATTTTGGGGCAAATTAAGACTGCTTATAGCGATGCTTTACACCATCGTTCTGTCGGCAAATCACTCGGTAGATTGTTCCAACATGC
>CAJQOM010000031.1 GCA_905479985.1 uncultured Gammaproteobacteria bacterium | reverse complement strand
GAAAAATTTGAAAGAACGAAGCCACATGTGAATGTGGGCACGATTGGTCACGTAGATCATGGTAAGACTACTTTGACAGCAGCGATTACGAAAGTAATGGCCGAAGCGCAAGGTGGTGAAACTAAGTCATTTGCAGATATTGATAACGCGCCAGAAGAAAGAGAGCGCGGTATTACAATCTCAACCTCACACGTTGAATATGAAACAGAAAACCGTCACTACGCCCACGTAGATTGCCCCGGCCATGCTGATTATGTAAAAAACATGATTACCGGTGCCGCGCAAATGGACGGTGCCATCTTAGTAGTTAACGCTGCAGACGGCCCAATGCCCCAAACACGTGAGCACATCTTGCTATCACGCCAAGTAGGTGTTCCCTACATCGTGGTCTTCATGAACAAAGCCGACATGGTTGATGATGAAGAGCTTATCGAATTGGTTGAAATGGAAATTCGTGAGCTTCTAGACAAATATGATTTCCCTGGCGATGACACACCGATTATTGTCGGCTCAGCGCTTAAAGCCTTAGAAGGCGACACCAGTGATATTGGTGTCCCATCAATCATCAAATTGGGTGAAGCGATGGACAGCTACTTCCCACAACCAGAACGTGCAGTAGACGGCGCCTTCTTAATGCCGATTGAAGATGTATTCTCAATCTCAGGTCGTGGTACCGTCGTAACAGGTCGTGTAGAACGCGGTATTGTTAAAGTCGGTGAAGAACTAGAAATCGTCGGTATTAAAGAAACACAAAAGACAACCTGTACTGGTGTTGAAATGTTCCGTAAATTGCTAGACGAAGGTCAAGCAGGCGACAACGTAGGTGTTTTACTACGTGGTACTAAACGCGAAGAAGTTGACCGCGGACAAGTATTATCACACCCAGGCACAATTAATCCACACACAACATTTGAAGCAGAAGTGTACATCTTGTCGAAAGACGAAGGTGGACGTCATACTCCTTTCTTCAATGGTTACCGTCCACAATTCTACTTTAGAACAACAGACGTAACGGGTGCATGTGAATTACCATCAGGTATTGAAATGGTCATGCCTGGTGACAATGTAAAAATGGACGTAACCCTAATCGCACCGATTGCGATGGAAGATGGTTTACGTTTTGCTATTCGTGAAGGCGGCCGTACCGTTGGTGCTGGTGTCGTTAGTAAAATCACAGAATAGAAAAGAATGCCTTAGCTGGGCACTTTGGAAGTCCGGCTAAATTTTCGGCATATATGTTAGGCCAGTAGCTCAATTGGCAGAGCGACGGTCTCCAAAACCGTAGGTTGGGGGTTCGATTCCCTCCTGGCCTGCCATTTTTGTCTTCTTCGAGATTAAATAAGATAGCGAATAAGCATGGCAGATAATATCAAATTAAGTGTCGCAGTCATCATGATGGTGGTTGCGATTACTTTGTTTTACACCTACTCAGAGTTTTCAACTTTGCTTAGAGTGCTTGGACTACTTGCTGTAGCAGGTTTAGCGGTGTTTATTGCATCGCGAACAGCTGTGGGCGCAAATGTGTTTGGTTACATGGGTGAAACACAAGTTGAAGTGCGCAAAGTCGTTTGGCCTTCACGCCAAGAAACATTGCAAACAACCTTGATCGTCTTGTTGATGGTGATATTGGTTGCGTTGATGTTGTGGGCTTTTGACTCGCTATTAGGCTGGGCTGTACGCTCGCTAATGCTATAAGGAAAAGACTGAATATGAGTAAACGCTGGTATGTGATTCAAGCTTTTTCTGGCTATGAAGGACAAGTAAAACGTTCGTTAGAAGAACGGATTATTCGTTTTGGCTTAGAAGAAAAGTTCGGTGAAGTTTTGGTTCCGACTGAAGAAGTCGTTGAAATGCGCGAAGGTCAAAAACGTAAAAGTGAGCGTAAATTCTTCCCGGGTTATGTATTAGTTAGTATGGAAATGGATGACGAAACTTGGCATGTGGTGAATGACATACCGCGTGTTTTACGTTTCATTGGTGGCTCAGGCGATCGTCCTGCACCGATTACAGAAGCAGAAGCAGACAATATATTACAACGTGTGCAAGAAGGCGTAGAAAGCCCACGTCCTAAAGTATTATTTGAGCCAGGCGAAGTTATTCGCGTTACTGATGGCCCATTCAACGACTTCACGGGCGTTGTAGAAGAAGTGAATTACGAGAAAAGTAAGATTCGTGTTGAAGTACTTATTTTTGGTCGTTCGACACCGGTTGAACTTGAGTTCGGCCAAGTTGCAAAGGGCTAAATTAGGCCGCTAAAGGTTAGTTTTTATCCAGCTTAGGCTGGTTTGTTATCCAGCTTCAAGCTGGTTCGATATAGGGGAGCCGAGAGGCGCTTGCACCCATTGAGGAGAAAAAGATGGCTAAGAAAATCGATGCCTATATTAAACTGCAGGTGCCAGCAGGCGCTGCAAACCCAAGTCCACCAGTAGGTCCTGCATTAGGCCAACATGGTGTTAACATCATGGAATTTTGTAAAGCGTTTAACGCCAAGACACAAAGCATGGAATCAGGTCTACCTGTCCCTGTTGTCATTACCGTATTCAATGATAAAAGTTTCACATTCATCACTAAAACACCACCTGCTGCAGTCTTATTGCTTAAAGCAGCTGGTATTAAAAGTGGTAGTGGTACCCCGAATACTGAAAAAGTGGGCAAAGTAAACCGTGCGCAATTAGAAGAAATTGCCACTATAAAAATGCCTGACTTGTCTGCAAACGATATGGATGCAGCAGTGAAAACAATCGCCGGTACTGCTCGCAGCATGGGCTTAGACACAGAGGGTGCAGAATAATGGCTAAAATCGGAAAAAGAACACGCGCTTTCCGTGAAAAACTGGAAGAAGGTAAGCAGTACGAGATTGATCAAGCATTAACGTTTGTTAAAGACAATGCATCAGCAAAATTTGTTGAATCTATCGACGTAGCAATTAACTTGGGTGTTGACCCACGTAAATCTGACCAAGTTGTTCGTAGCTCAACGGTATTACCTAACGGTACAGGTAAAACAGTACGCGTTGCAGTATTTGCCCAAGGTGCAAATGCTGATGCTGCTAAAGAAGCCGGTGCAGATATTGTTGGTTTCGAAGATTTAGCAGAGTCAATCAAAGCCGGTAACATGGATTTTGATGTTGTTATCGCTTCACCAGACGCAATGCGTGTTGTGGGTACTTTAGGTCAAGTATTAGGCCCACGTGGTTTAATGCCTAATCCAAAAGTCGGCACAGTAACACCGAATGTAGCTGAAGCTGTTAAAAACGCGAAAGCGGGTCAAGTGCGTTACCGCACAGACAAAGCAGGTATCATTCATTGCCCAATTGGTAATGCAAGTTTTGAAGTGGCTGCTTTAGAGCAGAACTTAAAAGCATTGATTGAAGATTTAAATAAATTAAAACCGAGCTCTGCGAAAGGTGTTTATCTAAAGCGTATCAGTGTTTCTAGCACAATGGGTGCTGGCCTCACATTAGATAAGTCTTTCTTAGACTAGGAAAAATTTGGACCGCCCGGCTTGCCGGGTCGTCTAAGACCGTAGGTATAACAATTTAATTGATCACTTCGAGTGATTGGCCTACGCAGACGGGTTCAGCTGCAGAATATTTCAGCGTTGAACACCGTAAATGGTGGAAGAGGAAACTCTTCTTTTTATTAGCAACATCACTATTCTTGAATAGTGAACCTAAGGAGGTAACTTTAGGTGGCTCTAAATCTGGAAGGAAAAAAAGCTGTTGTTGCTGAAGTCGCAGAAATAGCGTCTACGGCATACTCTGCAGTTGCTGCAGAATATCGTGGACTAACTGTTTCTGATATGACAACGCTACGTAATTCGGCACGTGAACAAAATGTTCAAATTCGTGTCATTAGAAATACGTTAGCACGTCGTGCGGTTGATGGTACTGATTTCGCCTGCATGCAGGATGGAATGACAGGCCAATTGGTGTATGGGTTTTCTATGGAAGATCCTGGCGCTGTCGCACGAGTCATAAGTGAATTTTCGAAAGAAAACGAAAAGTTAGAAGTTAAAATGGTCTCACTTGGCGGTAAATTATTACCTGCTGAAGAAATCACTAAACTTGCCAAGATGCCAACTAAGGATCAAGCAATATCGATTCTTATGGGCACAATGAAGGCACCAGTTGAGAAATTGGTTCGTACTTTGGTTGCACCGACTAGCAAAATGGTTCGTACGCTCGCGGCTGTTCGCGATGCGAAAGAGGCAGCTTAATCCAGTTGGGTTAAGGTGTTTTAATTAATTCTGTAAGCTTGAAAATAGGAAAATAACATGGCTGTATCTAAAGACGATATCTTGGAAGCGATTTCCAACATGACAGTTGTTGAGGTCGTAGACTTGATCGAAGCAATGGAAGAAAAATTTGGCGTAACTGCTGCTGCACCTGTTGCTGCTGCTGCCGCCGGTGGTGACGCAGGTGGCGCCGCTGCTGAAGAACAAACTGAGTTTAATGTTGTAATGTCTAGCTTTGGTGATAACAAAGTTAGCGTTATTAAAGCAGTACGTGGTATCACTGGTCTTGGCTTGAAAGAAGCGAAAGACATGGTTGAAGGCGTACCTGCAACTATTAAAGAAGCTGTTGAAAAAGCCGAAGCTGAAGATGTTGTGAAAACATTGACTGAAGCGGGTGCGACTGCTGAACTTAAATAAGTTAGCGGTCAATCATGGTGACACCTTGTCACGATGATTAAAGAAACTGGCTGGTGATTTTTATCACCGGCCTTTTTCCGTTGCTGGTCGATGGTAAAAAATCGACTGACTGAATAAATAATACAAATAGAACAATTCCAGCTTAGTGCCAAACTGAGTGTTGGATGTTACTCGAGGTGTAATAAATGGCTTATACGTTTACCGAGAAAAAGCGGATTCGTAAGGATTTTGGAAAGCGTCCAAGTGTTTTGAGCGTACCAAATTTACTTGCAACCCAGGTTAATTCGTATCAGGACTTTTTGCAACACAGCGTGCCCGCTGACGATCGTTCGTCTAAAGGCTTACATGCTGCGTTTGATTCTGTCTTCCCAATTAAAAGTCATACCGGAATGGCTGAGCTACAGTACGTAAGCTATCGCCTCGGTACACCTTCTTTTGACGTTAAAGAATGTCAATTGCGTGGCGTGACTTATGCTGCACCGCTGCGTGTCAAAATGCGTCTTGTCATTTATGACAAAGATGCCCCTGCTAAATCAAAAGTCGTCAAAGACATTAAAGAGCAGGAAGTTTATATGGGCGAAATCCCATTAATGACAGAGAAAGGTAACTTTGTCATCAACGGTACTGAACGCGTCATTGTGTCTCAGCTTCACCGTTCACCAGGTGTGTTCTTCGATAGTGATCGGGGTAAAACACATTCATCAGGTAAAATCTTATTTAATGCTCGCGTTATTCCTTACCGTGGCTCATGGTTAGATTTCGAGTTCGATCCCAAAGATGCGGTTTTCGTCCGTATTGATCGTCGTCGTAAATTACCCGCCTCAATTTTGTTACGTGCATTGGAATACAATAACGAACAAATCTTAGAGATGTTCTTTGAGCGCGAAACGTTCACCAAGAACAAAAAAGGCGACAGTTACCAACTGGCTTTCATCCCGCAGCGTATGCGTGGTCAAACGGTGCCGTTTGAAATTACAGATGAAAAAGGCGAAGTGATCGTAGAAGCTGATCGCCAAGTCACAGGTCGTCATATCCGTAAAATGGAAAAAATGGGCATGTCGACATTGACTGTCCCGGCGACGCACTTAATCGGTAAAGTCGTTGCTAAAGATATGATGGATACTGACACCGGTGAGTTGTTTGTTTCTGCCAATGACGAAATCACTGAAGAAACACTCGAAATATTCGAGAATATGAGTGTTAAAACGGTTGAAACGATTTATTCAAACGATTTAGACAGTGGTCCGTACATGTCAGACACATTACGTCTGGATGAAACGACAACAGCATCAGAAGCAAAAATCGAAATCTACCGCATGATGCGCCCAGGTGAGCCACCAACAGTAGATTCATCAAACAACTTGTTCAATAACTTGTTCTTTACCAGCGAACGTTATGACTTATCAGGCGTAGGCCGGATGAAGTTCAACCGCCGTCTTGGTCGCGAAGAAATGGAAGGCGAAGGTATCCTATCTAAAGAAGATATCGTTGCCGTCTTAAAAGAACTCATTGGTATTCGTAATGGCCATGGTGTTGTCGATGATATCGATCACTTAGGTAACCGACGTGTTAGAAGCGTAGGTGAAATGGCAGAAAACCAATTCCGTGTTGGTTTGGTTCGTGTTGAACGTGCTGTTCGTGAACGTTTAAGTATCGCTGAATCAGAAGGCTTAATGCCACAACAATTAATCAATGCTAAGCCAGTAGCAGCAGCGATTAAAGAGTTCTTTGGTTCAAGCCAATTGTCACAGTTTATGGATCAAAATAATCCATTATCGGAAGTCACGCACAAACGCCGTGTATCAGCGTTAGGCCCCGGTGGTTTAACACGTGAACGTGCTGGCTTTGAAGTCCGTGACGTTCATCCAACACATTATGGTCGTGTGTGTCCTATCGAAACGCCAGAGGGACCAAACATTGGTTTGATCAACTCTTTGGCCGTTTATGCACGTACCAATGAATATGGCTTTATCGAAACACCGTACCGTAAGGTTGTTGAAGGTAAAGCAACATTAGATATAGAGTACTTATCAGCGATCGATGAAGGCGAATATAAAATCGCCCAAGCCACGATCAATCTAGATAAAAAAGGCATGATCCAAGATAACTTGGTGCCATGTCGTCATAAAAATGAGTTTTCACTCATGCCAGCTGATCAAGTGCAATTCATGGACGTGTCACCACGTCAGGTTGTATCGGTCGCGGCATCATTGATTCCATTCCTAGAGCATGATGATGCTAACCGCGCCTTGATGGGCTCGAACATGCAACGTCAGGCTGTGCCAACATTACGTGCTGAAAAGCCAATCGTTGGTACCGGTATGGAACGTGCTGTAGCAAAAGATTCAGGTGTGATGGTGACAGCGAAACGGGGTGGTACTGTTGACTCTGTTGATGCCAGCCGTATTGTGATTCGTGTGAACGATGCTGAAGCGGATGATGCGGATTCTGGTGTTGATATCTACACTTTAATCAAATACGCGCGTTCAAACCAAAGTACATGTATCAATCAAACACCTCTGGTTAAACCAGGTGATGTGATTGCTAAAGGCGATGTGTTAGCCGATGGGCCATCAACGGATAAAGGTGAGTTGGCTTTAGGTCAAAATATCTTAATCGCGTTTATGCCTTGGAATGGTTATAACTACGAGGATTCAATCCTAGTCTCTGAGCGTGTTGTTGAAGAAGATCGTTTCACAACAATCCATATCCAAGAACTAAACTGTTTAGCACGTGACACCAAATTAGGCACAGAGGAAATCACCAGTGATATTCCGAATGTCAGTGAAAGTGCACTATCTAAATTAGATGAGTCAGGCATTGTTTATGTCGGTGCTGAAGTTAAGCCAGGAGACATCCTAGTAGGTAAAGTGACGCCAAAAGGTGAGTCACAACTTACACCGGAAGAAAAACTACTCCGTGCTATCTTTGGTGAAAAAGCGGCAGATGTGAAAGATTCATCATTACGTGTGCCTTCAAGTACTGTCGGTACGGTTATTGACGTCCAAGTCTTCACCCGTGATGGTGTCGATAAAGATGAGCGTGCATTAGCTATTGAGAAAGCAGAACTTGAAAAAGTCCGTGCTGACTTAAAAGATCAACATCGTATTATTGTTGATGACGTATTCTCTCGTCTTGAAAAATCATTGAATGGCAAAGTGGCTAAAAAAGGCCCTGACTTGAAAAAAGGTGACAAAGTCACCAAAGCGTATCTGAAGAAATTAGAGCATGCACAGTGGTTCGAGCTCAATATGGAAGAAGAAGCGTTAAATGCACAGCTTGAAACCGCATCAGAGCAGATCAAACAATATCGCCAAGATATGGATGATCAATTTGAAGTCAAAAAGCAAAAACTGATATCAGGTCATGACTTAGCACCAGGCGTACAACGCATGGTTAAAGTTTTCCTAGCAGTGAAACGTCGCATCCAACCGGGTGATAAAATGGCGGGTCGTCACGGTAATAAAGGTGTTATTTCTAATATCGTACCCGTTGAAGATATGCCTTATACCCAAGATGGTCGTCCAGTTGACATCGTATTAAACCCATTGGGTGTACCGTCAAGGATGAACATCGGTCAGGTATTGGAGATTCACTTAGGCTGGGCCGCTAAAGGGCTAGGTTACAAAATTGCTGAGATGTTAGAGCAGCAAACAGAAGTGGCTAAACTAAGAGAATTCTTAGGTAAGGTCTATAACACCAGTGGTAAACAAGAAGATTTAGATTCATTAACGGATGATGAAATTTTCGAATTGGCTGGCAACTTAAAACAAGGTGTCCCAATGGCGACACCGGTATTTGATGGCGCAGCTGAAAGCGAAATCAAAGATATGTTAGAGCTAGCAGGCTTACCACGTAGTGGACAAGCAACCTTATTGGATGGCCGTACGGGTGACCCGTTTGATCGTCCAGTGACAGTCGGTTATATGCACATGTTGAAACTGAATCACTTAGTTGATGACAAAATGCATGCGCGTTCTACTGGTCCATACAGCTTGGTGACACAACAGCCGTTAGGTGGTAAAGCACAATTCGGTGGACAACGTTTCGGTGAGATGGAGGTTTGGGCGCTACAAGCTTATGGTGCTGCTTATACTCTACAAGAAATGTTGACCGTGAAATCGGATGATGTGAATGGCCGGACTCGAATCTATAAAAATATTGTGGATGGTGATTATCGGATGGATGCAGGTATGCCTGAATCCTTCAAAGTATTAACGCGTGAGATTCGCTCGCTAGGGATTGATATCGACTTGGTCAGTGACTAAGTCGTTCTATCACACCCCCGAATACTGATAATCAAACTATTTGTCGTTGATACGACAGCGGAGAAAGAAAAATGAAAGATTTGCTTAATCTGTTAAAGCAACAATCTCAAACGGAAGAGTTCGATGCCATCCGAATAGCATTGGCGTCACCTAAAATGGTGCGCTCGTGGTCTTTTGGTGAAGTCAAAAAACCAGAAACAATTAACTACAGAACATTTAAGCCTGAACGCGAAGGCTTGTTCTGCTGCAAAATCTTTGGCCCAGTCAAAGATTATGAGTGCCTATGTGGTAAGTACAAACGCTTAAAACACCGTGGTGTTATTTGTGAAAAGTGTGGCGTTGAAGTCACCATTGCAAAAGTACGTCGTGAACGTATGGCGCACATTGAATTAGCAAGCCCAGTAGCGCATATCTGGTTCTTGAAATCATTGCCATCACGTATTTCATTATTCTTAGATATGACATTACGGGATCTTGAACGCGTTTTATATTTTGAAGCGTTCATTATTGTTGATCCAGGTATGACACCGTTAGAAAAAGGCCAGTTGCTTTCTGACGAAACATACTTGAATGTCGTTGAAGAATATGGCGATGAGTTCGATGCCAGAATGGGTGCGGAAGCAGTTCAAGAGTTATTGCGTAACATCGACGTCGTCAAAGAAATCGAAGTAATTCGTGGTGATATTGAAAATACCAATTCAGAAACGAAAATCAAGAAATTGACCAAACGTCTGAAATTAATGGAAGCCTTCCTAGAGTCAGGTAACAAACCTGAGTGGATGGTGATGGAAGTCTTACCGGTTCTACCGCCAGATTTGCGTCCATTAGTCCCATTGGATGGCGGCCGTTTTGCGACATCTGATTTGAACGATCTTTACCGTCGTGTCATTAACCGTAACAACCGTCTAAAACGTCTATTAGACTTAAGTGCACCTGACATTATCGTCCGTAATGAAAAACGGATGTTGCAAGAATCAGTCGATGCTTTATTAGATAATGGCCGTCGTGGACGTGCGATTACCGGTACTAACCGGATGCCATTGAAATCTTTGGCTGACATGATCAAAGGTAAGCAAGGTCGTTTCCGTCAAAACTTACTCGGTAAACGTGTCGACTATTCTGGTCGTTCAGTTATCGTGGTAGGTCCTTACTTAAAACTACACCAATGTGGTTTACCGAAGAAAATGGCGTTAGAGCTCTTCAAGCCATTTATCTACGGTAAATTAGAGCGTGCAGGTTTAGCGACAACAATTAAAGCCGCTAAGAAAATGGTAGAGCGTGAAGGGTCTGAAGTATGGGATATTCTCGAAGAAGTAATTCGTGAACACCCAATCATGCTTAACCGTGCACCAACACTCCATAGATTGGGTATCCAAGCGTTTGAACCATTATTGATTGAAGGTAAAGCGATTCAGCTTCATCCGTTAGTCTGTGGTGCATTTAACGCCGATTTCGATGGCGATCAAATGGCGGTACACGTGCCATTATCACTAGAAGCCCAATTAGAAGCACGTTCATTGATGATGGCGACAAATAACATTTTGTCTCCTGCTAATGGTGAGCCTGTCATCATTCCTTCACAAGATGTGGTATTAGGTTTGTACTACATGTCTCGTGAATTAGTGAATGCCAAAGGTGAAGGTATTCGCTTTGCTGATATCGCTGAGCTAAAACGCGCTTATGACAATGGTGAAGCGTCATTACACGCTAAAATTACAGTTCGGGTTGACGAAACCGACGTGACATTGCCTGAGCCAGAGCAAAACCGCCGTATCCGTATTGATACGACAGTTGGTCGTGCTTTATTATTTAGTATTGTGCCAAAAGGCTTACCGTTCTCAGTAGTCGATCGCACAATGACGAAGAAAGCGATTGGTGACTTAATTAATATCTCTTACCGTCGTTTAGGTTTAAAAGATACCGTTATCTTTGCTGACCAACTCATGTACATGGGCTTCACTCAAGCAACACGCTCAGGCGCGTCGGTGGGTGTTGATGACATGGCAATACCAGAGAGCAAAGCAGAAATCTTAGCGGCTGCAGAAGCAGAAGTAGAAGAAATCGCGATGCAGTATGCTTCTGGTTTGGTGACAGATGGTGAGCGTTACAACAAGATTATCGATATTTGGTCCCGTACCAATGACCAAATCGCCAAAGCAATGATGGATGGCTTAGGTTCTGAAATGGTGATCGATGCTGAAGGTAAAGAGGTTGAACAGCAATCAATGAACTCCATCTATATGATGGCAGATTCAGGAGCGCGTGGTTCGGCTGCTCAGATTCGTCAGCTAGCCGGTATGCGTGGTTTGATGGCAAAACCAGATGGTTCAATCATCGAAACACCTATCACGGCGAACTTCCGTGAAGGGCTTGACGTACTTCAGTACTTTATTTCAACGCATGGTGCACGTAAAGGTTTGGCCGATACGGCATTGAAAACAGCTAACTCAGGTTACTTAACACGTCGTTTAGTTGATGTGGCACAAGATCTAGTTGTGGTTGAAGAGGATTGTGGTACTAAAGTTGGTATCAGCATGACACCTATCATCGATGGTGGTGATGTTGTTGAGCCATTGGGTGAGCGCGTTCTAGGCCGAGTGATTTCTGAAGACGTAATGACAACCGATGGTTCAGAGCTAGTATTAGCTGCTGGCGTCCTAATGGACGAAAACATGGTGACGTTGCTAGAAGAGAAAGGCATCGATGAAGTTATTGTTCGTTCAGCGATTACTTGTGAATCACGTTATGGTGTGTGTTCAGCATGTTACGGTCGTGACTTAGGTCGTGGACACCGTATTAACGTGGGTGAAGCAGTCGGCGTTATCGCTGCACAATCTATCGGTGAGCCAGGTACACAGCTAACAATGCGTACCTTCCATATCGGTGGTGCAGCATCTAGAACAGCAGCAGATAACTCAGTTGCCTTGAAGTTTAAAGGTAATATTCGTTTCCATAACATCAAGCACGTACAAAATGCCAGCGGTAAATTTATCGCCGTATCACGTTCAGGTGAATTACATCTGATTGATGAAAATGGCCGTGAACGTGAACGTTATAAGATTCCTTACGGTGCTGAAATTTCAGTTGCTGATAATGAAGCAGTGAATGCAGGTCAAGTGGTTGCAACATGGGACCCACATACCCATCCAGTTGTCACGGAAATGAATGGTCAAGTACAAATCAAAGACTTGGTTGAAGGCGTTACCGTCGATAAACAAGTCGATGAAGTGACTGGTTTAACCAGTTTGATTGTCCGTGATCCGAAACAACGCAGTGCTTCAGCTAAAGATATGCGTCCAATGGTTAAATTGGTCGACCCTGATGGTAACGACGTCTTTATCGTTGGTACTGACATCCCTGCACAATACTTCTTACCAGGTGGTGCGATTGTTCGTGTCGAAGATGGTAAGGAAGTACGTATCGGTGACGTCTTGGCGCGTATCCCGCAAGAAAGTAGTAAAACCAGGGATATTACCGGTGGTCTACCTCGTGTTGCCGACTTGTTCGAAGCACGTAAGCCGAAAGATCCCGCTTTGATGGCCGAAATTTCAGGCACAATCAGCTTCGGTAAAGAAACCAAAGGTAAGCAACGTTTAATCATTACACCAAAAGAAGGTGAGCCACATGAGGAATTGATTCCAAAATGGCGTCACGTTTCTGTGTTCGAAGGTGAGCATATTGAAAAAGGTGAAATGTTAGTCGATGGACCAGAAGATCCGCATGACATCTTGCGCTTGAAAGGTGTATTGCCACTCGCAAATTATATGTCGAGTGAAGTACAAGAAGTTTACCGCCTGCAAGGTGTAAAAATTAATGATAAACATATCGAAGTTATCGTACGCCAGATGCTTCGTAAAGTTGAAATTAGTGCGGCAGGTGAAACCAAGTTCCTTAAAGGTGAACAAGTTGACCATGATCGTCTATTAGATGCTAATGACGTAGTGGTTGCTGGGGATAAATTGCCAGCAACATACCGACATTTGTTGCTGGGTATTACCAAAGCATCATTGGCAACGGATTCATTTATTTCAGCCGCATCTTTCCAAGAAACAACGCGGGTCTTAACAGACGCAGCAGTGACTGGAAAACGAGATCCATTACGAGGCTTGAAAGAAAACGTTATTGTAGGTCGTTTAATTCCTGCAGGAACAGGCTTGGCATATCATAAAGAGCGCCAACGCCAACGCAATGAAGGAAAGGTAGTAGAAGTAGTTGAGAAGCCAAAAGCTATCGTTGACGTCGAAGCAATGACTGAAGACGAGAAGGCTTAAAAAGGATCTTGACTCGAGAGAGTAGAAGAGGGTAGAATCCCTCTTCTTTGTCGGGGACTCATATTTGGGTCCCCGCATTTATTTAGCTGGTAATACGAGAATAACAGTATCGTAGACTACCATCCGTATTTATTTGTTTAAGGCTGTAATTTTACATGGCAACAATAAATCAATTGGTTCGCAAACCAAGATTGAAACAAAAGAAAAAAAATAACGTACCTGCATTACAAGCATGTCCACAACGTCGTGGTGTTTGTACGCGTGTTTACACAACTACACCTAAAAAGCCTAACTCGGCGATGCGTAAAGTAGCACGTGTTCGTTTGACGAACAGCTTTGAAGTGACATCGTATATCGGTGGTGAAGGTCATAACTTACAAGAACATTCGGTCGTATTGATTCGTGGTGGTCGTGTTAAGGATTTACCGGGTGTACGTTATCACACAGTACGTGGCGCATTAGATACCTCAGGTGTCGTTGCACGTCGCCAAGGTCGTTCTAAGTACGGCGCCAAGCGTCCGAAAAGTTAATAGTCGCTCAACGACTAATTTAGATTAAGAATTTAGGAAAGACAGATGCCAAGAAGAAGGGTTGTTGCCAAACGTGAAGTACTGCCAGATCCAAAGTTTTCAAACATTGGACTCGCTAAATTCATCAACGTCATCATGAAAGATGGCAAGAAATCAGTGGCTGAGAAAATTGCTTACGTTGCGTTAGATTCTGTAGCAGAGGCTAAATCAACAAGTGGTTTAGAAGTATTCCAACAAGCGCTTGATAACATCAGCCCAATGGTTGAAGTGAAATCACGTCGTGTTGGTGGTGCAACATACCAAGTGCCGGTAGAAGTGCGTCCAGAACGTCGTGTAGCACTAGCGATGCGTTGGTTAGCAGAAGCAGCACGGAAACGTGGTGAAAAATCAATGGCGATGCGTTTAGCTGGCGAATTGAACGATGCGTTCGATGGTAAAGGCACAGCAGTTAAGAAAAAAGAAGATACACACCGGATGGCAGAAGCAAACAAGGCATTCTCTCACTTCCGTTTTTAAGTTTTATCTGCACTCCAAGCCCTATATATTGAGGCTTGGGAGTGCGGTGTTCGACCCGTTACATTTAAGTTACACCTGTTCTTTAACAATTATTTATTAACTATAGAGTACCGATAGTGGCACGAAGCACACCTATTAATCGATACCGTAATATCGGCATCATGGCGCATATCGACGCGGGTAAAACCACGACGACTGAGCGCGTGCTGTTTTATACCGGTATATCGCACAAAATAGGTGAGGTGCATGATGGCGCAGCCACTATGGACTGGATGGAACAAGAGCAAGAGAGAGGAATAACGATTACCTCTGCAGCAACAACGTGTTTTTGGTCTGGCATGGATAAGCAATATCCTAAGCATCGTATCAATATAATTGATACCCCAGGTCACGTTGACTTCACAATTGAAGTTGAACGTTCATTACGCGTACTCGATGGTGCAACGGCTGTATTTTGTGCTGTTGGTGGTGTTGAACCCCAATCAGAAACAGTCTGGCGCCAAGCTGATAAATATAATGTCCCAAGATTGGCTTTCATTAATAAGATGGATCGCCAAGGGGCAGATTTTCTACGTGTTATAGAACAAATCAAAGCGCGCTTAGGCGCGAACCCCATCCCAATGCAATTACCGATCGGTGCTGAAGATAGCTTCGAAGGCGTTGTTGATCTTGTTCGCATGAAAGCGATATATTGGAATGAAGACGATTTGGGTGTTACGTACGAAGCACGTGATATTGCGCCTGAGATGTTAGAACAGTGTGAAGCATATCGCGAAAAGATGGTTGAAGCCGCGGCTGAAGCCAATGAAGAATTGATGAATAAATATCTTGAAGATGGCGAATTGTCTGAACAAGAAATCAAACAAGGCATTCGCCTACAAACACTAGCCAATCAAATTGTCCCAGCATTTTGCGGTTCAGCCTTTAAAAATAAAGGTGTGCAAGCGATGTTGGACGCCGTGGTGGAATACATGCCATCACCCGAAGATGTGCCTGCGATTAAGGGCTTAATCAACGACGATGAAACAGCAGAACGACATGCTGATGATAATGAACCTTTTGCAGCATTGGCATTTAAAATTGCAACGGATCCTTTCGTTGGCACATTAACATTCTTTAGAGTGTATTCGGGTGTTTTAAAAACAGGAGATGCTGTTTTTAATTCAGTCAAAGGAAAAAAAGAACGGATTGGTCGTTTAGTCCAAATGCACAGCAATTCTCGTGAAGAGATTAGCGAAGTAAGTGCGGGTGATATTGCGGCAGCGATTGGTTTGAAAGATACGACAACAGGCGAAACGTTGTGTAACCCAGATCACCGCATCATATTGGAAAGAATGGAGTTCCCCGAACCGGTTATTTCCGTTGCGATTGAACCGAGAACA
Organism: uncultured Gammaproteobacteria bacterium; assembly: GCA_905479985.1. Taxonomy (GTDB): domain Bacteria; phylum Pseudomonadota; class Gammaproteobacteria; order Nitrosococcales; family Methylophagaceae. The sequence continues at coordinate 1,005 of CAJQOM010000031.1, read as the reverse complement.
TTAGCTGATCAAGAAAAAATGAGTCTTGCACTTGGCAAGCTAGCAAAAGAAGACCCATCCTTTCGAGTATCAACCGATGAAGAGTCTGCACAAACGATCATCGCAGGCATGGGTGAGTTACACCTAGATATCATCGTAGACCGCTTAAAACGTGAGTTCACAGTGGATGCGAACGTCGGTGCGCCACAAGTTGCCTATCGTGAATCTATTCGTAAAACAGTCGAAGCTGAAGGTAAGTTTGTGCGCCAAAGTGGTGGTCGAGGACAGTACGGACATGTCTGGTTACGATTAGAGCCGCAAGCTGCAGGTGCCGGGTATGCCTTTGAAAATGCGACAGTTGGCGGATCAGTACCAAAAGAATACATTTCTTCTGTAGATAAGGGTATACAAGAGCAGATGAAAAGTGGTGTAATAGCCGGCTACCCAGTAGAAGATGTCAAGGTGGTTTTGTTCGACGGGTCCTATCACGATGTGGACTCGAACGAGATGGCGTTTAAGGTTGCTGGAACGCTTGGGTTTAGAAATGGGGCGCTTGAAGCAGACCCAGTTTTACTCGAGCCGATGATGAAAATCGAGGTGGTAACACCAGAAGAATATATGGGTGATGTGATGGGAGACCTGAATCGTCGCCGCGGCATAGTTGGTGGGATGGAAGATACCCCCAGCGGTAAGATTATTAGTGCTGAAGTGCCATTAGCTGAAATGTTTGGCTATGCAACTGATTTACGTTCTGCAACGCAGGGTCGAGCAACTTACTCAATGGAGTTTGCTCAATATGCAGAAACACCTAACACAGTGACCGAAACGGTCATTAGTAAAACAAGATAACGAATATAGTTAAGTGAGGTAGACGAGATGTCCAAGGAAAAATTTGAAAGAACGAAGCCACATGTGAATGTGGGCACGATTGGTCACGTAGATCATGGTAAGACTACTTTGACAGCAGCGATTACGAAAGTAATGGCCGAAGCGCAAGGTGGTGAAACTAAGTCATTTGCAGATATT
>CAJQOM010000030.1 GCA_905479985.1 uncultured Gammaproteobacteria bacterium | reverse complement strand
GCGCTATCCTTGCTGGTGACACCGAAACCGGCGTCTGCATTATGCAGATGGAAGCTGGCCTCGACACCGGCCCTGTTCTTGCACGAACAACTTGTCCAATCAGCGGCGACGATACCACCCAACAATTACATGACCGTTTAGCTGAATTAGGCGCGAGTACCCTCATAAAAATACTGCCAAACTTAGCTGAGCATCAGAATAAAGCACAACCCCAAAATGATGTTGACAGCACCTACGCGGCAAAACTACAAAAAACAGAAGCCAACATCGACTGGCAACAACACGCCAGCAACATTGTGCGTCAAATTAATGCTTTTAATCCTTGGCCAATTGCCCAAACACAATGGCAAGAAAAAACCCTACGTATCTGGTCTGCTATTGATACTAAAGCAAACCATAATGTCACCCCCGGCAACGTTATTAACGTTGATAAAAAGGGCATCGACATCGCTTGCGGCCAAGGTATATTGAGAATCACCCAAGTCCAAGCCCCAGGTAAGCGTGCCATGGCTGTCAATGATTTTCTTAATGCAAATCCACTCTCAATAGGCGATCATTTTGGCTAAAGCCAAACCCCTTAAAACAGCCCGCGCTGCAGCAGCAAAAGTAATCAGTGATGTCCTCCGACACCACCACTCCCTCAATGGCATTTTAAAAGTGGCCCAAACGGCACTGCCCGATAATGAAACCAGCTTCTGTCAACAGCTCTGTTATGGCGTATTACGATGGCAGCCACAGCTCCAAGCCATTGCTGATCAACTGCTCTCTAAACCGCTTAAAACCAAAGACAGTGACATTAACGCCTTGTTACTCTGCGGACTTTACCAGCTACGTGCCATGCGCTTACCAGAACACGCCGCACTCTCAGAAACAGTCAATGCTTGTGCTGCACTGGGCAAACCCTGGGCAAAAGGCCTCGTCAACGCCAGCCTACGTAACTACCAAAGAAATCAAACCGAATTTGATAACAATGCGCTGGTAAATGAAAGCGCGCAATTTGCACATCCTGACTGGCTTATCCAACAAACCAAAGCCGACTGGCCCACACACTGGCAAACCGTCCTCGACGCAAACAACCAACAACCTCCGATGTTTTTACGCGTCAATCAGCAACATCACAGCCGCGATCAATATCTCAACATCCTAGAACAGGAAAACATCCCTGCCAACGCCGTCGAACACGTTGACGAAGCCATTCTGCTCGAATCGCCCTGCGACGTCTATCAGCTCCCAGGCTTCACTGATGGCCATGTGTCAGTACAAGATGCCGCCGCCCAGCGTATAGCAGCCATACTCGATATCAGACCGCAACAACGCATTCTCGACGCCTGCGCCGCACCCGGTGGCAAAACCTGCCATATTCTAGAAATCGAACCCAGCAATGATGTCCTTGCATTAGATATTGATCCTAAACGACTCACGCAAATCACCCAAAACACCGATCGGCTTAAACTGCAAGTCAGCTTAAAAGCCGCTGACGCTGCAGAGACAGAAAACTGGTGGGATGGCCAACGCTTTGATCGGATCCTAATTGATGCGCCCTGTTCTGGCACCGGCGTCATTCGTCGTCACCCAGATATAAAAGCGCTCCGCAGACCCACTGATATTGCAAGCCTTGTTGAAAAACAACGACAACTACTTGAAAAATTATGGCCATTGCTCAACACTGACGGTTTATTAATCTACACAACATGCTCAATCATCAAGCAAGAAAATGAACAACAAATCATGGATTTCTTAGACCGACACCCTGATGCCGAAGAATGTGAACTTACACCAGAACCCGCTACAAGACGTCCTGCAGGCTATCAACGCCTGCCGGGTGAAAACCAATTTGATGGTTTCTTTTATGCCTGCCTTCGCCGCCGCTAAAACAGCCCTTATTAGCCTACTGCTCTTGCTCAGCCTAAACAGCCAAGCAGCAGAACATTTTCATATTGATAATGCCATTATCACTAAACTCGGCAATGGCTACTCACTTGATGCAACGCTCCATTACCCTTTATCGCCCCGTGTGATAGAAGCGTTAGAAAATGGTGTTCCGATTACATTTTTACAGCATTTCCAGCTGACTAAACCTTTCCCCATCATAGGGGAATACACGCCCTGGGAGTGGCATGAGACGGTATGGTCAACCGTTATCGCATATGAATTACGTTATCACGCCCTATCAGAACAATATATTTTATTAACACTCGATACCCAGAAACAACGTAATTTCCCTGCTCTGGAAATGGCATTGAAAGCATTAGGTAAAGTTCACGCTTTCAGCCTACCCCCAAAACATGACATCGACCCCGACAACATGACACTGGAAATCCGCACTGAATTAGACATCCACGCCCTACCCACCCCAATGCAGCCTGGTGCACTGATCTCGGACAAATGGCAAATTGCCAGTCCATGGGTCACCGCAAATTGGCCATGAATACCTTAAAACAACTCAGTAAAAGCCCTTTACCCTATCTCGTCTTAGGCGGCTTATTACTTGTCCTGACCATTCTGCTCAGTACCGCAACCCAAGATAGTTCAAGGCTAAATGACTTATTCCTACCTATTTTCGGCCTAGGACTCCTGACATTACTGCTGTTAATTGGACTGCTCTTTAGAAGTTTATTGCGACTTTATCGAGATTTTAAAACAAAAAAGCCCGGCTCCAAACTCACTGTCCGCTTGGTCAGCTTATTTGTCTTACTTATTCTCATCTCAACCACCATTGTTTACAGCTTTTCCGTTCACTTCTTGCATCGCGGTATTAACAGTTGGTTTGATGTCGAGATAGAGCAAGCCTTAGATAATTCACTGGCATTCAGTCGAACGGCTTTTGGCGATCGGAAGCGCACATTATTAAGACAAACTAGAATGATGTCTGGCGTCCTCAGTGAAGTCCCTGTTTCTGAGTTTAATACCAACCTCCGTGATCTGACTGACCTCAGCGGCGCCATCGAACTCAGTGTTTGGACCATGGATGGACAGCTCGTGACTTCTAGTCTCCAGAATCACAATATTATCGTGCCAGATAAGCCTAACGAAGCTATTTTTAGGCAGCTAAAACAAAAAGAAGATTATATTGGGCTTGATCCCAGTGACAACGACCAATTACAACTCCGCGCCGCTGTTCTCATCCCTAAAACTGGGCGCGGTAAAGATGAAAAAGTGCTGCACGTCCTGTTCCCGGTCAATGAACAACTCAGTGAGCTAGGAAAAACCGTACAAGACGCCTACACCAATTATAAGGAGCTCAACTATCTCCGAAAACCACTCATCAGCATTTTCACCCTGACACTCAGCCTTATCGTCTTACTCACAGTACTGGCCTCGATCTGGTTTGCTATCTGGATTTCCCGCCGCATTGTCCAGCCATTGCAAGCACTCGCGGATGGGACACAATCTGTTGCTTCCGGTAATTACAACACACAACTCACCAGCAAAGGCGACGATGAAATCGGTTTTCTTGTCCGGTCATTCAACCAAATGACCCAACGTTTAACCCGCGCACGCGATGCAACACAAGTCAGTCACCGCCTCTTAGAACAGCAAACCAATTATCTCGGTGCTGTTCTGGGCAGCCTTTCAAGTGGTGTCATTACCTTAGATGAACAACTGCTGCTCAAAACAGCCAATGTCGCCAGCAGCACTATTTTAGAAACCAACTTACAGCCACACCTAGAAATGCCCTTCAGCAAACTAGAACAGCAACATCGCCATCTGCAAAGTTTTATTCAAATGGTCACCACCGAAATTAGCCACAAAATCAGCTGGTCTCAACAAATAGAATTACACGCTGGACTGCAACTACAATCCTTAATGTGCCGTGGCACCCCCTTGCCCAATAACGCAGGCTGGGTAATTGTTTTTGACGATATTACCACCTTGATTCAAGCACAGCGCGATGCCGCATGGGGTGAAGTAGCACGCCGTCTCGCACACGAAATAAAAAACCCGCTAACCCCGATTCAATTATCTGCTGAACGACTACAAATCAAATACCTGCCACTCGTGCCAGAAGATCAAACAGAGCAACTCAATAAGCTCACCAACACCATTATTCAACAAGTCGATGCCATGAAAGACATGGTTAATGATTTTTCAGATTATGCAAAAAGCCCCAGCTTAAAATTAGAGCCTATTTCCTTAACCGCCTTTATCCACGAAGTCATCGGCCTCTACCAAAGTCATCCCAAACACAAAATAACGTTATCCGCCCCAGTTGAGCTAGCCGTTACCATTGATAGCAACCGCTTCAGACAAGTCCTCCACAACCTACTCAAAAATGCCATTGAAGCCAGTGAAGAAGCCAAACTACCTGTCATTATCGACATCAGCTATCGCCAAGTCGCCGACAAAGCCAAAAATTGGCTAGAGCTGACTATTCGAGATTCCGGGCCCGGTATTCCTGATACTATGATGACGACATTATTCGAACCTTATGCGACCAATAAGGTACGCGGGACAGGCTTAGGGCTAGCCATTGTGAAAAAAATTATCGATGAACACCAAGGTGCCGTTTGGACTGAAAACCTAGACCCTATTGGCGCCTGTATAATAATCCGGTTACCGTTGGAGAAAACAACACCGTGAGTACACAAGATAAACCCTATATTCTAGTCGTCGACGATGAACCCGCGATCCGTGAACTGATCCAAGACATCCTCCAAGACGAGGGCTATCACGTCACCACCGCTAAAGACGGTAACACCGCACGTGCCCATCTTGCCGAACGACTACCCCAGCTTGTCTTATTAGACATTTGGATGCCAGACATTGATGGCATCAGCCTACTACGAGAGTTTAAACAACAAGA
>CAJQOM010000029.1 GCA_905479985.1 uncultured Gammaproteobacteria bacterium | reverse complement strand
CACGACGTCTGAATGAACGCCCTAGAAAGACACTAAACTTTGAAACACCAGCAGAACGATTTAATATATGCGTTGCGTCGACCGGTTGAACTCACAGCCAAAAGCGGTCATTCGTTTAGCATCGCGCTTTACGGCTGTTTTGGAACACAGCGGAAAAGCAGTCCGACAACAGCGCCTTGTTAGCCGATTGTTCAGATACTGTATCCAGCATTTCGGAGCTCGGTATCTAATTCTTCCTTCCAATTTCCAGCAGCATCTAAGGTTACGTATATAACCCCGCTAATATCATTCGGAGTCTCTACATCACCCTTCACTAATGCAGCCACTCGTTCACGCGAAAGTTTAGAGATCAAATAGCCATGCTCAAAGACTACATTTTGCCTTGCTCGCCACTTATAGTCGAGCGTATCTCTCTTTGCGCCTACGTCACACTCTGTGTAGATAACAACTCCAAATCCAACATTACTATAGTGATCAATCTTTTCGATAATTGTTCGCCCTCCACTTGCTTGTAGGTGAAGGATTATTGGTTCAAGACCTTTTGACTCAACGTATGCTTTAACATCATTCTTTGCGTGTTCATCGTGACCATGAACGATAAAGACTTGGTTCTTATTAAATTGCTCGCCAGGTTCTGCCGGTAAATTCTCAAATGCAAATTCAACTTCTGGTTCAGGATCTGGGGAAAAAACTCGTTTTGAAAGCAGCTTTCTTAAGTCAGCCCTTTTTACAGCCCAATGAGTTCTATAAAATTCAAAGTCATCAATTCCGAGTTCTATTGTTAACTCATCAATTTCTTTGGGTGTGAGAACCGGTACACTTTCATCCCTTTCAAAGGTTATTTTATAGTCACGAGCAGATCTAGTTATGTTCTTTACTTGAGCTACAAAAGCACCATCTTCATAGTGTTCCTGCATTAAAAGAGCTGGAAAATCCTTAATCTCTCCGACATTCTCAGAGCTTAAGTTTCTATACCTCATTTGAGTTTCTGAGTCTGTATACTCAAGAAATCTAGAAGCTGAAACTGTAATTTCATTTTCAGTATCGCTAGGTCCAACGTACCCTATTATCAGGTTGTACATATCCTTCCTTTTTCGGCTAACTAGGGTTTTGGGGACACTTTATAGATTATGAAAGCTAACATCGCTGTATATGTCCTTGTACCAACGGTTTATATTGAATACCGAGTATAGCGATCATTTATCCAAAGTGTCCACTTTGCAGTTTTGATTATCCACATGCAATGACTGCTTAGGGTCGAAAGCTGTCAGGTTACATCTAGTTCAACTAACTATACGGTAGTGCCAGATCTAGTTTGAGCTACTACACCTAAGAGCATGCAGTCATCCCGCATTGATTCAACACTACCATCCAGCATAAACATCATAATGAACCGTCACTAATATTAATGTGTAACAGTTATTATCAGTCGGGATTCCTCACATTCAACAGACCTAAATACCTGATGCTCTGTATGGATCCCCACAGCGTCCACAGCCGTTTCAGCTACCCTAGCGCGAGTAAGTAAGTGAACGTCACTAATTTTGATCTTAGAGACCGTTTAAACGCTATTAACAGCCACAGAAAGTAGAGTCTAAGCGTGTCAAGCCGCTACACTGCCCGCTATGTATAAATTTTGGCATGTATGAGTGTCTCCCGCCCGCTGAGTGTTGATGTCTCTGTTTGACTTAAAACACTGGAAGTCCTAGAAATAAACCGAAGCTCTGTAGGGGGTGCTTTTAAAATCTTCCGACAAGTTTTTTCAAACCTTATACAAAGGCAATGGAGGCGAAGCCGGCATAGCCGACCTATCAATCAACCTATAACCAGAGGTGCATTCTAACTTCCGAAGATATAGCATCGGTAATTAAAGAAACGCGCACGGCGCTTTTTGCCGTGCACGTATTCTTAATACTAGAACCAACTAATGTACGAAGACTTATAGCCGGAATATTTGACTCTAAACACATAGATATCAATAATTTATCTATGCTTAACCATCACACGATTCATCACTACTACCAAGCAACTAACCATCGCTACACATAGAAACCGGTTAAAACGCATATTTACTGTTGACCTCTTTTAGCGCCTGATTTGTCGAGTCAAGTTTGTTTCTAAAGGTTGATGGTCGGATAGCGTCACCGGTCATCTTGTTATACATCTCACACATTGTGGTGAGCGAGGCATTATCAACAATCTCTGCGCTTGCCCACACACTTACCCTACTATCAATATTCGCACGTAACTTCTTTCCACGTCTTCTATTACGGTAAGAAGCAGCAATTAAGTCACCCTCAACCTCATCACTTTTATCATTAAGCTTAACCATTGCCTTACGGACCTTGTCAGCTCTTAATACAAACAACTCTCTTTGCATATCAGTTATAAGCTTAAGACCTTTCACCTTTTCATTTCTTGTAAACTCAGTACAAGCGATAATGTTAGCCTGTACAAAATTGAAAGTATCGCTTTGGAACAACTCTTTATACAAACCCTGCCATTGACCATCCGTTCTATGACCACGGTAATTACAATGTACCCACTCCATATCAATCATCTGACAGTCTTGTGAGAAACGTATCTCTACATTACTTAACTCTCTACATTTTCTAGCTTTAACACCTGGAATACGCTGTATTTGTCGCCAGTTTGGTGCTAAACCAAGCTCTGAAAGCCTTAAGTTAAGTAAGAAGAAAAGTGTGCGATGCTTCTCACCGTAATTGTCTGGTGTTACTAGCGACAACCTTCTATTTACTTCAGATACAGACCATTCCTGCATTTCGGCCTTGAATTCACCACACCCTTTCAACTTACCTTGAATTGTTTCTTCCAATGTAAAGTCAACCTTGCCGTACAGTTTCTCTGGATCACGGCTAATATCATAGTCTTCATCTTGCTCTAACTCATGCATAAATATACCTCTTGTTAATTTATCGCATCACACACCTCGTGTACGTGACATCTACTTACATATAAAGCTAAAAACATACCAATCTATTAAAGCTACATATACCAACAGTTACAGGGGTTTTATGCCTGGAATAAACCATATATCTTGTGACTACTCACGTTGTTGAAATATACTTAGATGATGACTAACAAAAAAACAACTCTGTCTGACAAAGAACGGCAAGCAAAAGCTAGACAAAAGAAACTTAAAGCAGGGCTACAACAAGTTAACGCTTGGCTAGATGAACAAACCCTCAACCGACTCAATGAGCTAGCTAAAGAAGACACTAGAACAGAAACATTAAAGAAAGCTATTAACTTGCTATATGAGGAGAGAGAACTACAAGAAGGTATAGAAAAGAACGGTAAAGACTCTGGTTTTGGTAGCTGGGGTTAATTTCTAAACAATCTAAGATCAACGTTGCATCAACACCTTTTAGCTGTTTTCAGTACCAATATTGATATTGTGACTTTTTGCATTCTCTTGACGACAATCGACTCATACCAGACCTGCAAGGTTGATCTCTGATCGCTCCAAACAGCTTCACCCACGCTACCCTATTTACACTGTTACCAGAGCTACTCTGAAGTCGGCATATAAGATCTGGTCAACAGCCGCTACATTGGGGCTCGTGTTCGGTGAAAGGTAAGCTCGACTTCAATTGGAAGATATTAATGGTGCCCAATCGCATTGTGGACTACGTTGTCATCCATGAGCTGTGCCACATTAAACAACACGACCACTCTCCCAAGTCTGGAAAGAAGTTGAACGTGTGATGCCTAACTACAAGGATTGTAAAAGTTGGCTTAAAGAGAACTCAGCAACGCTCGAAATTTGAATCTTTGAGAAAACGATCGCTGGGCGCTCATCAAATAGGAGCGGAAGGCAGCCACCAAACGTATTAAAAGCACCCATAATTCAAGGGATTACCTTGCCGCCCTTGCGCACGTCGACATGACGTAATTGGTCTTAGGAGGGGGACGCTCTATCCAGCTGAGCTACGGGGGCTTTGGCCGGGAGTATAACAGCGCCCAAACAATAACTCACCCCAAAACCAGCTTAATCTTGTTCAGGCTGCTTCTTCAAAATATCATCAATATTAACCGGCTTACCTAAGCTATAACCTTGAGCATAATCAACCCCAATTTCTTTTAGCTTCTCGAATATAGCATCAGACTCGACAAACTCGGCCACCGTCTCAAGTCCCATCACATGGCCAATTTCATTAATTGATTTCACCATTTCATAATCCAGTGTGTCATCCAACATATCTTTGATAAACATGCCGTCTATCTTTAATGTATCGACATCTAAATTTTTCAAGTAAGCAAATGAAGACAAGCCACTACCAAAGTCATCTAAAGCAAAACGACAGCCATAGGCTTTCAAAGTACTAATAAACCGCGTTGCTTCATGCAGGTTGGCAATTGCCGCCGTTTCAGTAATCTCAAACTTAATTTTACTCGCAGGAATATCTCCGCGTTCAAACTCACGAATAATATATTCCGTCATGGCTTCGTCACTTAGAGACTGCCCGGATAAATTAATCGAAATACTCTTAACATGCACCAATTCCTGAATATGCTTATTCATCCAGTGCAAAGTATGATTCACCACCCAGCGGTCAATTCTAGTCGCCGAATTATATCGCTCCGCAGCGGGTAAAAAAGCACCCGGCGGCACAATCCGCCCATCCTGCATTTGCATCCGCAACAAAATCTCATAACCAACACATAAAGCCGTATCCTTTAATGCCACGATAGGCTGTGCATAAAGCAATAGGCGATCATTATCTAATGCATCGCTGATTTCACTACTCCATTGAATATCACCGCGTCGTTGTTGCAAACGGGCATGATCCTCAATATGCACTTTGATTTGGTTTCGGCCTGCATCTTTTGCTTCATAACAGGCAGAGTCAGCATTTTTCATTACCTCAGCATTGTCTTTAATATGCTGATCGATAATCGCTAACCCAATACTGATCCCAATGCTAAAAACATGCTCTTCCCAATGAAAACGGAAGTTTTGAAACAAATCAATTAACGACTCACAAGCTTGATGTGCCTGCTCTATTCCACAATGTTCCATCAACAGACCGAACTCGTCACCACCCAGCCGTGCCAAGGTATCCCTTGATCGCACATTCGCTGACATCAAGGCACCAACCTGACGCAATAATTCGTCTCCAGCAACATGGCCGCAGGTATCATTCACAACTTTAAATCGATCTAAATCGAGATAACACAAGGCATGTTCAGTCAAATCCCGCTTAGAAGAACCAATAGCCCGTTTTAGGCGCTTATCAAACTCATGCCGGTTCATCAAATCCGTTAATAAATCATGACTTGCTTGATATGATGCCTTTTCATTAATATCTCTTGCCTGGGTAATATCTTCTTGTGTCACCACAAAATGGGTCACATATCCTGACTCATCCAGCATCGGGGCAACCACCTCTTGCGCCCAATATAAATCGCCATTCTTCTTGCGGTTCTGTAACTCTCCACGCCATTCAACACCGGATAATAACGTCTCCCATAAATCCTTATACAATTCAGGATCGGTATTTTCTGAACTAATGATATCTGGCCATTTCCCTATCGCCTCATTCTCAGAGTAACCCGTAATGGTTGTAAACTTAGGGTTCACATATTCAATATTACCTTCCCGATCCGTGATCACCACCGCATTAGGACTATGTTTAATTGCCAACGAAAGCTTTTCTAAAGCAAGTCGCGCTTTTTTCGATGAGGTGATATCACGTGCGATGCCCTCGGCACCGGTAACCAGTTGACCATTTTCATCATAAACCGGGTTTTCATGAACACTTAAGGTATGTAATTCACCGGACTCAGTCATCACTTCCATTTCATAATCAGAAGATTGTCCCGCCAAGGTCTGGGCAATTGCCTCTGCCGCTTGCTGATTAAGATCAGAATCAACCAAATATTTTGAATAATGGTCAAGAAAGTCCGCCTGCTCATACCCTAAAATAGACTTAACCGATGGACTGACATAGCTATAAACACCCTGTTTATCATAGCTATAAATAAAGTACTCACCTTGAATATTCTCTACCAAACAGCGGTATTTCGTTTCACTTTCTTCTAACAACATCGCTTTATCAGCAATCTCGCGCGTTTTCGCTTTCACCTCTTTCTTAATTTGCTGCGCCTGACCGGTTAACGTCAGCAGCCACATCACAAGCAAACTAAAAATAAAAAATGCCCCCATCATGATCCAATAGGACAACCATGAAGAGTGCGTATCGATAAAGTGTTGAGATGGACTGTAATTAAACTGCCATTGATGGCCGGCTACATTCACCAATCGCTCGATGACTAGCGGTTTGTCATCATAACCTTGCCCGTGACGAGACTCAGGTAATGTCGAAAACAAAATAGCATCACTATTCGGGTCCGTAATCGTGACTTCAACCCATTGACGTGCGTCAGAGGTCAAAAAATCCTCAATCAAAGCGCTATGCTGAAACAGTTGGTACACCATCCCGGTCACCTTTTGATCAGCATCAAAGACCGGCAACATATGCAAAAACTGTCTTTCTGCTACGGGTTTAACATCATTATTAACTTGAGATACCAAATGAGCATCACCCGTTTCAGCCATCTGTTGACAGACATATTCCCTCAGCTCATTCTCACAAATATCAACCCCTTGCATTTGTAAGCGCGGCGTCAATGTTTCGGACACAATCTTATTCTCTTGAAGGTAGCGCGCCACGTAATAAACATCGCGCTGACCTGCTCGGACGAATTCACCAAGCGCAGTATCAAACTCTGTGATTTGATAACCCTGACGACTTTCATAGCCACGCCTGTCTTTTGCCAAAACCCGCTCAACCCAACCTAAACGATATAACGCATCAGGCTTATTATCTGTAAAGTCATTGATGTAAGCCCCAAACTCTTGTTCCGTGACTTCCTCACTGTTTTGGAAAAAAGCCCGCATATTCGTTAATAAAGATTGATGCATTTCTAAACGCCGTTCAACCAAAGAATGCGCCAATTTCACATTATCATTGAACCGCTGGGCAACTTGTTCCTGCTCATTGTGACGCGCTCCATTCAAAACAAACACCAATGCTGTAAAGAGCAACAACATAGGCATCACAAAACTCACGATCCGACTGTGCCAAACACGCTTAGGAGCAGCAAATAAAATTAAACTAATGGGGGTAAAAATCACCACACCCAACGCACTACCAAGCCACCACATCACTAACGAATCAGCCCAGCTACCGTGCCCCAACACCCCCAGGTGTTGTTCAACAAGCACGACGACCAAAGCGGGTACAAAGGTAGACACCAACGCAGCCAAAGTGAAGAATTTAAAAATAACCCAACCGGTCATCAACGACGAAGGCCAAGCTTGAAATCGCACCAATAAATAACGGCCTAACCCAGCTGCAATGACAGCTTGTGTACCAAAAAGAACACAAAGACTGAGCCCATGTGGACCACTCAAACCCAATAAATAATCGCCAACAAAAAAATCACCCAAAAATACGCCAGGTAACAAGCGATAACCCCATATTAAGATGGCTGCCAAAGCAATACCTGCCGGTGCCCACAGCGGTGTTGCACCACTAGGAGGAAGCGACAAATTAAGTGTAAATAAGCCCGTAATAAAATAAACAATGGCCAAACCAATATTAGCCATGATGAAATGGGTCAGACGTTCCACATACATCCCTAAGTCTATGAAAAAATAAAGAATTGAAAATAAGTTTAGCTTATCTCAGATCGAATTGGTACAGATAACAAACGTTAATAAAGCTAAAACACGGCAGCCGGCGAGTCAAAACCAATCATGTGCAAAACACACATCATCCACTATACTAATTCATCATACTAACGATACAGCCTTCTTTCACCCCAAAATGTCGAGCCATCCAATGAATAACCGCGCCGTATTACTTGCTAATTTAGGTTCACCAGATAACGCAGATGAAGCCTCAGTAAGGCGTTATTTAGATCAATTTTTAATGGACCCTTATGTCATCCAACTGCCTTGGGTTTTACGTCGCCTCATCGTCAGCCTCTTAGTCTTACCTAAGCGGCCAAAAGACTCTGCAGAAGCGTACAAAAGTGTCTGGCTAAAAGAAGGTTCACCACTCGTTGTCTTTTCAGAACAATTAAAACAAGCATTACAACAACAGATTGACATGCCAGTTGGAATGGCTATGCGATATGGCTCACCTGATATCGAAAGTGAGCTCCTCAAATTGGCTCAACAAACTGGCATCGAAGAAATTCTATTTATCCCGCTCTACCCACATTTTGCTGACAGCACGATCACCACATCAATAGAGCAAGCTAAGACCATTATCAAGAAACATCAGTTAAATATTAAGCTCAATGTCATTGCCCCTTTTTACCAACAAGCAGACTACATCGCCGCCTTAGTTGAAAGTGCACAGCCTTATTTAGACCAACCATACGATCACTTAATCTTCAGCTATCACGGCCTACCAGAATCGCATATTACCGGCTTGGATAAATCAGGTAGTCACTGTCTAAAAGTTGAAAATTGCTGTCAAATAGCCAATCCTGCCCATCCCACTTGTTATCGCCATCAAGTCATGATGACAACACAACACTTTGTCGAAAAAGCCAATTTATCCCCTGAAAACTATTCGGTCGCATTCCAATCCCGTCTTGGCCGAGCAAAATGGCTCGATCCCAATACCGAAGATCGCTTACGTGAACTGGCAGCAGCAGGCGCCAAAAATATCTTGGTAATTTGTCCTGCTTTCGTAACAGACTGTTTAGAGACGCTTGAAGAAATCGCTATTCGCGGACAAGAAGTCTTCGAACAAGCCGGCGGCGACAAATTGACACTTATCCCCTGCATGAATCACCATCCTAAATGGGTTGAAACACTGGCAGGTTGGTGTCAGCAATAAGTTAAACACGACCAATTAAGGGTTGGCGTACAATTTGATTAGTATATTCACCACCCGGGCCATAAGCAGTCACTTCCATATCACGACCACGCAGGATACTCATCGCGCGGTGTAAATATTGACGGTTAACATTTACTATACCGCCATTTATTTGGTTGTGTTCTTGGCAGTCGAAGGCAATCCGTTTTAACGAAGCCATTAACTTATTCAGTTGTGCTGACTCGCGGTCTCCCTGATTAGCAATAAAGGCTTCTAAGCCTTCCTTACCAGAAGAAAACCCATCTACCTGCAACACGGCCTCACGCTGACGAGACAACTGCTCAAGCTGCACAACCAAAGGTTGCTTGCTGGCTGTCAACTCAGTCATTTTGTCGGGATCAGAATGAACCAAAGCAGCGCGCTCTTCGGTTAAAATAGTCAGGAGTTGTGTTGCTGTCCGATGTTCTGCTTGCAACACACTATAAAGCTGTTGAAATGAACTCATCGTTTGTCACCTGCTTTTATCTAAATAGAGACTCAGAACTCAGCAGGTTTTGTGCCAACTCATCGGCATTAACAGAATAAGAGCCATCAGCGATAGCTGCTTTTAAACTGGCAACCCGCTCACTGTCAACAACAGGTACATCTGCAATGACTTGTTGTAAAGATTGGATTTGGGCAGCAGCATTAGTCAAACTCACCGTATCAGAACGGTTTGCAAGCGCCGAAGTACCTTCAGCATTGACTGTTTTTTGATTATCGCGCGCAGTCGCATTCCGGCTAGTAGCTAGCTCAGACTGACCTAATGATTTGATATTGTTAATTTCTGACATCCAATATTCCTTAAATTCTAATCTATGAATCGGCCATGCCGTCAAAAACTTGAGCATTTTTTTCATTAATTTTACTATAATTTAACACGCACAATACCTGGCCCATCAACCACGCCTTCTACCACACGTTTTGAAGAACTATTTTTAACGCGAACTCTTTGCCCTAAGCTCCCATCCGCCATTGCAGTCCCATTCATTTTGACTTGCATCGACCCCGCCACAGCAATCAACGTAATCATCTCACCGCGCCGGACTATTTTTTCTGGCTTCACAGCATTTTGGCTAATGACAGACCCCATCGCCAATGGGTACTTTAATTGCTGCCCTACGACCAATTCAGTATCACTCAAATAACCATGACGTAAAGCACCCACGTCAACTTGCTTAACAACGACATCTGTCACCCTCAACACATGCTTAGCTGATAAGGCTTTGGCAGCAACAACAACCGGTTTTAGTAACTTAACCGTGACCGGTACATACACTGTCCATGGCGTCTCTGACTGGCATTTCACACCAATCGTTTGACGTCCTAAGCCAACACGCTGTTGATGCGTAAAAGCAACCAAAGGCGCGTCACATGCCTGCAGCCGTAATCTGGCATCCAAATTTCCCATCACAATCTGTGGCATATCATGATCAGCCTGCGTCTTTTCGATCGCATACTCATAGGCTGTATGCTCAATACTATCAAGAGACTGCAAAGGACCAGCCCAAGCATCGATGGTGATGACCATGCTAAAAAAAACACTTAACAAGAATGGCATTAAAGTAATTCTCATCGTTTTCCTCCCAAATACGGATGTCCGTCAAACTGTTGACGAACCTGTTAATACAATGAGTTTGAGCAATTTTTGTGCCGCATCACGTTATTGCGTTTTATCTGTTTAACAAAATAACCGCATCAGCGATAATCCAAATAGCATTTATATAGCGTGAGGAAAGTACAATGGCGAGTATCATCGATGGCGTCGATCAGCGAACACAATTAGCAGGTCATAACCGCCTAGAACTACTGTTATTCGAATTACACAACGGACAGACCTTCGGCATTAACGTGTTTAAAGTACGTGAAGCGATCCCTTGTCCCGCATTGACCCAAATGCCAAGAGCGCACGCCGCTATTCGCGGTGTTGCCCGCATCCGCGGCCAAGCGATCAGCATTATTGATCTCGCTATGGCGATTGGTGAAAAGCCAACCTACGACCTCGACAATAATTTTGTCATTATCACCGAATATAACCGAACCGTTCAAGGTTTCCTCGTCGCCAATATAAACCGAATTATCAATACCAGTTGGGCCGAAATATTACCTGCACCAGCCGGAATCGGCCAAAATAGTTTCCTCACCGCCATTACCAAAGTCGATAGTGAATTGGTCGAAATTATTGATGTTGAAAAAGTGCTCGCCGAAGTCATCGGCATGAATAACGAAGTCTCTAAAGAACTGAGCGAAGATTTCTCTGCTCAAAATGAACAACGTCGTCCGCATATCCTCGTCGCCGATGATTCCAGTGTTGCCCGTAAACAAATAGCTAGAACCATGACCCAAATTGGTATCGACACCACCATGGTACAAGATGGTAAAGAAGCACTCGAACAACTTCAACGCTGGCAAAATGAAGGTATTGATGTCAAACAGCATATTGCCCTGATCATTTCGGATATTGAAATGCCAGAAATGGATGGCTACAGCCTAACCACAGCAGTGCGTAAAGACCCAGAACTACAAACGATCCAAATTCTTTTGCATTCATCCATGAGTGGTGAGTTTAACGAATCATTAGTAGAAAAAGTCGGTGCCAACAAATTTATCGCAAAATTTGACCCTGACGAACTGGCATCAACGGTTCAAGACATGGTTGCTGTTTGGCTTAAATAACTGTTTTTATAACAAAATAAAACCGAAAAGATAAATTCGCCACAAATAGTGTCTATATCTATAAGCTCGCCTAAACACGGTAAAGATGTTTGTCATCCTCTCGTGAAAAGCTTAGGCTATGCGTTTACTCAATTGTATAAGACATTAATCACCTATGGCATCAGAAATAATGCAACGCGGCAAGGATCTTATTTGGGATATTTACGATAGCCTGACCGACCCTTATACCCGCAACAATAACATTAAAAAAGTAGGCGCTTTCCTAAGCCTCATCATTGTCATCTTCCTTATCATTATGGTGTGGTGGAATAATACACCAGATGATTTTAGTCCCATTCAGAATGCCAATCACTTAGCAGCCGAACGTGATCAACAAATTGTTACCGGCTATGTCTCAACTGCCACCCTCATCACCCTCGTCAATTCTTTACTCGATAAGCCCGGTGGCTATCTTAGTAATGACATGATGTTGCCATCAATTTGGATGGATAATGTCCCTAATTGGGAATTTGGTGTTCTCGTACAAATCCGAGATTTCTCACGCTCACTCCGTAACGACATCAGCCGTTCACAATCACAATCATTAGAAGACAATGACCTCGCTATTGCTGAACCACAGTTTAACTTTAATTCAGAGTCATGGATCTTCCCATCGACAGAAGGTGAATACCGTAACGGCAATAATGCACTTGAAGCCTATCTTGCACGCCTGAGTAATGCCGATCAAAAAGATGCCCAATTTTATGCCCGCGCTGATAACCTTGCGGCCTGGCTGGCCATCGTTGAAAAACGACTTGGTAGCCTATCTCAACGCCTTAGTGCCAGTGTTGGCCAAATTCGTATCAATACTGACTTAGCCGGTGACCGTGCCGCACAACAATCTACACCATCACCCGCTGAAATGGTCACCAAAACACCATGGCGCGAAATTGACGATGTTTTCTATGAAACACGCGGTTCGGCCTGGGCACTTATTCACTTATTAAAGGCCGTTGAGCATGATTTCGCTGATGTTTTAAAAGACAAAAATGCACTCCTCAGCTTGCGTCAAATCATTCGAGAACTAGAATCCACACAGGAAACTGTCTGGAGCCCAATGATCTCAAATGGCAGTGGCTTTGGCTTTCTTGCCAACCACTCTCTTGTTATGGCCTCCTATATCTCTCGCGCTAATGCTGCTATCATCGATCTGCGCAGCTTACTCAGCCAAGGGTAGTATTCTTGCACGGCCGTATTTTTATTAACTTAAACACACTAAAACATAAGGAAAATCAAAAATGAAAAAGTTAACTATTTCCGCTCTTATCGCATCAACACTATTCATTACTGCTTGTGACCAAGCTGAAGATGTCACAGAAGGTGCAATGGACAAAGCGTCAGAAATGACACACAGCGCCGCAGAACATGCTGAAAATGCTGCAGACGCAACCGCTGAACACGCTGAACACGCTGCTGAAGCCGGTAAAGAAATGGCTCACGATGCCATGGAAGCAGGTAAAGACATGGCAAACGGTGCTATGGAAGCGGGCAAAGGCATGGTAGATAAAGCCGCAGGTATGGCTAAAGATACAGTGGATGGCATGACTGGCCATGAAGTTGGCGGTGATCATCAAGTCAAATCTGTCACTGATGAATACCATGAAAAAATGAAAGCACACCAATAAAATATTGGTCTTAACAGAATAAATAAAAAAGCCGGTGATTTCACCGGCTTTTTTATATCAAAATATAATCACTATTTCTGAATAGCATCCGGATAAAATAACGGTTGGGATTTAATTCTAAAGTCACTAATCAGCGCTTGCCCCTCTTCCCCCGTCACAAAATCAATATATTTCATCGCCATGTGATAATTAGCATGAGCATGTTTTTCAGGATTCACCGCCATAATATGATAAGGATTAAACAACGGCGGATCGCCCTGATAAAGGACGACTAAATCAATTTTATCTTCAAATGCAATCTGAGTGCCTCTATCCGTTAAAGTATAAGCCCCCATCTCATCTGCAATTTTGATCACAGCCCCCATACCTTGACCCGCTTGAATATACCAGCGGCCAACAGGTAACACGCCGGCTTCTTGCCATAACGCAATTTCTTTTTTATGTGTACCAGAATCATCGCCACGAGAAACAAACTTTGCCTCCGACAGCATGACTCTTTTTAATGCCTCCTCCACTGAGGTAGCTTCGCTAATACCAGCTGGATCTGATTTTGGCCCAATCAATACAAAATCGTTATGCATCACGGCACGCCGGTCGATGAAATGACCCGATGCAACATACTGCAATTCTGCTGCAGGCGCATGTACAAACACGGCATCAACATCACCACGACTGCCAATTTTCAACGCCTTACCTGTTCCGACGGCAATAACATCAATTTTGACATCATATTTTTTCTCAAAAACGGGATGTAATACCGCCATTAGCCCTGAATTTTCAGTACTGGTTGTTGTCGACATTCTAAGGTGTTCAACAGCTTGAACAGCCTGACTCGTCACTAAAAAAGCGAGCATCCCTAAACGAGATAATAACGTCATCATTTTCACTTCCTATAACCGATTAAAATGCCCACTGGCTACGCACTTGAAAAACATGGGGCGCTTGACCATCATTAGATCCACCATCGACAGCCAAGATATCAACATAATTTGCCGTAAAACGTAATGTCGGTGTTGGATACCAGTTCAATCCTAGCGTCACGGCATCAACCTCGCCACCATCGACATTACCATCACTTAAGTCAAGCGTACTGTACCGCAAAGCCAGCTGCCAAGCCCCAATACCACCTTGACCAACATTCGTTTCCGGTTTCGGCCGGCCAAATCGGCCTTTTTTATATTGACGCGATTCGCCCGTCAAAAAATAACCGGTTTCAACATACCAGCCATCAAAGTTCAAATCTTTGAACCCATCACGGTTCACGCGGGCATGCAAATATTCAACCTGTGCTGAAAAAGGCCCCACCACCGTAGCTAACTCTACGCCCGACTTCCAAACCTTTTTTGCATCATTAATCGTACCTGTATCAACAATACTAACATCAGTGACATGACTCTCAGGCCGTTGCTTAAAGCGCACTGTCTCAGACCCACCCGTATCGCGATAGTTCGCACCTAAGCCGATATGAATCAACCGGCCCGGTACATTAACGGGCGAAAATGTCGCTCTCGTACTCGCCCCCCATCCCTCATCAAACTTACCCCCTTTAGAAGAGATGCTTTCACCAAAAACACCCATCGCCCAAGTCCAATCAGCCTCTGCTTGATACGCCATGACGCCAACGCGCCGGCCAGGTGAAAAGGCCGCCACCGTAGCCCGCTCTGTGAACGTCACGAAATTATCACTTGTTACTTCATGCAGGGTAAAAGGTTCTTTAAAGTGACCGACCCTTAGGCTCAGATTATCAAACCCTTTATAATCAATATAAGCATCCAAAATACCCTTGCCATTCGCTCCCGTATTGGCAAAGTCATATTGTAATCGGTATCCCCAATCGTGATACATCGTGCCTTTCAATGTGAGATAAGCTCTTCTGACTTCCGTCCCATCGCCCAGCATCGGTTGGCCCCCATAAGCTGCTGCATCCAATTGCAAACGACCACCGAGTTGCATCGTGAAAGCACCATCACGCGTTGATAACGTTAAACCGCCGCCTTTAATTTGAACCTCAACGTCTGAAGGCTTACTCGCGTCGGCCAGTTTTGACGCGATCACTTGCTGATCTGTCTGTTGCAATAATTGGTTTTGTTTTAGTTCGGCAAGCAGACGACCATATTGTGCATCGCTCACAGTACCATTTTGATGCAACATCTCAATTAATGTCGCTATTTCAGATCCCGCATACACCGGGGATAAAATAATATGAGGCACCAATAAGGCAGTCCAAACTAACGTCGTAAAACGCATAAAGCATTCCTTCATCAAATAAACAATAAACCGTCATGAACCTAAAGCACGACAATTCATTCAACCCTGTTTTTGGGAATTAAACCTTATTCGTCTCGTAACCAATGACCAGATTTTCCACCGGCTTTCTCAAGCAACTTAACCTGATTCATGACCATAGCGCGGTCAACCGCTTTACACATATCATAGATCGTCAATAACGCCACCTGAACCGCTGTCAAAGCCTCCATTTCCACACCTGTTTGGCCGCTCGTTGCAACTTGTGCTCGACATCGGACCGCAGCGTTTTCTTCTAATACCTCGAAATCAATCGTCACTTTCGTTAAGGCCAAAGGATGACACAATGGAATTAAATCAGCCGTTTTCTTGGCAGCCATTATCCCTGCGATGCGAGCAATTCCTAGTACATCGCCTTTTTTATGGCCACCTTGCTTGATCAAATCTAACGTCGACGCCAACATCTCAATCTGACCCTCAGCAACCGCAACACGCTTCGTCGTTTCTTTGCCACCAACATCCACCATATGGGCTTCACCTGCTTGGTTAAAATGCGTTAAATCAGACATACTTACTCCACAAAACAAACCTTTAAGATGGCGATATTCTACCTCAAGCACGGCCCTTAATCGCTGACATTATCAGTTTTCATCAACAAAACGATCCCGCCAGCGTACAATAGCCTTATAGCAACCATCTTTGAAGTCGGAATACGATGACCATACACGTTAAATTTTTCGCCAGTTTAAAAGACAAACTCAAGATTGATGACACCACAATAGAGCAGGCTAAAACTGCTGGTGAAGCATGGGATATAACCACCCATAATACTGAACGCCCAGACAATGTCTTAGTCGCCATTAATTTAGAATATGCCCAGTTCGAGGATGCGATTAAAGCGGGAGATGAAGTCGCTTTTTTTCCACCAGTGACAGGTGGTTAAGTAATGGCAACGCATATCATCGAGCACATTTTTGATCCATGGCACACCATTGCTGAGCATCAATCTAAAACAAGCTGCCACAAACAGTTCGGTGCTACCGCTACCTTCATCGGCACCATGCGAGACTTTAATGACAGTGCTGATGTCAGCGCCATGACGTTGGAACATTATCCTGCCATGACACAACATTATCTCGATAAGCTGATCGATGAAGCCAACACAAAGTGGGATTTATTGGATACCCTCATTGTGCATCGTATTGGAGAGATCAAACCCACCGAACCCATTATGCTGATTGCATGTTGGTCTGCACACCGCAGGGCCAGTTTAGACGCATGCAGTTGGCTAATAGAAGAACTGAAACACCGAGCGCCTTTTTGGAAAAAAGAAACCACCCCGAATGGCGAACGCTGGGTAGAAAAAAATACTAACGGCCTGTAAACCAAACTTTTGATAAGGCAGTGAAACAAATGAAGATATTTTTTTGGTTAATTATATTTCTTAGCGTCTTCATTTGGTCAGCTATCGCACCCTCTGATCGCATCACTTGGTTACTAGAAGTCGCGCCTGCTGTCATTGGCCTAGTCCTGATCATCACCACCTATAAAAGCTTTCCCTTAACACCCCTCGTATACAGCCTCATTTTAATCCATTGCGTTATTCTGATGGTTGGTGGCCATTACACCTACGCCGAGGTCCCTTTATTTAATGAGCTAAAAGAACTCATGGGATCAAGCCGTAATAACTACGATAAAGTCGGCCACTTCGCGCAAGGTCTTATTCCAGCCATCATCACCCGTGAAATCGTGATTAGAAAAAATGTCTTCAACAATATCGCTTGGCAAAGTTTTTTCATCGTCTGTTTTTGCTTGGCTTTCAGCGCTTTTTATGAACTTATTGAATGGGGCGTTGCCATCATCAGCGGCGAAGGTGCGCATGCCTTTTTAGGCACACAAGGTTATATCTGGGACACCCAATCTGATATGGGCTACGCTTTAGTGGGAGCCATTTTAGGCCTGATTCTGTTCAGCCGTTATCACGATCAACAATTACAAAAAATACCTTAGACTACTTCAAGAAGATGCCGCTAATCACGCTCAATTAACTCAACTTTATAACCATCAGGATCTGCCACAAAAGCTATCACCACCGTGCCATGCATCATCGGTCCCGCTTCACGAACGACCTCCCCGCCACGTTGCCTGATCTTGTCACAAGCTGCCGCTGCGTCATCTACCGCAAGCGCAATATGACCATAGCCATCACCTAAATCATAATGCTTGATATCCCAATTATGCGTCAACTCCAACACCGTGTTAGCAGATTCATCGCCATAACCGACAAAGGCCAAAGTAAATTTTCCCTCTGGATAATCTTCTTGCCGCAGTAGTGTCATACCTAAGACCCCGGTATAAAACGCTAAAGATTTTTCCAGGTTTCCCACTCGTAACATAGTATGTAATAGTCTCATCCCCAGTCCCCCGCTTAATACCTATTCCGATAATATTCAGCATAGATCGAAATCAAAAAACGCTCAACATTATCGCAAGTAGTGGACAGGTAACAACTAGATTATGAGAAAAGCCTGATACAAGACCGTTTTTAAGATTAGGCAGTTACGCCGCTTGTTTTTCACTCAGAGAAAAACCACTTTTCCCCGTTTTCTTAACAACGTACATCGCTTCATCAGCAGCCGTAATCAGCGCTTCAGAGCTATCGCCATTATGAGGAAACTGAGCAATACCAATCGAGCCATAAGTCGACATTACGCTCTCATGTGACAAAACAACCGGCTGAGCTAATGTGTCAAGAATGCGTTTAGCAAGACCATCATCATTTGTAACTCTATTCGCAGACACAAACTCATCTCCGCCATATCGGGCGACCATATCAGATTCACGCACTAACCCTTTTAAGCGATTAGCAACTTCTTGTAACAACGTATCACCAGCATCATGACCATATTGGTCATTAATTTTTTTAAAGTCATCAAGATCAATAAACATCACTGTAATCGGGTGGTCATAACGCTTCGCTTCTGCCACCATCGTATCCAAACGGGCCAATAAAGCGCGTCGATTCGGTAACGCCGTCAAACTATCCTGACTGGCCATCTGCTCTAACTGGATTTTCGTCTCCAAATGATGCGCCATCTCATCTTTTAACTCTTCGGTTAAATAAGCAGCGCTAATCGATGTCTGAGAAACTGCCCAAGCATTTTTAAGCACAATGACCTGCCAAATGACCGCCGTGATAACCATAATAAAGTGGATTTGCTCAGGGCGAAACATGAAATAGAGCGTTAACGGCACCATCGTTACCGCATTAAGCGTAATGTAATAAAAAGGCATAATCGAGTAACTCGTACTCGCAACACTGATCATTGCCGATAAAATAATAAAAATAAACATTTCATCCTGAACACGCACATCGCCTGGCAATAGAAATGGCGCCATACCGTATAAAACACCCAATAGAAGCCCCATCGACATCCTTGCCGTACTCCATTGCCTTGCATTGCTTACCGCTAAGATTGTTTTATCAAAACGAAATTCAATCAACAAGACAATTATCGTAATCAGAACAACAAAGCCAAACCAAATCGCGATGTTAAGCATAGCCACATCAGCTGAATAAAAAGATCAATGACATCAAAATCGCACCAAATAAGATCGCAATGACATTGCCAACAGCATGGCCAAAAAACAACCTGACGCGTTCTAAATGGACTCTTTCTATAACTGAGAAGCGACTCAAATTAAAATCTTTCATCATGAATATAAAACATCGCAATCCTTGCCGTACTTAAACTAAATTTGAAGACTATTGTAATCGCATCTGAATTTATTCTATGCCAAGTGTGTCCCAAATATCATCAACCCGCTTAACCACTTCCTGATCGCGCTCAATGGGCCGTCCCCACTCCCGATCCGTTTCACCCGGCAACTTATTGGTCGCATCCATCCCCATTTTTGACCCTAAGCCGGAAACGGGCGAGGCAAAATCAAGATAATCGATAGGCGTATTTTCAACCAAGGTCGTATCCCTAACAGGATCCATTCTGGTCGTAATCGCCCAAATCACATCATTCCAGTCTCGGACATTGACATCATCATCCACCACAATGACAAACTTGGTATACATAAACTGACGAAGAAATGACCAAACTCCCATCATTACGCGTTTGGCATGACCTGGGTATTGTTTTTTCATACTCACCACCGCAACACGATATGAACACCCTTCCGGCGGCAAATAAAAATCAGTAATTTCAGGAAATTGCTTTTGTAAAATAGGCACAAATACTTCATTCAATGCCACGCCTAAAATAGCAGGCTCATCAGGTGGTCTGCCGGTATAGGTACTGTGATAAATTGGATCTTTGCGTTGCGTTATGCGTTCGATCGTAAAAACAGGGAAACTGTCTACTTCATTGTAATAGCCGGTGTGATCACCATATGGCCCTTCATCTGCCACATCATCAGGATATATAAACCCCTCCAACACGATTTCAGCACTAGCAGGCACTTGCAAATCATTACTGATACATTTAACTAATTCTGTTTTGGAGCCACGTAACAAACCTGCAAAGGCATATTCAGACAAATTATCAGGGATCGGGGTCACTGCCGCTAAAATTGTTGCTGGGTCACAGCCCAACACCACGCTGACTGGAAACGGTTCACCCGGGTATTCCTGCTGCCATTCTTTGAAGTCTAACGCCCCACCACGATGTGATAGCCACCGCATAATCACCCGGTTCTTACCCAACACCTGTTGACGGTAAATACCCATATTTTGGCGTTCTTTGTGCGGCCCTTTCGTCACCACCAAGCCCCAAGTAATGAGCGGCGCAGCATCTTCTGGCCAACACAGTTGAATAGGGTATTGGCTTAAATCAATGTCATCACCTTCAATAATCTGCTGCTGACACGCCGCCTTTTTGACCACTTTCGGCGCCATATTAAGGACTTGTTTAAAAATGGGCATTTTCTGCCAGGCATCTTTCATCCCTTTCGGCGGTTCAGGCTCTTTTAAAAAAGCCAATAATTTCCCGACATCTCGTAACGCATCAACCGACTCTTCGCCCATTCCCATCGCGACACGATCAACGGTACCAAATAAATTAGCCAATACCGGGACCTTGCTGCCTTTCGCATTTTCAAACAATAGCGCCGGCCCGCCAGCACGTAGCACCCGATCACAAATCTCGGTCATTTCTAACTCAGGATCAACTTCAACACGAATGCGTTTTAACTCACCGCGTTCTTCCAAGTTCGCGATAAAGTCGCGTAAATCAGTATATTTCATTTAATCAATCTAGCCTCAGGCTGCAATGCCACTATGACGTAACAAAGCATCAATCTCAGGTTCACGACCACGGAATTCAACAAATAAGTCCATCGGTTCACGCGAACCACCTTGCTCTAAAATTGCCTGTAAAAATGCCGTTCCCGTCGCCCGATCAAAAATGCCATTCTCTTCAAATTTCGAAAACGCATCTGCCGATAACACTTCCGCCCATTTATAACTGTAATAACCCGCCGCATATCCGCCAGCAAAAATATGAGAAAAACTCTGTGCAAAACGATTAAACGCGGGTGGTGTGACAACGGACACCTGTTTTCGTACTTGGGCCAATACTGTGTCAGCTTGATGCGTTTGTTCAGGGTCATATTCCAAGTGAAGGCGAAAATCAAACAAAGAAAATTCCAACTGTCGCAACATCATCATCGCTGATTGAAAATTGCGTGCTGCCATCATTTTGTCGAACAATGCATCGGGCAAAGGCTCACCCGTTTCATAATGGCCTGAAATAAGATCTAACGCCTCACGCTCCCAACACCAGTTCTCCATAAACTGGCTAGGTAACTCAACCGCATCCCAAGGCACGCCATTAATACCTGATACGCCAGCATAATGAATTTTAGTTAACATATGATGCAAACCATGACCAAACTCATGAAATAGCGTCGTCACCTCATCATGGCTAAACAAAGCCGGTTTATCACCAACAGGTTCAGAAAAATTACACGTCAAATACGCCACTGGTGTTTGCAAACCAACCGTTGTTTGTCTGTGTACTAAACATTCATCCATCCATGCCCCACCACGCTTATGGTTTCGAGCATATAAATCAAGATAAAACTGACCTCGCAAAGCACCCTCGGCATCAAAAATATCGAAAAAACGCACTGACGGATGCCAAACTTCAACATCATCACGTTCAGAAATCGTCAAACCATAAAGGCGGTTAACCACGGCAAATAAACCTGATACCACTTTATTTTCAGGAAAATAAGGTTTCACTTCTTCCTGCGAGATCGCATAACGTTGTTGACGACATTTCTCAGCAAAATACGTCATGTCCCAAGCCGCCAAGTCTGTCATGCCGGCAGTTTCTTTGGCAAAGGCACGTAGTTCAGCCACTTCCGTTATCGCTATTGGCTTAGATCGCGCCGCTAAATCATTCAAAAAATCTAAAACCTGCTGCGGCGATTGTGCCATTTTAGTCGCCAAAGAACGCTTGGCATGATTATCAAAACCAATTAGATTAGCTAACTGATGCCGTAGATACAAAATCTCATCGATCACGGCAGTATTATCCCATTTCCCAGCATTAGGCCCTTGATCAGATGCCCGCGTTGCAAACGCGGTATACATTTCTTCACGTAATTCGCGATTATCGGCATAAGTCATAACGGGCAAATAGGAAGGGAAATCCAACGTAAACAGCCAACCTTGTTTTTCTTCACGTTCTGCCGTTTGTGCTGCCATGGCTTTAGCAGAATCGGGTAAACCTGCAAGTAACGTTTCATCGGTAATCAACTTTTGCCATGCCTGCGTCGCATCCATGACATTTTCTTCAAATTTAGCCGTTAATTCAGTCAATGATTGCGAAATAGCCTTAAACTGATCTCGGTCCACCTGCGATAACTCAACACCCGATAACCGAAAGTCACGCACCGCGTTATCAATTACTTTCTTTTGCGCCACGTCCAGAGTCAGATATTGTTCACTGTCTGCTAAAGTCTTATACGCTTTATATAAGGCTTCATTTTGTCCTAACTCAGTACTGAATTCACTCAATTTAGGTAAACACGCATTATAAGCAACGCGTAATTCATCCGAATTCATCACCGAATTTAAATGACTCACCGGCGACCACACCTGATGAATACTCGCATCCAACTCTTCCATCGGAATAATGAGGGATTGCCATGACGGCGTTTCCATCGTTGCTAATAAATCAACCACCGTCTGCTTTGCCTGCTGTAAAACCGAATTCAATGCAGGTTCAACATGTTCAGGCAATATCTTAGAAAAAGCAGGCAAAGCTGCATCAGCTAACAAAGGATTATTCATGGTTTCATCACCGTCATTTAATAAGTTGATTGATTATACGTCATGTCACTATTAGACAATCTAGGTCAATCCCAATATTGACATAAATTCTTCATATCGTTGTAATAAAATCCAATTAAACTCAGAACAAAGACGAAATTAGCGTTTGCACGATACAGATGTCTTAAATGGACAAGCATCACGAAATTCTTCACTGTTCGATCCGGTGAATATGATATTACCCGCATAAATATTCGGGACTTTTGCAACACAGTCGCCAAAATAATACAATTTTTAGCTGTTCACGCTTGATAACAAAAAGCGCCCATGCCATTATTCCTATCACTAACACCTGTAACCATAGGGATAGGCTGACGTGAACAAAGCCACAACATTTTTCAAAATTAGTCTGGTCACAACCATACTATTCTTAACAGGGTGTGCAACAACCCAGCATCAAAGCGACGTTAATGACCCCCTTGAAGGCTATAACCGCGTGATGCACTCTTTCAACGACACCGTTGATAAAGCCGTTTTAAAACCGGTAGCACAAGGCTATGACTTCATCATGCCTGCACCTGCTAGCAAAGGTGTTAGCAACTTTTTCAGCAATCTAAATGACATTACCGTCATCATTAATGACATTTTACAACTTAAATTTATGCAAGCTTTTGATGACACCAGCCGTTTTGCTATCAACAGTACTTTAGGTATTGTTGGCCTCATGGATGTCGCGTCAGACTTCGGATATAGAAAAAACAATGAAGACTACGGTCAGACACTGGGAGCATGGGGAGTCCCGCCGGGTCCATACCTTGTTCTACCTATCCTTGGTCCAAGAGACATTCGTGATACCGTTGGCCTAGTCGGTGATTACTACACCGACCCAATGACTTATGTGAAGCCATCTAGTACACGCGACCCAGCAAGAATACTATGGGCTATCGATGGCAGAGCTAACTTATTAAAAGCTGAAAAAGTACTTGATGCAGCAGCCATTGATGAATATGTTTATGTTCGGGACGCTTATCTACAACGTCGTCAAAACTTAGTTTATGACGGTAATCCACCAGAAGAAGAGTTTGACGTCTTCTCTGAATAAACTAAGAACGGGACAATCAAATCCCATCAATTTATAATAAAAAGAGCCGGGCATTAGTCCGGCTCTTTTTGTTTCTCAACCACATTGTAAGTAAATGACGACATTTTATTTCATCACCGCCATTATCACAGGCTTCGCCGTCCTTATTTGGGGTGCCGATCGTTTTGTTGATGGTGCCGCAAATATTGCTAGAAACCTCGGCGTTTCGCCGCTTATCGTCGGTTTAACCATCGTCGGCTTCGGTACCTCTGCACCCGAAATGTTAGTGTCAGCATTAGCCGCATTCGATGGTGCCCCAGCATTAGGTGTCGGTAATGCCATCGGCTCCAATATTGCCAACATCGGCATGGTTCTCGGCATCACCATCTTAATCACACCACTGACCGTCAACTCAGACACCTTAAAACGTGAATTCCCCATGCTTGCTCTCGTCATGGCATTAGCACTGTGGCTACTTTGGGATCGATTTTTAGGCTACAACGACGGCCTTATCTTATTTGTAGGCTTCATCCTCACCTTATTCGGCATGGCCTTCATCGCAATGAAAAGCAGCCGAAGTGATCCCCTTCAACAAGACTTCGATGGCGAATATGCTGTGATCAGCATGACAACACAACAAGCCAGCATGAGCTTCATCATTGGTTTAGCTGCTTTATTGATTGGCTCCAAAGCGCTTGTTTGGGGTGCTACGGGCATCGCTACCCTACTTGGCGTCAGTGAACTCGTCATTGGTCTCACCATTGTCGCCATTGGCACCAGCCTGCCCGAACTCGCGGCATCGATCATTTCAGCACGCAAAAATGAACATGACCTCGCGATCGGTAATATTCTAGGCTCTAACGTCTTTAATATCCTTGCCGTCTTAGCGATGCCCGGCCTCATTATGCCTGCCGCCATCGACAACGAAGTACTACACCGTGACTTCCCCGTTATGGTGCTATTATTTATCCTCCTCTTCGCCTTTTCAAAATATGGAAAAGGCGGTCGAATAAGTCGAATTGCCGGCGGTATCCTGTTATTGATCTATATCGCCTATAATAGTCTACTGGCATACCAAAGTACGGTAGGAATAGCAGCTTGACTCAAACTGACATTCAACAACTTAAATCGCTTGGCCTCGCTGTCGTTAACACAGAGCTAGAGGCTATTACGGCCCTACGTGACCGTATCGATGATACCTTTGCCAAAGCATGCCAGCTATTGCTCAACTGCCAAGGCAGAATCATTGTCATTGGCATGGGAAAGTCAGGCCATATTGGCAATAAAATTGCAGCGACGCTAGCCAGCACAGGCAGCCCTGCTTTCTTTGTGCATGCCGGCGAAGCCAGTCATGGTGATCTCGGCATGATCACCCAACAAGACGTCGTACTCGCTTTATCTAATTCAGGGGAAACGGCTGAGTTACTAACGCTGCTACCCATCATAAAACGCCTCGCTACACCGATGATAGCGATAACAGGCAAACCAAATTCAACATTGGCAACCACGGCTGATGCCCATCTTAATGTCAGTGTCGAAAAAGAAGCCTGTCCACTTGGCTTAGCCCCCACATCAAGCACGACGGCTGCCTTAGTTATGGGCGATGCCCTCGCCATTGCCTTATTAGAAGCCCGCGGGTTCACAGCCGAAGATTTCGCCCTGTCTCATCCCGGCGGTAATTTAGGCCGACGTCTGTTACTCCGTGTCAGCGACATCATGCATACCGGCCATCACATTCCCAAAGTCAGTGACCAAGCCTTAATCAGTGACGCACTGGTTGAAATGAGCGAAAAAGGCTTAGGCATGACCGCAATTTGTTCCGCGTCAGATGATATCGTTGGTATCTTTACTGATGGTGACCTACGCCGTGTCTTGGCCCAAACGGTTGATGTACACACCACCGCTATTGCTGACGTCATGACCACCGAATGCAAAACAGGTCACCCTGATATGCTCGCGGCAGAAATATTAGAACGCATGCAACGACACAAAATCAATGCATTGTTAATCGTCAATGACCAAAAACAGTTGGTTGGCGCTATCAATATGCACGACCTGCTTCGTGCCGGCGTCGTTTAAAGGAAACCCAATGCAAGACATTTTAGATCGCGCTAAAGACATTCAACTGCTTATCTTTGATGTCGATGGTGTCTTAACTGATGGCAGCATTATTATTGGTGATGATGGCGAAGAATATAAGGCCTTTCATTCCCGCGATGGCCACGGCATGAAACTAATTCAGTATACCGGCGTCGAAATAGGCATTATTACCGGCAGAACATCGACCGTCGTAGAACATCGTATGACCAGCTTGGGCATCAACCTCGTCTATCAAGGTCAAAAAGTAAAACTCCCGGCTTTTGAACAAATGATCGAACAAGTCGGTGTTAAACCAGAACAATGCGCTTATGTCGGTGATGATTGGGTCGATCTTGCCATTATGGGTCGTGTCGGCTTGGCTATCGCGGTTCAAGATGCCGATCCGCTTGTGAAAGAAAAAGCCCATTGGGTAACGCAAGCAAAAGGTGGCAAAGGTGCTGCACGCGAAGTCTGTGAAATGATTATGAGAGGACAGGGTACCCTGCAAAATCAAATTGAACGCCATTTATAAACTCACCCACTTACAACAAGGTTTATTAATCTTATTTTTAGGATTAATACTGTGGCTATTATTCGGCGGATCAAAGCAGACTGAGAACAACATAACATCAGAAAAAACCAGCTATGACCAAGCCAGTGATTATGCGATGAGCGAC
Organism: uncultured Gammaproteobacteria bacterium; assembly: GCA_905479985.1. Lineage (GTDB taxonomy): Bacteria > Pseudomonadota > Gammaproteobacteria > Nitrosococcales > Methylophagaceae. Next base: position 2,199 of record CAJQOM010000029.1, on the reverse strand, counting down.
TTCACCATGACGATCATGGATAAAAATGGCCAACCCTCTCGGGTGATAAAAGGCCAAGAAATGAGCCACTACCCTGAGGATGACAGCACCCATATCACCTCACCCACCGCCGAATTTATCAATCAACAACAAGACACTTGGATCGTCACATCGGAACAAGGTAAAACACATGGCAAAGGCCATGTTATTTTATTGACCGACAATGTGGTTATCAGTCGGAAAGACGATGAAAAAACGGAATTGCAAACGTCAATATTGACCCTCGATACCGAAAAAAGCACTGCTTATACCGATGCTGCTGTCAAAATGGTTTCCCCCTACGGTGAAACCAATTCTATTGGCCTGCATGCTACACTTGAAGACAAAACGATTAACCTGCATTCCAGGGTGAAAGGACATTATGATGCACCACCGCTACAATAACCTGCTGATTGGCTTACTGGCCCTACTGCCAAGCCTCGCCATCGCTTTACCAAGCGATCGCAACAAGCCGATTAATATCGAAGCAGACCATGCGCAATTAGATGATGACCGAGGTATTACCCAATACAAAGGCCGGGCTGTTTTGACCCAAGGCACACTGCGTATTGACGGCGACATCATCACGTTTTATTACGACAAAAACAAAAAACTCTCCAAAGTTGTCGCGCAAGGCAAAATGGCAAAATACCAACAAGTTCAAAAACCGGGCGAAGATCCTGTCAAAGCAGAAGCCCTCCAGATGGAATACCATGCTGGCGGCCAAAAAATACACCTGCTTGGTAAAGGCTTTGTTTTGCAAAATGGCAGCAAGTTCAGTGGCAACCGTATCGAATACGATATCGCCCGTAACGTCGTCAATGCCAATGCCAAACCCGTCACTATCGGCAATAAAGTTGAACGCACCAAAAGCCGTGTTCACTTCATTATTGATCCGAATAATCAACAGATCAGCAACAAGCCAAAACCCAAGAAAATACCAGTAGCGGCAGTCAAACCTAAGCCAAAACAATTGCCCAACGCCCCTATCGAGCCGATCATTGAAAATGATGCACAGCAAAGCAATACGAATGCCTACCCAACCACCCGAACTGTCTCTCAACTCAATATCCGTACCGGTCCAGGCAAAACTTACGGTAAGTTAGCCACCTTCGCCTCGGGTAGCGAACTCATCGTTCTCACCGAACAAAATGACTGGCTTCAAGTACGAGGCATCGCAAATAGCCAAGTCGTCATCGGCTGGGTACATCGTAATTACGTCTCACCCAACCAATTTTAAAACAAGATAATCCTTAATCATGAGTACTTTATCTGCCAAGCAGTTATCGAAAAGCTTCGACGGTCGAGAAGTCGTCAAAGACAGTTCCCTAGAAGTCAGTAGCGGCGAAATTGTAGGCCTCTTAGGCCCCAACGGCGCGGGAAAAACCACCAGCTTTTATATGATAGTTGGCCTTCTTCCAGCCGATAAAGGCCATATTTTCCTAGATAGACAAGAGCTCACCCAAGAGCCAATCCACCGTCGCGCCCAATTAGGCATAGGCTATCTGCCACAAGAAGCCTCTATCTTCCGCAAACTCAGTGTCGCCGATAATATCTATGCCATTATCGAAACCCGCGACGATCTCAGCCCCATTGCTAAAGATGCCCTATTAGAACAGTTACTACGTGACTTTCATGTCACCCATCTTAGAGATAGCATGGGCATGGCTTTATCGGGTGGTGAACGCCGCCGGGTAGAAATCGCCCGCGCCCTCGCGATGGATCCTAAATTTATCTTACTCGACGAACCCTTTGCCGGTGTAGACCCAATCTCAGTATTAGATATTCAAGCCATTATCAAATCACTGGCAGAACGTGGTATTGGAATTTTGATTACAGATCACAATGTGCGAGAAACCCTTAGCGTTTGTGAACGTGCCTACATCTTCAACGAAGGCGAAGTCATCGCCAAAGGCACGCCAGAAAAAATTCTAGAAGATAAGAAAGTACTCAGCGTTTATTTAGGCCGTGATTTTAAGCTTTAAAGCTTAGTAGTTCTGATACTTTCGTCTATCTGAATTGCTTACAGCCTGACCATTTCCGACCCAATATAGTTATTCCGTCCTACTTTCAGCGATACTATTCACAGCTGACAGGTAGCTGTCAGTGAGAGCAGGACATGCACCGCAGACTACGAATAATCCGACCCTAACATACGATGTTTACCGCTTTAGTTTCGAG
>CAJQOM010000028.1 GCA_905479985.1 uncultured Gammaproteobacteria bacterium | reverse complement strand
CTGCCATCGATCCCACATCAGGGCTTTCTGAGTTTCCGTGTAATAAATCCGAGGTCTTTGTTTCATTTGCAACACTCCTTTTACTTACGTAAATCTTATAGTGTTGCGTCGACCGGTTGAACTCACAACCCAAAGCAGACAGTCGATCCCAATCTATTGGGCTTAGGCTAAATACTATATAGCAGAAAGGCCATAGAAATTCAGGTCAAAGACTTAGCTAATTACCTAGAGTCTATGTGCATAGCCATTGATGCTGAATTCATATGCACCTGACAGTTAGACTTCATACAATAGCCTTTGAACATGCCTATCAGAAAATCCATTCCTCGGAATTTGTGCCTGTATCTTTGCATGACTAAACGTTTGCTTATGCCATTGTTTGCTACCACTTATGTCAAATCGTTCTATTCCCCAAATACAGCTTGCTTTTATAGTCGGTAATAGGAAATAATTGGACTGTGAATGCTGGCGAAGTTGATTATGATGCATCGCAGTATGCCACGTCGTGATGTTAGTGTTGTTTTATGAATAAGGACATAACATGCCAATACCATTACAAATCACGTTTAAGAACATGGAACACTCGGATGCTGTTGAAGCAAAGATAAAAGAGAGAGCCCAAAAGCTTGATCATTTTTCTAAGCATATAATGAGTTGCAGAGTCGTAGTTGAAGAACCACATCGTCACCATCATCAGGGCAATCTATTTAGTGTAAAAATAGATGTCACCCTCCCAGGCCATGAAGTTGTTGCTAGCAAGCAGTCAGGGCAAGATCACTCACATGAAGATGCCTATGTCGTTATTCGGGATGCTTTCGACGCTGTTCGCCGCCAGATTGAAGATTTTGTCCGAAAACAGCGCGGCGATGTAAAAATTCATGAGGTCTCACCGCATGGTACGATTAAAGCACTTTTTCCAGAAAATAATTATGGTGTTATTGAAACCACGGATGGTAGGGAAATTTATTTTCACCGTAACAGCTTACTTGGCTTTGATTTTGATAACCTTAAAATTGGTGATAGAGCTCACTTCTCTGAAGAAGCGGGTGAACAAGGTCCTCAGGCAAGCACTGTACACATAGAAAGTAAACATCATTCAGGTTTCAAATAATCACATATTTTCTTGCCTGAATCAGTATGTAATTAAGGAGTATTGATATGTCTATTGGTGAATATTGCAATCGTGATGTTGTTATTGTTAATAAGACTGAATCTGTCCAAGAAGCAATTAGCCTGATGCGTTCAGAACATGTAGGAGCTGTTGTGGTCGTTGATCAAATCAATGATGCCATCATTCCCGTAGGTATGTTGACTGATCGCGATATTGTTGTCGAAGTTCTAGCCGAAAATATTGACCTTCAATCTGTCAATATCAGCGATGTAATGAGTTTTGATTTGCTGGTACTCCCTGAGTCGATAGATTTAATGGATGCCATTAAAAGGATGCGCAGCAAAGGGGTAAGGCGAACTCCTATTGTGAATGATGGAGGAGCCCTAGTAGGAATCATTTCTGTAGACGATTTGCTTGATTTACTCGCTGAACAAATGATAGATCTGGCAAAACTGATTTCAAAAGAGCAAATTCTTGAACAAGAAAAAACAGTTTAGCTATAAAAAGCTATTAGTACGAATGGATTGATTTAGATCATTGTCACTTTTTGATTTAAAACCTATTATTTTTTTATATATGAGCGAAGGAGTGTTTATTATGACTAAAGAAGACAAAAAAGAATCCAGACAGGAAGTGCAAAAAGTTGAGCCTGCACATATCATGAGTCCATTTCACGAAATGGAACGGATGTTTGACCGGTACTTTTCACGTGGTTGGCCACGCCCTTTTCATATGGAGTGGCCATCATTACCTAAAGCATCAGCACCATTTGAAGGCAAGACGCCAAGTGTTGACGTCATTGAGCGTGATAATGAGATTATGGTCAAGGCCGAACTTCCCGGTGTCGACAAAAAAGATCTCGATATCTCCGTTACCTCAAATACGGTAACTATCAAAGGCAGTACTAGTCATGAAGAGAAAGAAGAAAAAGGTGACTACTACCGTTGTGAAATATCACGGGGTAGCTACTCACGTACGCTTTCATTACCCGCCGATGTCGATGAAGATAAAACCAAGGCCAAATTCAAGGATGGCATTCTTGAGTTGACTTTACCGAAGCTTAAAAAATCCAAGCGTCATACCGTCAAGGTAGACTAATACGCTAAATATAGCCCGGTAAAAGCCGGGTTACATATTATTTATTGTTAACACTGAAACAGTCAGAGGTAGACGATAGTGAGTCACAGGACGTTCAACCTATATCAGGAAACGACGATAAAGCGGTAACAACCGGCGACACATAGAAAAATAATCGAAGTCAATGAATAATAAATACACAAAGGAAAATACGGCATGAGTACAGGTACAGTAAAGTGGTTCAACGCGGATAAAGGTTTTGGCTTCATTACTCCAGATGATGGTGGCAAGGATCTGTTTGTTCATCATTCTGAAATCCAAGCTGGCGGTGGCTATGCAACCCTGAGTGATGGTCAGAAAGTGGAGTATGAAGTTGGGGAAGGTCAAAAAGGGCCATGCGCTAATAAGGTGGTGCCCGTCTAACCCTAGTAATTAAACTGGTTTTCGAAAGCATAAGGACATAACAAAGGTGGTAAGCGGACAACCCTTCGCGGTGCTCGTTTGTGCTGAATAGCACAAGCCTCTCATCGCTGTGATCTGCCGCTTACCACCGACGTTAAACGAAAGACCGCTTGTGGCATGTGAGCGACTGATTAAGTTAGCCTAATTTTCAAACGGCAGTATTCGACTATGTTCGGCCAGACGTTTTTACGCCTCTGCATGACTCAGCCCAGATGCTGAAGACGCCAACTGTTGCGTACTTCATCGACTTTCATGCTGTACCAGACAGACTGTGACATATTATTGCCCAGCAAACAGATAAATCAGCACTATGGTCACCACCGCAATCAGCAAAGTCTGGATGCCACTGCGCAACCATGAAATTCCTGCGATGCGGCTAAGAAATACACCCAGTAGAAACACCAGTACCAACGCAACAAAAATTGCAGCATACAGTGGCGGTACTGGCATTGAGAATCCTGCATCAGACAGTAATAAGGGCATCAAAATCAGCAAAGAAATCACCAGCGGCGCTAGGCCATTGATCAGCGCAATCAGCAACGGCACACTACGTGCCGCCTCGCCATGCGCACTGTCCTGCAGATCACTAATCATTGCTTCCTCTAATTTGCCCAGTGCACGCTGTCGTTCCGCCGATTCACTGACATAGGCGCTGCTGAAGCCACTCATACCCAGTGCAATGGCAGCACCTAGGCAGGCATTAATAATTACAGATAAATCTGCGGGTGCACTGACGAGAAATCCTATAATGAGCCCAAGCATTGTGAGCGCGCCATCAAAGCCATTGACTACAAAATAGCGCCGTACAATATCTCGCGTACGGGTAATGTGCAGTAAAAATTCTGCCTGCTCAAATAGTTTCATGAAAACTTAATTGACACCCGCGTCATTTTGAACTTCGACTTCGTCGATACTGTGGAGTGAGCCACCCATATCACTGATGGCGGACTGGACAGCCTCAAAATCAATGCTTTTGGCTTCGAGTACAATCTGAAGCGTTTCGGTGCTTTCATCCACTTCGAGTACAGTCAAACGCACATGGTAATCTGTGCCAGCTTCGGCAATGGCCCGGGAAAAATCCAACGCGTTCGGCTGATGGGGTTTGAGCACATCTAGGACTATTCTCCTGATGGAAACCATAACATTTAGCCTCATTAGTTATTAATTCTTTGCAAACGCAGCTACTAAAATACGTTAATGATTTTCTCTTCAAAAACCACTTTGCTGCTTGCTTAAAGTATATACGCTCACCTTCCTGATATACAGGCCTGACCAGTTCTCATCTTCGGACTGCTTCTATTTACATAATCAGGACCTGCTGCAACCAGTCGGTTAACTCAATATGTATACTTGTCATTAATTCAGGCAGCTCTTCCTTCAAATTCCGTCTTTATGACCTGGATCAATCGGAAATACTGACACTATCAGGTTTACTGAAGCGTATAGGCATAATAGGAACTCGCGATGTATTTTGTCACCGGTGAGGGGGGAGTATTTAACAATTGAAAAAGTGCCAGATTTAAATCATTCCCAAAACGAATACAATAAAAAAGCCCCAGCAGAATAAACTATTGAGGCTTCGATATTTGTTGGTACCTAGGGCAGGAATCGAACTAGCACGGCCGTGAAGCCGAGTATCTTGTGTCTAAACCAAAACACTTATGCATTCTACAATTTTTGATGAAGTTAGTAATTATAGATAGAGTACACCTAACAAGCTTTCCAACCGACAGCGTACAGTGATGGCTGAGCGCAGACGTTAAACGAATGACCGCTTTTGGCACTTTAGCGACAACAGTTTCAAAGGTCACTATTCAAGCCAAAGCAGTCAGCAGGCACATTTTTTATGATGGATAACATTCTATAAAATATATGGTTAGCTCACATATTTTTGATTCTTCAATCAAATTCATTCCACGGATCGTAGGCATCTGGCTCAAGAACTTCAACAGCCTCCACCTTGGATCTACTTGATGGTGTCATACCGAACTCAACCAGCAATAAACGCATTTGTGTTACATGAGCCGCGCCAACCGGCTCACCAACCTTTGCCCCCTCAATGTATTCTCCCCACATCTGGCACAAGGTAGCCAAGGCGATAAAATCAAAGCCTGTCGCTATACCGTACTTATTCAACTCTTTTATTAAACGCTTCCATTCTTTTTTAGCTTCCACGTTTAACCAAGCCGGACACGCTGGCATCTTCGTTTTGATGTCCGGCTCGTGTTTATTTATTCTCTCTTTTCGCAATGTGCCTTGGATCAGCTTTAAAGCCGTTGGTATTGGTTTTCGTCCTTTCGTCATTTTTAATGCTCCAGTTAATTACAAATCAAAATGTTTATTTTGGAGATGTGAATGTTTAGCTTGGGCATCGGTCATTCTGTAGTGCGTTGTAGGTATCAACTCCCCCCTACCCCTAACGCGCTCAATCCTTGCTCAACAAACCCATTAACCTATTGATTAACATAGCAGTTTATAGACTACCTAGCGCTCATTTTAGCGTTCACTTCTTGTTCACTAATTAATGTATATCATTGATAGTTAATGCTTTACTTGTTCGGTTAGCGTTCAGTTTTACCCTTGACCATATCTTGACTTTTTCAATGTAGACCACCTTTCGCGTACTGCTCCGAAAACCCTTTTTTATAAGCACGTGAAACTATTCCCTTTAGGGACTGAAGAAACTAAATGGCTTTCATGCGTGAACATTGAAAATCTTTAGCCTGTGGCGGCCTATGACCTTTGCCCCTCACCTTGGCTAGGTATGTGAGCCGATACATGGCCTCCTGTTCCATTTTTTTATCATCAACCATGTAATACGGTCGCTTTATTTTTCCAATGGTGTAACCGCCTGTAGGCCGCTGCCATGCTTTTCGTATAATCTCGTTGATTCGTGAAGAATGGCGTATTCGATTGCCATCAAGAAACAATGCAAAATGATAATGTTGACCTTTGCCTTTGCCGTGATATTCACGCGCCCAACAATACCCAATTTGTTTAAAGCCATATTCGCGTTTTAGCTTTTGACCTAATCCCTTTATAAATTTTGCCACCGCCTCACTGTTATCTGACTTGTAAGATTGATGAAGCTCAACACGTAAGACAAAAACCCGCCGCCAGCTTTCTAGTGCTATCTGAAATTGTTCGGCAATGCTTCTTAACGTTTCAACATAAAGCCCTAGTTTTACTTTCCCTTTGCCGTTGTTGATTCGGTATGTAACATCGCCATGAGTAAAAGTATCGCCGCGTGTTATTTGTTTCCTGTTGATTGTGCGTTTAATAACCTTCGACGCGTTTACTATTTGTTTATCTATTACAGGTAATGGTTTATTAATTTCGTTATTAGATATTATTAATAACCGCGGAATTATGGCCGTTTCGGAAATAAGTGAAGCCCCAACAGCTAGGGCCTCACCTCTCTTTTCGTAAGCATTCACCGCTAAGCACAAACCGCCCGTGATATTTGGGGCAATTTCTCGCATAATTTATGCCCCATTATTCAGTTCAATTTGCGGTTTATTTACGCTGGCAGTATCATCAGAACTGTTTAAATTTAAGCCTCTTTCTTTATCTTGGTCGGTAGGGTCTGAGGCTTCTTTGTTTGGAAGGTATAACCTCCGTCGGATCATTATTCGTTTTCGTTCTTCTGGTTTTATCCAGTACCGGCAAACACTTGTGGGATTGCCCTGAAAACCTGGCACTGTTTCATACTTGCGTTCAATCCTTAGCTGCTTAACTCGCTGTAACTGTGCGACGGTACTATGCAAACAATGATCGCTCAGTTGTCGTTCAGCTTCAAAACGATTAAAGGTACGGCCTGACATTAAAGCCGCCAGCACTCTATCTGCTTTTGATTCGTGAATAATTTTATTAGTCATTACTTAACCCTTCACATTATTATGTGAGTGTTTAGCAATGTAAGTGTCTAAATCTGATATGCGGTATCGCACACACCGGCCAATTTTTGACCAAGGCACGTTAGGAAAACCGCGTGATCTCCAGTTTGCAAGTGTGCGAGTAGTTACATCGAGATAATCAGCTGCTTGTTCTGCTGATATTAAGTTTTGTTTGTTCGTCATAATTCACCTCAATTACAAAACAGTTATTTGCTTTGTTTTGAGGTTATTATTCTGTGTAGCTCAAATGTAAACGATACCCTTACATTTTTTCATCGTTATTGGCTAAGTGCTTCTCGACTGTTTGTACTGTTTTACTTTCCATTTTATTGTCTACAATGATTCGCACCGCTGTTTGTCTATAATTTTTCTCGCCATTTGCTTTAAGGTACTCACTTGGGCTTGCCTCCCATAATTGTTTAGCTTGTACCAGCCAGCCTCTCTTTGCTTCTGCTGAAAACTTCGCAGACTTTGAGCCTTTAGCAATTACTTCAGAACCAATTAGTATTTCAAGTTCATGCTGAGCAAGATTAAAGTTTCCGTATGCTTCCTCCATTTTTAGACCAGCATGTAAGGCCTTAAAAAGGTCGTCATTCTCAATTTCAAGTCTAAGCTGTCTAGCATAGAACAATATATCCCCAGCATACCCTTCGGGTTCTCTTTCTTCCTTTTTTTTAGCTATAACTGAGTCACAATTACCTCGACTGCCATCGCCAAGAGTAAAAAAAGTCTTCTTATCATCGGGATCTACGCCTAATTTTCTTATTACTCTTCTGGCCAGCTCTTCTTGATTGTTTATATGAGCCATAATCATATCTTTATGGGATTTATTATTTTTAGAAAGATAATCAAACATATCCATTATAGCTTGAGGATTTTCTTCTTTTCCCGTGGAGAAATCGACGCGTTCCTTCCTAAATTTAAACATTCCTTTACGATCTTTCCCTGTCTTGCTTTTAAGTAGTCTTTGCTCAACTATAGTGGTTTTTTTCATGCGTTCGCTCCTTCGCACCGTTCAATAAAAAACCAAGCCAACAGGTGAACGTAACCTGCTTTCGCTCCGTCGAGCTAGGCTTGGTTTAACTGATTATCTATGTAATTTAATCACATTATCTTTTTGTCTCACTCTCGCTTGAATGTAGTCAGCCACTTTATTAATCGCTTGGCGTAAAGTCTCTTCCTCTGTGACGATATACCCCCCTGTCACATCATTAGTCGTAACATGATTCATTAACCGTTTAATCATACTCATAGGAAGGCTCACAGCTTCAGCAATAGTGGCAAAGGTACGCCTACAATCATGGGGGCTAAAATCTACACCTGAAGCCTTTGTAACAAGTTTTATTGGTTTAGCGGGTACTGCCATCGGCCTATCAGGTTTATCCCCTGCAAAAACCCATTTATATTTGCCCGTATGCTCCTTTAAGGCTTTGATATAAGGGATTAACACTCTAGGTATAGGTAAGGTGTGATTCGTCCCGTTCTTAGTGTCATATAACGTGATAGTTTTAGATCTCATATCGATATGTGACCATTCAAGCGTTAATAGTTCAGAACTCCGGAAACCCATATACAAAGCCATTAATAAATACACTTTTGCCCGTTGATTGGACAATGCCTCAACAGCCTCATGCCATGTCTTTAATTGATTGCTCGGGATTACGCGATCTTTACGATTGTTTTTGTGCCATAAGCGCGCCTTACTCAATATGCTGGTGGGATTACTGCCTATCATCCCAACTGCCTGAGCATAATTCAAAGTTAAGCGTAATACTCGCATTGTCGTATTTGCAGTAGTCTTGCCTTGTTTCTGACTTATTCGTTTTTGACGGTTTATAACCATGCTTTCAGTAATGCTACTAACTGGTTTTTTTAGCCAATCCTCAAAGCCAAGTTCCAACTTGTACCGATAATCTTTAATTGTGTATGGTTTTAAATCACGACCTGCCAGATAAAGCTCAAGCACATCAACAAGTTTTGTTTTTTCTGCTTCATGTTTGCGTTTTGCTGCTGTCGGATTAATGCCTGAGTTAATTTCAGATAATATGGTTTTAGCTTTCTTTCTTGCTTCGGTCGTTGTCACATCATCAACATTGCCAATAGTAACCCGTTGGACTTTACCGCCAGCCCACTTCACGACGTTATAAGTTTTGTTGCCAGTGCTGCTAACTCGGCACATCAGCCGCTTTTCTTCGTCATCGTAATATTCAACTCTGCCCGCATCAGGAACCGCTAATGCTTTAATTCTTGCCTGTGTAAAGTGAAGCACTTTTTTAGCCATATCATTTCCGGGGTAAGGCAGGGGTAAGGTTTATTAGTGATTAAGAGTATATTCCAGTTATCTGAGGAGGTAAAGATAACTATTCACAAGTGCTGACACGTATAGCTCTAAAGGGTAGTTTTCGCCTATTTACGGGAAGCTAGAAAAGCCATAGTCTTTTGAATTGAAAATCCCTGTGTCCCTGGTTCGATTCCAGGTCGAGCCACCATTAAAATTCAAGCCCTGACAGTTCACGCTGCTAGGGCTTTTTTTTGTGATGTCTAATCGCTAGTAGCACTCAATCATATTCACTACGCACCTCATCCTCACAAATGTGACAAGTATCCTCGCTTTATGAAAGTAAGCTAGGTATAAATTAGTCTTAAGATCTTGATCTAGGAAGAAGAATGTCAGCGAGTTTAAGCGATGTAGTCGGTACGGACAGACACTATAAAGAAGCCGTCACTTCCTTAGGTAACAAACAGACCATCACCTGTTCAGAGGACATCTATTCTGACAAAGGAGTCAAGCTGGTAGCTAAAGGCGTGAAAATAGATAGCAAAGTCTATGCGAATCTCGTCAAACATAAGCTTCAGAAGGATTTTGATGAAAATATTACAATTGATGACCCAATCACTATCTCAATCGTTATATCGGATATCGCTACGCTAGTTTCTTCTAGCCAAACGCTATCAAAACTTACAAATGATATGACTGAGGCTGTTTCAATAGGAGACTTACTTTCAACCCACACCTTCCCTGAGAATATTGCCCTTAAACTAACCGCTGTAAAATCCGAGAGAAAAAACTTATATAATCATTCACTGACAGTCTTATACCTTTCATATTTCCTAGCAACTAAATCAGGCCAGAATCAAGAAACCATAACGATGGTCCTCTTAGCAGCTCTCTTTCATGATTTAGGTTTACTACATCTCGACCCGGCTCTGTTTGAAGAAAATAAGGCGCTGACTCCTGACGAAATTAAATTTCTACATGTTCATGTCATTATTTCTGATCTATTACTCACTAATCACCCGGATTATCAATCGGGTGTTAGCAATGCCGTTATTGAGCACCATGAAAGGTTAGATGGTTCTGGTTACCCCACAGGAAAATCTTCAGGCCAAATAAGTGTCCCTGGACAAATTCTGGCCATCACAGAAGTGATGGCCAGTAGGTTTAATAATGAAGCTGAATGCGCAGACGTTAAAGAGCTTTCAATGTTACTCACTCTGAACAATAAAAAACTCGCCTCCGAGTTTTATCAACACTGGCAGCGGCTATTTAACAATGAAGAGCCAGACAGTAAAACAACCGAAAACTATAGTGACAGCGAACTCATTGCACAATCACTCCAACTAAATAAAATCCTCAAAGAATGGTTATCCATAGTTCAGCGCCTCCCCAGTTCAAATCTGATAGAGTTTATCGACAGCTATATAGAGGCTATCCATAGCAATCTCCTAGAATCAGGAATGAATATTAATGATTCTAACTATCTGGCTTCAGTGATAGAAGAAGACCGGACAATGAGTATATTTTTCCATTTTCATATGAAAGAATATGCTTGGCAATTAAAAAACCTGCTAGCAGAACTCAACCGCCGCAAACTCTTTCAACGAACGCAACAAGACACCCAGATTGGGCCATGGCTTAATGTTGTTATTCAGTTTTCAAACATCAAAACAGAATAAAATGCTCTCTAGAAAAAACACCTAGTCAAACAATAGCAGGAAATCAATGAGCTAATGCCCTTTTTCTTGACTAGGTCCATACCACCATTGGCTCGGATCAGGTTTACGCCAGCTTGGTGTTGGTGAGCATGACGAACTGGTTTTTGCTTGCTCAGAATAAAACCTAGAAAGCCTATCCGATGTTTGTGTCGCTTGGCCTTTGGTAATTGGGCCGCAAATTGATAGTTTTGTATTCATTAGTCTATCTCCACATCCCCATGTGATTATATTAAGCACGATGGAGGGGATAATACCAACGTCGCTTTAGCTGCACTTTTATACCGCTCGCAAGTTGTTAATTAAATCAGCGGTTCTTTGTTAACTTAGCCCATAAAATTCAGCAGGTCAACTCTTTAAGTCCAGGCTAAACTTTCATTAAAAATTGAAGCCCAACTCAAGCATTGCTGGGCTTTTTTATTACCCCAAAATCATGAATAATAGCTAAATCCTATTTGAAGGTAGCATCCGTTATGTCTAATTCATTACTCCCACAATTAATCCAAGCCATCAGTACCACCATTGAAAATAATGCTGATGAAGTCGCCGAACTCGATCGGGCGATTGGAGATGGTGATCACGTCATCAACTTGCAACGTGGTCTCGCCGCACTGCAAGCCATTGAAGCCGAATTAAACGCGTTAGACTGGCCACCCGCACTGATGAAGGTCGGCATGACCTTAATGTCGACCATGGGCGGCGCATCAGGGTCGCTCTTTGGCACATTGTTCATCAGTATGTCAAAGGCTGCTAAAGGCCAAACACTAACGACCGAGACCTTCGCAGATATTTTTCATCAAGGCGTCGAAGCCGTTAAACAACGCGGTAAAGCAGACTTGGGTGAAAAAACCATGCTCGATACGCTCATTCCTGTCGCCAATCGCTTACAAGAAGACAGCGCCAAAGGTACTGAATACCATCAACTACTCAATAATTTATCTGAGCAAGCCATTGCCGGCATGGCCTCAACCAAAGACATGATTGCTACCAAAGGCCGTGCCTCTTTCCTCGGGAAACGCGCAATTGGCCATATCGATGCCGGCGCCAGAACCAGTCAACTGATGATTTGCACCATCACCGACTTACTAGCACAACAGAATTAAGTAATTTACCAACGCAAATTGGCGGTATGCACCGGCGCATCCCAAAGTTCGATTAACGTATTATCCAATAGCGTGACGGTGATAGAACAACCCGCCATATCAAGTGACGTTGTGTAGTTCCCGACTAAAGATCGCACTACCTCAACACCCCGTGCTTGCCAATACTGGGCCGCCAAATCATAAACCGCATACAGCTCAATCAACGGTGTGCCGCCAAAGCCATTAATATGCAATAAAACTTGTTGACCTGATTTTATATTCAATTCCGCTTCAATCACGGCTGCTAAATCAGCCACAATCTCGCCAGCTGGTTTCAATGGCAACGTCTCACGTCCCCGCTCACCATGAATACCAACACCAAACTCCATTTCATCTTCTGCAAGCTCAAACGTAGGCTTACCTAATGCCGGCACCGTACAACTCGTCAACGCAACACCAATGGATGCCGTCGCCTTATTAACCCGCTCACCTAATGCTTGGCACGCATTCAAATCTGCACCCGCTTCAGCCGCCGCGCCAACCATCTTTTCAACAATTAAAGTTCCCGCCACACCCCGACGTCCAGTGCTATGATCAGCCGGTAATGACACATCATCACACACCAATACCGTGGCATGTTCCCCTTCAATCATCTCAGCAGCAATTTCAAAATTCATTACATCGCCGGCATAATTTTTAACAATGAATAACACGCCCGCACCATTATCAACCGCTTCCACCGCCGCCATCATTTGATCAGGTGAGGGGGAAGTAAATATTTGGCCCGGACAAGCGGCATCGAGCATCCCTGTTCCCACGAGCCCAGCATGCAAAGGCTCGTGCCCAGCACCACCACCAGATATCAAGGCGACTTTTGTTTGTACAGTAGACGGGGCGCGAGAGATAAAAGCCGGCTGCGCATTAAAGCGCACAATATCCTGATGGGCTCGCGCAAACCCTTTCAGACTATCCGTCAACAAATCATCCACATTATTGATCAACTTCTTCATCTATTTATTCTCCTTCTTCTCTACTGCATCATTCAAAAAAGTATCTCGCAACACATCAGTAATCGCGGCAAGATCATCCATCACCCAAGTTGGCTGGTAATCCACTTGCGATAATTCCTGCCGATCAGAAATACCCGTTAATACCAAAATACTGCGAATACCCGCATTCACAGCACCCAAAATATCGGTATTCAATCGATCACCAATTGCAACTGTTTCTGCCTGTGTTGTCCCTAAAGACTGCAACGCTTGTTGATATAAAATAGGCGCCGGCTTGCCAATACTAATGGCCTTAACACCTGTCGACGCTTCAAGTGCCGCAATCGTACCGCCATTGCCCATCACATCGCCCAGCTCAGTGGGTAGCGTCGTATCCACATTGGTCGCATAGAACGCCGCACCTTTCTTAATATTCAATGTCGCTGTCGCTAATTTATCCCACGTTAACATTCGATCTAAGCCCGACACTACCAAATCAGCGCCTCGCATGTCATCGTTGCCATCAACCTCATATAAATCAGTCAATGTGAAGCCATGACTTTCCAGCGGTTCTCTTAGGCCTTGCTCACCAATGACAAAGACCCGCTTTTTGTCTTGCGATTGTTGCTTAGCCAAATAACTGGCCGTCGCCATACTCGACGTTAGCACTTCATCAGCGACTACCGTGACGCCCATTTTCGCTAACTTATCGATATATTGCTGCTGGGTTAAACTCGCATTATTGGTCGCCAAAACAAAAGGCAAATCAATTTTTCTTAATATCGCAAAGAACGCAACCAACCCTGTGATCGGGATATTGCCGTGCCAAAGCACACCATCCATGTCGATAATCAAACCTTTTACGTTATCAATTTGTGCCATTTATCCACATCCAAAAGAAAGTTTTGCGCCTGACGCAAAAATGAACCACAGCTTGGCATAAACCAAATCACACTGTCTAGCCACCACACACCGACCCACGTATAAACCACAGGATAAAATTGACATTAGGCACCCTATTCCTATATAGTCTCCCGGCGTATTTTCAGCGTAACTTAACTTAAATATTACTTAATTAGGAGCATGTCAACATGGCAAAAGCACTTATCCAAATGGCGTTAGATTCACTAGATTTTGATGCAACAATTGCACTTGCAGAGCAAGTAGCACCTTATGTTGACATCTTAGAAATCGGCACACCTTGCATCAAATACAACGGTCTAGAACTCGTTACAGCTTTGAAAGCAAAATTCCCAGAAAAATTAATCCTTGTTGACCTTAAAACAATGGATGCTGGTGAATATGAATCAACACCTTTTTATGAAGCAGGTGGCGACATCTGTACTGTTCTTGGTGTTTCTGATAAAGCAACAATGGGCGGCGTTATCAAAGCAGCAAACGCAAACAATGCTGAAGCTCAAATTGATTTAATCAGTGTTAAAGATAAAGCCGCTACAGCGACTGAAGCTGCAGCAAACGGCGCGCAAATCATCGGTGTTCACACTGGTCTTGACGCACAAGCAGCAGGTCAAACACCTTTTGCTGACTTAAGCTTAATTGCTGGTCTTAACTTAGGTGTTCGCATCTCAGTTGCTGGTGGTATCAACAAAGATACTATCCAACAAACAGTCCAAGCTGGCGCAACAATCGTTGTTGTTGGTGCTGCAATCTACGGTGCTGATTCACCTGCAGACTCTGCAAAAGAATTACGCGCTTTAGTTGATGCTGCATAATTTATAGCATTCAACTGTAAGTAAGAATGAAGGCGGGTGATGAAAGTCACCCGCCTTTTTCTTTTAATACCCTCCTATAAACCGAATAACAGCGACCTAAACCCGCCTCAATTCGGCATTATCGACTGCTAGCATTCCACTACACTATAAAACATAGTAAAATACTGGTTTTTATTCAAACTCTTATGAATAAAACGACTTATAACAAAGGTAACTCTAATGAGTGAAAAAGGTTTCTTCTCTTCAATTTGTGGCTTATTTAAAGGCATTTTCTCTTCAGGCTCTCAACAGCAAGCGCCCACGCCACAACCTGTTCAGACAGCAACTGAAACGGTCGCCACAGTAGTAGAGGAGCTTGTAACACCAACAGCCATAACAGGTGTTGCACAATATATTGCCAATCTCGAAAATACGGCAACAACCGTTACCAGTGTCGAACGTTACATCCAGAACAAAATGATTTCTACACACACAATGACCAGTGTAGCGCGTTATATTCAAAACAAAATGTCAACGAGTCTCCAAATGACCGGTGTCGAACGTTATATCCAAAATAACGCGACTACATCTTCACCCGTCACAATGACAAGCGTTGAACGCTACATTAAAAATCAAGCAAAACCAATGACCGGTGTTGAGCAATATATTCAGAATACGGCCAAGTTAGCTGGCGCATTAACCGGCGTGGCGCGTTACATTAAAAACAATAGTTAAGACGGCTAACCAAATAGCCGCCTATTGGCAAAAGTAAACCATTCGTTCTCTGACTTCACGCTCTATACAGTGTGACCCGTCAGCTTTTTTTAACCACTAAATTTAAAAGGTGTTTTTCATATGGCAAATCTACTAGATCAGCTAAAAGGAATGACCGTTGTTGTTGCAGACACAGGTGATATCGCAGCAATTGAGCAATTCACACCACGTGATGCAACAACGAACCCATCACTTATCACTGCAGCGGCACAAATGCCACAATATCAAGGCATTGTTGATGACACATTAAAAGGTGCTCGCGACACGGCTGGCGCTAACGCATCAGCATCAGAAGTTGTCACATTAGCTTTTGACCGCCTAGCCGTTTCTTTTGGTTTAAAAATCCTTGATATCGTGCCACAACGTGTTTCTACAGAAGTAGATGCTCGCTTGTCATACGATACAGATGCAACCATCGCTAAAGGCCGTGACCTTATCGCACAATATGAAGCTGCTGGCGTATCACGTGAACGCATCTTAATTAAAATTGCTGCAACATGGGAAGGTATCCAAGCTGCAAAAGTACTTGAAGAAGAAGGCATCCACACTAACCTAACGTTAGTATTCGGTCTTCACCAAGCTATTGGTTGTGCTGAAAATGGCATCCAACTGATTTCACCTTTCGTCGGTCGTATCCTTGATTGGTACAAAAAAGACACAGGTACTGAATCATACGCAGCGCACGAAGATCCAGGTGTCGTTTCAGTAACGGCAATCTACAACTACTTCAAAAAATTCGGTTATAAAACTGAAGTGATGGGCGCAAGTTTCCGTAACTTAGGTGAAATCACTGAGTTAGCTGGTGTTGATTTATTAACTATTTCACCTGGCTTACTTGACCAATTGCAATCAACTGAAGGTGAGCTTCCACGCAAACTTTCTGCTGATCAAGCAATGGCGTCTGATATGGTTAAAATCAATATGGATAAAGCGACTTTTGACGCTATGCATAAAGAAGATCGTATGGCGACAGAGAAATTGGCAGAAGGCATCGACGGCTTTTCAAAAGCATTAGTTGCTTTAGAAGAAGTACTCGCAAATCGCTTAGCAGAATTAGAAGCTTAATCGCTTTTAAACTGCAAAAAACAGCTCAGCCCAGGCAATCATTTGTATTGCTTGGGCTAGCTTTTCGATCCCAATCTAAATTGACATTGAACTGGGATCTGAATTATAGTCCTGAGTCGCGCTTCGACGTGATCAGACAAAAAATACTACTTTAGGAGATATGAAAATGGCAGAAATTCAAATGGCTCTAGATTCTCTAGACTTCGACGCAACTATGGCTTTAGCAGAACAGGTTGCACCTTATGTTGATATCTTAGAAATCGGCACACCTTGTATTAAATACAACGGTCTTAAACTTGTTACAGCTTTGAAAGCGGCTCACCCAGACAAAAAAATCCTTGTTGACCTTAAAACAATGGATGCTGGCGAATACGAAGCAACACCTTTCTATGAAGCTGGTGGCACAATCTGTACAGTACTTGGTGCTGCAGACATGGCTACAATCGGTGGTGTTATCAAAGCAGCTAATGCAAACGGTGCAGAAGCTCAAGTTGATTTAATCGGTGTTGAAGATAAAGCAGCAGTTGCAAAAGCAGCAGCAGCAAACGGCGCTCAAATCATCGGTGTTCACACTGGTCTTGACGCACAAGCAGCAGGTCAAACACCTTTTGCTGATTTAAACATGATCGCTGGTCTTGGCATGGATGTAAAAATCTCTGTTGCCGGTGGTATCAACAAAGACACAATCCAAAGCACAGTTCAAGCTGGTGCAGCAATTGTTGTTGTTGGCGCGGCTATCTACGGCGCACCTTCTCCAGCAGAATCAGCTAAAGAATTACGTGCTTTAGTTGACGCAGCATAAGGAATAATAAAATGCATCGTGATCTACTCTTAAATAAAATCACTGATATCGTAAGCGCTACCGATGATTCATACGAAGCTAAAATAGTTTCAATGTGTGATGATGCTAAACGCATCTTTATTACAGGTGCAGGTCGCTCAAAACTAGTAGGTAACTTTCTAGGGATGAGATTGATGCATAGTGGTTATGAAACTTATGTGCAAGGTGAAGTTGCAACACCGAGTATCCGTGAAGGTGATTTATTAATCGTCATCTCGGGTTCTGGTGAAACAACCCAACTTGTATCATTTGCTAATAAAGCAAAATCTGAAGGCGCTAAAGTGATTTTGATTTGTTCAAAATCTAGCTCGACGATTGGTGGTATTGCTGACCAAACTATTCAAGTTGGTACTGATAGTAGTTTTGCGACTACCAAAGGTATGCCAATGGGAACCATGTTTGAGTTATCAACATTAATCTTCTTAGAAGCAACTATTTCTTATTTAATCCATGAGAAAGGTATCGAAGAAGCTGATATGAAACACCGCCACGCTAATATGGAATAACCACTTTCCTAAAAGCAATAAAAAGAAACGGGTAGTCTTAGACTACCCGTTTTTTTTGCCTATAAAAAACCAAGCCATAGAGCAAAGCCCCACGACGCGGTATAATAATTCTTTTTATACCCAACTTAAGTTTTCTATGACAGCCCAAACACTTTACGACAAATTATGGCAGCAGCACCTTATTCGTAGCGATGAGGGCGGCACCGCATTAATATATATTGATCGCCAACTTGTCCATGAAGTCACCTCACCCCAAGCTTTCGAAGGCTTGCGCTTGGCCAATAGAAAGCCGCACCGCTTGGACTCGATCTTAGCAACGCCAGATCACAATGTCCCAACCAACAACCGGGACCAAGGCATCAGCGATCCCATTTCTCGTCTACAAGTCGAAACCTTAGGTGATAACTGTAAAGAGTTCGGCGTCACCGAATTTGATCTCAGCGATATCCGCCAAGGTATCGTGCATGTTGTTGGTCCAGAACAAGGTGCAACCTTACCCGGCATGACGGTCGTCTGTGGCGACTCACACACCTCAACCCATGGCGCATTTGGTGCTATCGCTTTTGGTATTGGTACCTCAGAAGTCGAACACGTCTTAGCAACACAATGTTTAATTCAGAAAAAAGCCAAAAATATGCTTGTTCGTGTTGATGGCCAATGTCAACCCGGCGTCGGCGCCAAAGACATTGTATTAGCCATCATCGGTGAACTCGGTACTGCCGGCGGCACCGGATATACGATTGAATTCGCTGGAGAGGCAATACAAGCCCTTTCCATGGAAGGCCGTATGACCATCTGCAATATGACAATCGAGGCCGGTGCACGTGTCGGCTTAATTGGCGTTGATGACACCACTATCAGCTACTTAAAAGGCCGCCCTTTTGCCCCACAAGGCGAAAACTGGGACAAGGCTGTCACTGCTTGGTCAGACCTACAAAGTGATCCAGAGGCTGTCTTTGATAAAACCATCATTTTAGATGCGTCGAAAATCAAACCCCAAGTCACATGGGGAACCTCACCAGAAATGGTTGTCTCAGTAGACGATAAAGTCCCAAACCCTGCTAATGAAGCCGATGCCGTCAAACGCAAAGGCATGGAGCAAGCCCTACAATATATGGGCTTAAAAGCAGATCAAGCTATCACTGATATTCAACTTGACCGCGTTTTTATCGGCTCTTGCACCAACTCTCGTATTGAGGACTTGCGTCAAGCAGCAGCAGCGATTAAAGGCGGTAAAGTCGCAAGCACCTTAAAACAAGCCCTTGTCGTGCCTGGCTCAGGTTTAGTCAAACAACAAGCCGAACAAGAAGGTCTTGATAAAATATTTATTGATGCCGGATTCGAATGGCGCGACCCAGGTTGCTCAATGTGTTTAGCCATGAATGCCGATCGCTTAGAGTCAGGGGAGCACTGCGCCTCGACCTCAAACCGTAACTTTGAAGGCCGACAGGGCTTAGGTGGTCGTACTCATTTAGTCAGCCCTGCCATGGCAGCCGCTGCAGCCGTTGCGGGTCACTTCGTTAATATCAGCTAACGGATAGCCCAACCAATAATAAAAAGCCAGCTTGTTAGCTGGCTTTTTATTATTAATCTCGAAGTCACAAGCTAAGCTTCAGGCTCTTCTACCTCTTTCCCAGCATCATAAATGCGAATACAATTTCGCCCTGACATTTTAGCCCGATACATCGCACTATCGGCTAATTCAAACAAACTATTTAAACTGTGTTTATTGTTGTCATTGACCGTCGCAATACCAATACTCACGGTAATCGATACATTAGCAGGGCTAAACTGCTCAAGCCGCTTTTGAATGCGCTCCATTAAAGTCAACGCCGTTGAAGCCTCACAATTTGATAATAGGAATACAAATTCCTCACTTGCCCAACGCGCGATCATATCTTCATCCCGCACAAAACGTTTCAACCAAACACCAAACTCAGACAACACTTTATCGCCCGTCGAATAACCTTGCGTCTCATTGATCGTTTTAAAATGATCAATATCCATCACTGCCATCGACAACGGCCGATTGAAACGGTGTGCCTCACTAAAGTATTTGCCGGCAAATTCACGCAAAGCATGACGATTAAATAATTGTGTCAACTCATCCAGCATCGCCAAACTATAAAGAGAGGCTTGTTGCGAACGCAATTCCAACATACGCTGATAACTGACGACATGGTTAAATACCCGCTGGCGGAATTCCTCACGGACGATCGGCTTCGCCACATAATCATTCACACCCAAATGGAACAGTTCAATCTTACGTGATGCATTATCAAAGCCAGACGTTGCAATAATTGGAATCGAACCATGCTCACCCTGCAAGCGACTAATTTTACGAACCAGCGTAATCCCGCTCATCGCCCCTTCCAGCATGATATCGGTAATGATCAGGTCATACTGCCCAGTACGAAATGCTTCCCAAGCACCTTCGGCATGCGTATACGAGTCGACATCCAAGCCCATATCCGTTAACAGATCAATGATAATCTCTTGTAGTACTTGTGAGTCTTCAATAAACAAAACACGGCCTGTCAATTGACGTACTTCACGCTCAACTAAGCGTTGTATATAAATTTCTAGTTCAGTCAGATCACGCTTACTGAAAATATCCGTCGCGCCAGCCAATAAGGCCTGTTTTAATGTTCGAGGATTATCTTCTGCCGCCAACACAATGACAGAAACAAAGTCATAACCGGGGAACGAGCGCACTTTACTACAAAATTCACTGCCCGAAATATCAGCTTGAATATCGCCACAACAAACCAGGTTAAAACGGCTTTGTTTCGCTAAAGCCAGTCCTTCATGGCCTAAACTTGTCGTGACAACAGTAAACCCAGCCTTCTCTAATAGTTTTTGAACGACAAGTCGCGATAATGTCTCACCATCAATGACCAAAGCGGTTAATTTACGCATCAAACATCTACCTCTGGCCCTACGGTTCTTTTATCTTTAATAATCTTCATCACTCTCTATCCTTGTTCAAGTAATTGTCGCGTAAAAGCAGTCCTTAAATAGAAGCCTTTTGGGTTAATCTTTTCTTTCAGTCCCTCAGATGATACCCCAACCGCTAACACACGGCTATGCGCGGCTTTCGGCCTCATTTGTAGATACTCACCTTCACGTGCAGAAATGTCAGATTGCCCACCCAAGACAACCCGATCCATTAACTCTTCCCAGTCTCGTCGCAACACTGCTTCTTGCTCAAACGAAGGCTGCCACAACCAAGCCTGGCCTATATATCGCTCAGCCAGTGGAATGTCAGACTCCGCTTCAACGGGTAACCACAAAACATGAGATAACTTTCGTCTTAACCAGCTTTGGTGCCAGGTCAACTCACCCGTCTGTTGCATCGAAACCGTGCACACATAGGTGGACTCTTTCGGCTGCCCGCGCTTATTTAGCGGCAATGTTTTCAATTCAACGCCCAACTGCACAAAATCCGGCTCAGCCTTATTCCCGGCATCAGCACCTAATACAGCTTCCAGTAAAGCCCCAACCCAGCCTTTATGGCGTTGTAGATCGGCTGGCACCGCGACACCCATTTCTGCAGCAAGCTGACCTAATGTTTGTCCAACCAAAGCGCCACAACGTAACATCAACTCATTAACCGACTCTGGTGGGTCATTTTTGCGCCCACAAACAAAGGGCGACTTATCAATATCCATATAAGCATGATACCCTAACACCCTCTGTCCTGCCTACGATTACCCACATTTTGAAAGCACTCTCAATCCAAAATTTAACCAAAGTCTATGACAATGGCTTTAAAGCACTTGATGGCATCAATTTAGATGTCGAACAAGGTGATTTCTTTGCCTTATTGGGGCCAAATGGCGCCGGTAAATCAACGACTATCGGCATTATTACCTCTCTTGTCACCAAAACAGACGGTAATGTGACCGTTTTTGGTATCGACCTTGCCACCAATCCAGAACAAGCGAAAACCTATTTAGGGCTTGTCCCGCAAGAATTCAACTTCAATGGCTTTGAACAAGTCAAACACATTCTCATTACGCAAGCTGGCTATTACGGCATGCCAGCACATGAAGCTGAACCACGGGCAGACAAATTACTAAAACAACTGGGTCTATGGGAAAAAAGATCAACCCCATCACGGGCGTTATCCGGCGGGATGAAACGCCGTTTAATGATTGCCAGAGCATTAATTCACGAACCCAAACTGCTGATACTTGACGAACCCACCGCCGGCGTCGACATTGAATTACGTCGTTCCATGTGGCACTTCTTAGAACAAATCAACGCCCAAGGCACCACTATTATTCTCACCACCCATTATCTTGAAGAAGCCGAGAACCTTTGCCGCAATATCGCCATCATCGACCAAGGTAATATTGTCGAAAATACCAATATGAAATCATTGTTGAATCGGCTTGATAAAGAAACCTTTATTCTCGATCTCAAAGCCCCCTTAACCGAAGAACTCAAACTCGATAACATTGATATCACTCAAATTGGACCCACTACCTTAGAAGTTGAGATCAAAAAAGAAGATGCGATCAATGATTTATTTATCACGCTAACAGAGCAAGGTATCACCGTCACCAGTATGAAAAACAAAGCCAACCGACTCGAAGAACTGTTTCTGTCACTGGTCGAAAAAACGGTGGATAAATGATGCCAACACAACGCCAACGTCACTGGGTTGCTTTTAGTACCTTACTCACCAGAGAAATCCGACGCTTTATTCGCATCTGGCCTCAAACCCTCTTACCACCAGCCATCACGATGACCTTGTACTTTGTCATTTTCGGCAACCTCATCGGCAGCCGTATTGGTCAAATGAGTGGATTCGATTATATTGATTACATTGCCCCCGGCATCATCATGATGGCCGTCATAAACAATGCCTACGCCAATGTTGCCTCATCATTTTTCAGCGCTAAATTTCAAAACCACATTGAAGAATTACTGATTGCACCTATTCCCAATTATTTAATCCTAGCGGGTTATGTCGCTGGTGGTGCAGCAAGGGGGTTATTAGTCGGCCTCATCGTGACTATGGTCTCATTATTTTTTACAACATTGCCGGTGCAACATCTTTTAATGACACTCAGCATGGTCATCCTCAGTGCCATCATGTTTGCACTGGGCGGTTTTATTAACGCCATCTACGCCAAAAGCTTCGATGAAATCGCCATTATTCCGACCTTTATTTTGACGCCACTCACCTACCTTGGCGGTATCTTTTATTCTATCGATTTATTGCCCGAGTTTTGGCAACAGGCTTCTTTATTCAACCCCATTTTATATATGGTTAATGCTTTCCGTTACGGCTTTTTAGGCGTCTCAGACATTCCCGTTGGCTTTGCCTTTAGCATCATCATGTTATGTATTGCTGGGCTAACTGCATTCGCGCTTTATCTACTCAACAAAGGCACTGGCATCAGGCACTAGTTTTAAAGCGGCTTCAAGCACTTCAATCCTCGCCCCTTTCAAATGTGCATTTTCACTTAAATAACGCCGCCATGCTTTGGCACCGGGCTGGCCTTGAAACAAGCCTAATAAATGCCGTGTGATTGATTTCAGCGACCGCCCTACTGCCATGCGTTGGCTAATATAAGGGAGCATCGCTTCTATTACTTCATGACGCGACAGCCCCTGATCAGCTTTGCCAAAAACCACACTATCCGCCGTCGCTAAACGATAAGGGTCGTGATACGCCACACGGCCTATCATCGTGCCATCCACTTGATGCAAATGCGTTTGCACTTCTTCAAGCGTCTGAACACCACCGTTAATGGCAATCTGCAAATCAGGATAATCATGCTTAATCTGATATACCCGTTCATAATTAAGTGGCGGCACATCGCGATTTTCTTTCGGGCTTAGACCTGATAGCCACGCCTTACGGGCATGCAAAATAAACGTTTTACACCCCGCAGACGAAACCGTTTCGACAAACTGACTTAAAAATTCATAACTGTCTTGCTCATCAATGCCCAAACGCGTTTTAACTGTCACCGGAATAGTGACGCGAGCTTGCATCTCTGCGACACACTCTGCCACGAGATTGGGTTCAGCCATCAAACAGGCACCAAAAAGACCTGACTGCACCCGATCACTCGGGCAGCCAACATTAATATTAACCTCGTCATAGCCCCAATCTTCTGCCATCACCGCACATTGCGCCATGGTCGCAGGATCAGACCCGCCTAACTGTAAAGCCAACGGCCCTTCGATCTCATCATGCGCTAAGAACCGCGCAGCATCGCCATGCATTAAAGCACCCGTTGTTATCATGTCGGTATAGAGCAAACACTGCTTGGTAATCAACCGAATAAAATAGCGATAATCACGGGTCGTCCAATCAAGCATCGGCGCAACCGATAAACGATGGGCATGAGAAAGATCAAATTGCGTCATTTTTAACAAAAAATCATTGATAATTAGCCTGCTATTGTCTCAAATCCTCACGTACAATAGCCATTGTTTTTATTTGGCACTTTACAAGGCCGCTTATGCCACCCGCTGTTATTCAAACCAAAGACTTTGATATCACCCTCGTCCGACACCCAAGACGTGTCAGGGCGACGTTAAAAGTCAGCGACAAAGGCGTTTTTCTTTATATCCCAACACAACTGCCAATGCACATTGTCCATGACCTCATTTCAGAAAAATCAGATTGGATAAGCCAACAACTCGCCAAACAACCTCAACCAGCGCCAACCCGTCAGTGGCAACAAGATGAAATGCTTTACCTGTTCGGCCAAGCCTTCACATTACAATTAACACAAAAAGGCGACGCACCCTCGGTCAGGCTGACGGATAGCGACATTATCCTTTCTGGCAGACTCCACCGCATCGGGCTTAAAACACGCAGACAAACAGTCATCAACTGGTATAAAGACCAAGCGACAATTTACCTAAATAAACGTACGGCTGAATTAAGCGAACAAACGGGCCTGACACCGACATCCATCACAGTAAAGACCTATAAGGCACGCTGGGGCAGCTGCAATATCAAAGGTAACATTCAATACAACTGGCAAATCATCCAAGCCCTTCCTTCGGTGATTGACTACCTGATCATCCATGAGCTCTGTCATCTAGCCCATCACAACCATAGTCGCGCATTCTGGCAGCTCGTTGCACAGCATCATCCGCACTATCAACAAGACCAAGCTTGGTTAAAGCAATATGGTGCAATGTTGCAGCTATAATTCAACATTGATAACGTCATGTCGATAACTGTGACGATACGCTCGAATGAAAAACACCACACTATAGTAAAATTGTTTTTATGATTAACCTATGAACAAAGTAGCAAGGTTAGTAGTTATTAAACATTTAAGATGGAATGAGAGAAAACAATGAAACGAATCATGTTATTTATTATGACCAATATCGCCATTATGGCGGTGCTAAGCATTACCTTAAGGTTGCTGGGTGTTGACAGTATCTTAGCTGAAAATGGCTCTGATCTTAACATTCAGGCCTTGGTCATACTGTCTGGCGTTATCGGTTTTGGCGGCTCGCTTATTTCATTATTGATGTCGAAATGGATGGCTAAACGCATGACTGGAGCCGTCGTTATTACCAATCCATCATCGAATATTGAAAAATGGCTTATGACGACAGTCGAAAATCAGGCAAAAATTGTCGGTATCAAAATGCCAGAAGTGGCCATTTTCCCATCACCAGATATGAATGCTTTTGCAACGGGCGCTAGCAAAAACAAATCACTTATGGCTGTGTCACAAGGTTTATTAGATAACATGTCACAAGGCGAAGCTGAAGCCGTCGTCGGTCACGAGATGAGCCATATTGCGAATGGCGATATGGTCACGCTGGCGCTGATCCAAGGCGTGGTTAATACCTTTGTCGTCTTTTTATCACGCGTTGTCGGCCATGTTGTTGATCGTGTGATCTTGAAAAATAACCAAGGCCACGGTATCGGTTATTTTGTCACTGTCATGATCGCCCAGGTTGTTTTATCGATATTGGCATCGACCATCGTGATGTATTTTTCAAGAAAGCGTGAGTTTATTGCCGACACCGGCGGTGCTGATTTGGCTGGCCATCAAAATATGATCAATGCCCTTAAACGCCTAGGGCAAGTTGCGCCTGCCCCATTGCCAGAACAAATGGCTGCTTTTGGCATTAATGACAAAGGTGGCTTTATGGCCTTGTTCTCATCACACCCGCCAATAGAAGCAAGAATAGCGGCATTAGAAGAGCACGCGATCAGCCGATCATAAAATTAAAGCCTTATATTGTATGAAATTCCTTTTAATTGAGAGCGATCACTGATTTTTAAGGTGGGGTTATCAGTAATATATCAACCAGTTAGGCGTAACTTATAATAAAACATTACGCCAGATTCTCGTTTTTACTGTAATACTTTAAATAAGGCATGTGACATGGATCCTCTTTGGTTATTAGTAGCCCTCGTACTTGGCTTTACAGCACAACAAATTAAGCTCCCCCCTTTAGTCGGCTTTTTAGGTGCAGGCTTTGCTTTACACGCCTTAGGCGTAGAAGGCGGCCCAGCACTCGAAAAATTTGCTGATTTGGGCGTTACCTTGTTGTTGTTTACCATTGGCCTAAAATTACGTTTACGTAGCTTATTGGCACCAGAAGTTTGGGGCACGGCATCTGCACACATGGCCTTGCTTATTGTCATTATTGTCAGCTTGTTATTGATACCCGGCCTAATGGGCCTTTCTTGGCTCGGTGCCTTGGATTGGCAAGCCGCAGCGGTCATTGCTTTCGCATTAAGCTTTAGTAGTACCGTCTTCGCGGTAAAAACATTGGAAGGTCGCGGTGAGATGCGGTCTCGTCATGGTCAATTAGCGATTGGTATCCTTATCATCCAAGATATTATCGCAGTCCTCTTTCTAACATTCGCAACCGATAAGTCTCCTACAATCTGGGCGTTAGCATTATTGAGTTTGCCTTTTTTCCGACCGTTATTTAACCACTTTATGGAACGCAGTGGCCATGGTGAAATATTAATCTTATTCGGACTATTCATGGCCGTCGGTGGTGGCGAGTTGTTTGAACTCGTTGGTATGAAAGCCGATTTGGGTGCTCTAATTATCGGCATCATGCTCAGCGGACAACGTAAGTCAGATGAATTATCAAGCAGTTTATTAAATTTCAAAGACTTATTTTTAGTTGGTTTTTTCCTCTCTATCGGCATCAATGCACTACCGACAATGACCGATATACTGATTGCCGTAGGATTGGTCTTATTAATCTTACCCATTAAGGCCGTACTGTTTTTTGGCATCATTGCTCGGTTCCGTTTGCGAGCGCGTACGGCTTACCTCAGCACCGCCAGCTTGGCAAATTACAGCGAGTTTGGCTTGATTGTCGCCGCAGTTGGCGTCAATGCAGGCTGGATTGATCAGCAATGGTTAATGATTATCGCCATTGCCCTGTCTTTCAGTTTTGTCCTTGGTTCGGTTATCAATGCCCATGCACATGACCTATATGCCACTTTTGAGCATTATCTACACACTTTTGAAACCGAGCAACGACAAGCAAATTATGTCAAACCAAACCTTGGTGATGCAGAAATTTTAGTCGTTGGCATGGGCCGCGTGGGCAGTGGTGCTTATTTAGCGATGCAAGAAACCTATGCTGACAAAGTCTGCGGCATTGATGCGGATATTGAACAGGTCAATAACCACCAATTGGCAGGACGTCATGTCATCCTAGGTGACGCGGAAGATATCGATTTCTGGCACGATGTGGATGTCAATAAATTACGTTTAATTATGCTAGCAATGCCCAGCCTAAGTGATATGCAGCAAGCCGTTAAATTCCTGAACGAATCAGACTACAAAGGAACGATTGCCGCCGTCGCGAAATATGATGATGACTGTGCAACTTTAAAGGCCGCCGGAGTAGATCAAAGCTTTAATTTCTATGCTGAAGCGGGTGCCGGTTTCGCCGAACATGCTCGCCAACAGCTAGAAATAAAAGCCAGTTCCTAAAAGGAATTGAGATGTCGTCTTTGTGGACGTTAGGCAATCAATAGTGCCTATTAAGTCAGCACTGTTGACTTATCGTAAAGCCTCGAGAGTAGAAAATTTATTTGGATTAGTGTGATAGTTGTTTGAGCGTAGCGAGTTTCTATCACGCCCAAATACGTTTTCGAAACGAGGGAACCCGCAGGGCTCGCATGGGCTGGCCTTTTGTTTGGTTCTGTTTAATTTGATTCGCTACATCCATGTAGCTCACCCTTCGGGCGCCTTCGGCGTCTAAATTCGTTCCAGACGAATTTATGGCCACGCAAAATAAATGAACGCCCCCACGGCAGTGGTATCAAATCAACCAGCCCTCGCGTAGCGAATACAAATAAAACCAAATCAAATCGTTAAACTTGTTTCTTTAGGCATATAACGTATAAAATACGCCCTCGAATAAGGAACGCTGCAACAGGTACACACCTGCTAGGCTTATTCGCGAGATAATTTCAACCGCGTTCATTATTAACAGGTAACTGATAGTAATGGACCGTCATCGATGACCTCCCCATCTATCTTTACCGTAGTCACATTTTGAAAGAGGAAATTGACTGTGGGTAACAATTTTATTTTTACGTCTGAATCCGTTTCAGAAGGTCATCCCGATAAAGTCGCTGATCAGATTTCTGATGCGGTGCTTGATGAAATTTTACGTCAAGATCCCAATGCACGGGTCGCGTGTGAAACCCTCATTAAAACGGGTGCAGCCATTGTCGCCGGGGAAATCACTACGTCAGCTTGGGTTGATTTAGAAGATATCGTACGTAAAACCATCACCGATATTGGTTATAACCATTCAGATGTCGGCTTTGATGGTCAAACTTGTGCTGTTATGTCGCTTATCGGCAAACAATCCGCTGATATCGCCATGGGTGTCGACAGAACGACACCAGAACAACAAGGCGCCGGTGACCAAGGCTTAATGTTTGGTTATGCCAGTAATGAAACTGATGTGTTAATGCCTGCGCCAATCACCTATGCCCATCGTTTGGTGAAACGCCAAGCCGAAGTCCGTAAAGATGGTACATTGCCGTGGTTACGCCCCGATGCAAAAAGCCAAGTCACATTCATTTATGAAGATGACAAACCCGTCGCGATTGATGCCATCGTGTTATCGACGCAGCATAACCCTGACATCTCGCAAACTGACCTTCACGAAGCGGTGATGGAAGAAATCATTAAACCGACACTGCCGGCTGAATGGTTAAAACCTAGCACGCAATTCCACATTAACCCAACAGGCCAATTTATTATTGGTGGCCCAGTCGGTGATGCAGGCTTAACAGGCCGTAAAATTATCGTCGATACTTATGGCGGTATGGCACGACATGGCGGTGGCGCATTCTCAGGCAAAGACCCATCAAAAGTCGATCGTAGTGCCGCTTATGCCGGTCGCTATGTGGCTAAGAATGTTGTTGCTGCTGGTCTTGCTGATCGCTGCGAAATCCAAGTGTCTTATGCCATTGGTGTTGCAGAACCCACCTCCATTAGCATTGAAACTTTCGGCACTGGCAAAGTCTCCAATGACAAAATAGAAACATTGGTCAGAGCACATTTCGACCTCAGACCCGTTGGTTTGGTCAAAATGCTTGACCTGATCCGCCCTATCTACCAAGCAACAGCGGCTTATGGCCATTTTGGCCGTGAAGAACCTAATTTTACTTGGGAACGCACTGACAAAGCCGACGCCTTACGTGATGCTGCTGGCATCTAATCTCTCGACATACCAAGGAACAATTTAAATGACATCACCAATCGAAAACCTCACCCCAGACTACAAAGTCGCTGACATCAGCCTTGCTGAATGGGGCGCTAAAGAAATCAAAATTGCTGAAACTGAAATGCCCGGCTTAATGGCTATTCGTGAAGAGTATGCTGGCAAAAACCCATTAGCCGGTGCCCGCATCGCGGGTTGTTTACACATGACCATTCAAACCGCTGTTTTGATTGAAACATTAATCGACCTTGGCGCCGAAGTACGCTGGTCTTCATGTAATATTTTCTCAACACAAGACCAAGCGGCTGCGGCCATCGCAGTACAAGACATTCCGGTTTTTGCTTGGAAAGGCGAAACAGATGAAGAAGCCATTTGGTGTATTAAACAAACTATCTCTGGCCCAGACAACTGGCGTCCTAACTTAATCTTGGATGATGGCGGTGATTTAACCCAGATCATGCATGATGAATACCCAGAGCTATTAACAGACGTTAAAGGTCTGTCGGAAGAAACGACAACAGGTGTTCACCGCTTATACGAAATGATGAAAGACGGTAGCCTTAAAGTACCGGCTATCAACGTCAATGACTCGGTAACCAAATCTAAATTCGATAACCTATACGGCTGTCGTGAATCATTACTCGACGGCATCAAACGCGCTACTGACGTGATGATCGCTGGTAAGATTTGTGTCGTTTTAGGATATGGCGATGTCGGTAAAGGCTGTGCTCAAGCATTTAAAGGCATGGGCGCCACCGTCATGGTCACTGAAATTGATCCAATTTGTGCACTACAAGCCTCTATGGAAGGCTACCGTGTTGTGAATATGAATGAAGTGGCTTCAATGGGTGATATCTTTGTTACCACAACGGGTAACGTGAACGTCATCAACCATGAGCATATGGTCTCAATGCAAAACGAAGCCATTGTATGTAATATCGGTCACTTCGATTCAGAAATTGATGTTGCGTCATTACGTCAATATGAGTGGGTCAATATCAAACCACAAGTTGATCAGATCATATTCCCTGATGCCAAGCGCATCACATTGTTGGCCGAAGGTCGCTTAGTCAATCTTGGTTGTGCAACAGGTCATCCAAGCTTCGTTATGTCTGCCTCATTCACCAACCAAGTGATGGCACAAATTGAACTGTGGCATAACAGCGATAATTACAAAAATGAAGTCTATGTTTTACCTAAAACATTAGATGAAAAAGTCGCGCGCTTACACCTCGGTCGAATTGGTGCCCAGTTAACGGAGCTGACGACAGAGCAAGCAGACTACTTGCGACTCAGCAAAGACGGGCCGTTCAAACCTGAACTTTACCGCTACTAACCTAACCAGAAAGGGCTAATGATGCGATTAGCCCTTTCATTAATTTTGGCAACAACATGTCACATAAGCTCAAGATTAGCTGCGAATTCTTTCCGCCAAAAACCGACAAGGGGTTTGCCAACTTAACTGCGGTTCGGCAACAGCTTCGCGCCATAAATCCCAGTTATTATTCCGTCACCTTTGGCGCCGGGGGAGCAACACAAGATTACACGCTAGAAGCCATTAAAAATATTCAAGCAGAAAGTCCCCAAACCGGCATAGAAGCTGCCCCGCACATTTCCTGTGTCGGCACCACAAAACAAAATATTCACGATTTAATTTCTACTTATCAAGCATTGGGCATTACACGTCTTGTCGCACTCCGAGGCGATCAACCCTCTGGCATGCAAACGGCTGGTGATTTTCGCTATGCCAACGAGCTGGTCGAATTTATCCGTCAAACCACAGGTGATCATTTTACGATTGAAGTCGCTGCTTACCCAGAACAGCACCCGCAGGCCAACTCAGCACAAGTAGACTTAGACAATTTTAAACGTAAAGTCGACGCCGGTGCTAATAGCGCAATCACCCAATATTTTTATAATATTGATGCATACAGCTACTTTCTTGAGCGCTGCCAGCAAAACAATATCACTATCCCAATCACACCCGGCATCATGCCAATCAATAATTTCATTCAACTTGCGCGTTTCTCCGATGGCTGTGGTGCAGAGATTCCGCGTTGGCTGAGAAAACGCTTAGAAGAATTCCATGACGATACCAAATCACTACGAGCCTTCACCCTAGACTTTCTGACTGATTTCACTCAAAAACTCGTTGAACTTGATGTCCCGGGCCTCCACTTCTACACCATGAATAAGACAGATCCTATTCTAACCGTCTGCCAACGATTAGGCTTAAGCGTCAAAAAATAAGATAATCCCCCGATGAGTTATTTCGCTGATTCCTTGTCTGCTGCTATCGACTTGATCGCCTCTTTTGATCAAGCCTTATACGAAGTCGTCTTTAATTCAATCTCTATTTCGCTCATTGCCGCCGTCATTGCCGGCGTTTTAGCCATTCCGGCTGGCATTATCATGGCGCTAAATCAATTTGTTGGTAAACAACTCATCCAGCATATTCTCAATACCTTAATGGCAATGCCGACAGTATTAATTGGTCTGTTGCTTTACGGTTTATTAAGCCGTCTCGGGCCATTGGGCCACCTAGAGTTGCTCTATACTCCCACCGCCATCATCATGGCCGAAGCCATTTTAATCTTTCCCATTATGATGAACTTAGCCATTGCCGCCGTCACCGCTGCCGATCCGCGACTTGTCCCCACTTTAAAAAGCCTTGGCGCAAAATCAACCACGCTCACTATTCAAGTCGCCAAACAAACCCGTTTTATTATGCTTGCGGCAATCATTACTGGGTTTGGCCGCGCCATTGGCGAAGTCGGTGCCGCCATGATGGTCGGTGGTAATATCGAAGGCTACACTCGCACCATGACAACAGCCATCGCACTTGAAACCAGCAAAGGTGAGTTCGAGGTTGGCCTCGCCTTAGGTCTATTACTCTTGCTCATCGCTTTTCTCGTTAACTTTATTTTGTCTTGCCTACAGCGAGCAAAAACATGAGCAGTGCTTACCAACTCGACAATATCAAAGTCTTCTATCAACAGACCTGTTCATTAGATCTGCCGCAACTTACCATCCCCCACCAGCAATGCATTGCCCTGCTCGGTGATAATGGCGCAGGCAAATCGACGCTCTTGAACCTGCTGGCTTTTTTAAACCGGCCAAGCCAAGGTCAAATTCAACTTTCTGGCCAAACCATCAAGTCTGACTTATCACGACAACAACGCCGCACCATTGGTTACGTTAATCAACAACCTTTCCTATTAACCGGCACCGTGTCCGATAATATCGACCTCGCCCTTAAATTACAGGGCGTGCCGACAGCAGAAAGACCACAGCGTATTGCCGATGCCCTAGATCGCGTCAACTTAAGCCATCTCGCCAAACAAACCGCCACCACGCTCTCCGGTGGAGAGCTAAAACGCGCTGCCATTGCCAGAGCAATCGCACATGACCCGGCCATTTTATTACTCGACGAACCTTTCTCACACCTTGACCAGAGCCACATTCGACAACTCGAAACCATTATTGAACAATTAGCGGCTCAGAAAGATAAGACCATCATTTTCTCTACCCATGATCGCCTACAGGGTGCTGCTTTAGCCGACACCACCATTAATCTAATCAAAGGTAAAGTCACCAAAAGCCCGCTTCTCAACGTCTTCCATGGCCACTTAGACCAACACTTATTCGACACTGGCAATATCAAAATCCATACCACCAGCCAACAACGCGCCAGCCATATCGCGATTGATCCTCACGAAATCATTATTTCCAATGATGTGCTTGCATCCAGCATGCGTAATCACTTCACCGGCCGATTAATCGCTATCGCAGAAGAAGCCGGTACCATCCACCTCACCATCGATTGTGGTGAACGTTTTTTTGCCATTATCAGTCCAGATGCATTGGAAGATCTTGGTTTATCAATTGGTAAACCCATCTGTCTTAGCTTTAAGTCGACTGCAGTTAGCATTTTTTAGACCCAGTTAACATTTTACGAAAAAATAGCTGTAGGCAATGGCACAATATTTGCGGTAACATGATTAGCATGATAATTATGTTTGAAGATCGCCCGTGA
Source organism: uncultured Gammaproteobacteria bacterium (assembly GCA_905479985.1). Classification (GTDB taxonomy): domain Bacteria; phylum Pseudomonadota; class Gammaproteobacteria; order Nitrosococcales; family Methylophagaceae. Next base: position 16,428 of record CAJQOM010000028.1, on the reverse strand, counting down.
AACCATCGTTACAGCTACGTGTAGGGCAAAGTTTATCGATGACGCCGCAATTGCAGCAGGCCATCCGATTATTACAACTTTCCTCCATCGAACTCCAAACAGAAATACAAGAAGCACTGGAAACTAACCCCCTCTTAGAAGTCGAAGAGAACGTCGACTTTAATACGCCTGACAAAGATCAAGAAGAAGGTGATGGTAGCCAAGATGCAACCGTCGCCGATAGCACCCAACTCGAACATAATGACATTCCAGAAGAGTTACCCACCGATAGCGAATGGGAAGATACCTTCGACCACCAGCATGTCGGGCCAGCGGCGCAAGGACAGGCGATTAGTAGCGACATTCAACGTGACAACGAAGATGAAAGTAGCCAAAGCCTACAAGAACATCTACTTTGGCAGATGCGCCTCACACCCTTTACCGAGCTTGAGCAAGCCATTGCCACCCTCATCATTGATGCCATCGAAGAAGACGGTTACCTTAAAAGCTCAGTAGAAGAACTTCAGCAAAGCCTTGGACAAGAATACGACGCAGACCTCGATGAAATTGAGGCCGTCCTACACCGTCTTCAACACTTTGATCCCGTTGGCGTCGGTGCTCGTGATCTTCGAGAATGCCTACTTATTCAGCTTAAACAATTTGAAAACAGCACAGATCAAATCGACTTACTCACTACATTGATTGACCAGCACCTTGATACCCTTGCCAAACGCGATTATCAACAAATCAAACGGGCGCTTAAAATCGATGACGAACAACTCACCGACTTAGTCAAACTCATTCAACTGCTCAACCCGCGCCCCGGTAGCCAAGTTCAAGTCGATAAAACCGAATACATCGTGCCTGATGTTTATGTTCGCAAAGTCAATAACCGCTGGCAGTTATCGCTTAATCCCGACAACTCCCCTAACTTACAAGTGGCCGATCATTACGCACAACTGATTAAACGCGCCGATAACAGTGCCGACAATGTTTATTTAAAAAATAATTTACAAGAAGCACGCTGGTTTCTTAAAAGTCTACAAAGCCGAAATGACACTTTATTAAAAGTCACCGATGCGATTGTTAATCGCCAAAAAGACTTTTTAGAACACGGCGACGAAGCCATGAGACCCCTTGTTCTGCACAATATTGCCGAAGAAGTCGAGATGCATGAATCAACAATTTCCCGCGTCACAACGCGAAAATACCTGCATACCCCCCGCGGCATTTATGAACTTAAATACTTTTTCTCTAGTCATGTTAGTACTGACTCTGGCGGGGAATGTTCAGCGACAGCCATTCGCGCTATCATCAAAAAACTGGTGGCGGCAGAAAATCCAAGAAAACCACTCAGTGATAGTAAAATTGCTGATATTCTAGGAGAACAAGGCGTCAATGTCGCGAGGAGGACAATAGCAAAATACCGCGAAACGCTGGCAATTTCGCCATCGAATGAGCGTAAACGGTTGGTGTAATGTACATCAATCTTCAATGAGACCAACAGGAGTAGACTACTATGCAGTTAAACCTAAGTGGACAACATATTGAGATTACAGACAGTCTTCGTGATCATGTAAACAGCAAATTCGAAAAACTAACACGACACTTTGACCATATGACCAATGTTCACGTTATTCTCTCGGTCGAAAAACAACGTCAAAAAGCCGAAGCCACAGTGCACGTCAGCGGCGCTGATCTCTTCGCCTCCGATGAGAATGAAAATATGTATACCGCGATTGAGCACCTCGTTTCGAAACTAGATCGCCAAATCATCAAACATAAAGACAAAGTTAAAAATCACCATCAAGCCGATGGTGCACAAATGAAACACAACGCAGGCTAATAGGACAGATTTACTATGCTCATCGCTTCTTTACTGGTCAATGCTGACAATATTCACTGTAATGAGAATACGATCTCAAGTAAGAAGCGACTCATAGAAAGTCTAAGCCAATATCTTGCAACCAATACCCAGACCTTACCTGCCAACCGTATCTTTCAAGCTTTAATAGAGCGTGAACGGCTCGGCAGCACGGGCCTGGGTAGAGGTGTTGCAATTCCCCATGCGAGAGTCCCCGGCATCACCGACACCATCGCCGTGATGATGACCTTGGCTAGCCCAATCAATTATGATGCCGCCGATAACCTACCCGTCGATATCGTCTTCGGCTTATTGGTGCCAGAAGGTGGCGATCAATATCATTTAGAGCATTTAGCCCGCCTCGCGACCATATTACGTGATCAAACCACCTGCGATAACATTCGCGCCACCCAAGAGCCTGAAAAATTGTTTAACTTACTACTGGCTATTGACGACGATTAACCCTAAATGACCGCAAATGCTTTAGCTGAAACACATCATGGCGTCCTGCTCAATATCTCAGGCCAAGGTATTTTTATTATGGGTGAACCGGGCATTGGCAAAAGTAGCTTAGCACTAGAATGTCTGTATCAAGGTCACCAACTTATCGCTGACGACATTGCCGAATTTACAATCATCGGCCAACAGATCATCGGTCGCTGTCCCACACTACTCAGCAATTTACTGCATACCCGAGAACTTGGCCTTATCTCAGTCACAACACATTTTGGCCAACAAGCATGGCAAGCCCAGAGCCAATTAGGCATGGTCATCCAACTCCAAAACGACTCGCCGATGGAATCCAATGGACTTAGCCCGCGTTTAAGCACTACCCGTATTTGCCAACAAGCCGTACCCACTTTGACATTATCAACGCACAATCCAGCATCACTGGCACATCGCATTCAAACATGGGTAACATTACAGGCGACGGCACATCAAACTGAGACACAATTTAAACGCAAACAGCAACAGACTATGGCTGCACAATAATTCACATGATGACAAGCGGCTTATTAACAACACACGTGGTGTAATAAAAAGAGATTTCCATGACTGTAGGCATCGTACTTATATCCCATAATCAGGTTGGCGCAGAGCTCATCAACACCGCCAGACAAATGCTCTCCTGTTACTCATTACCGACCAAAATGATTTCGATTGGCATCAATGATAATACCGATGAAATCAGGCTCAAACTGAAACGCACCTTAGAAGAAATTGATCAAGGTCACGGTACGTTGATCCTAACCGATATGTTTGGTTCAACACCCAGTAATATTGCTTGTGATACCTCAGAACGGCACGATATTCGTATTGTTTCAGGCCTAAACTTACCGATGCTGATTCGCGTATTAAACTACCCAAACTTAACCCTCGACGAACTAGAACAAAAAGCCATTACTGGCGGCCAAGATGGCGTAGCCCGTTGTCACCATACAGGATGTACATCATGATCGAACAATCTATCACTATCGTAAATAAACTTGGCCTACATGCCCGTGCAGCAGCCAAATTTGTCACCACCTCATCAGAATTCACCTCTGACATTCAAGTAGCCCGTAATGGCCGCATCGTCAATGGCAAAAGTATTATGGGCCTGATGATGCTCGCTGCAGCCAAAGGCACTGACATCATGATTCATATCTCTGGTGAAGACGAACAAGATGCATTCGATACTCTCAAAGCGCTCATCGAAAATTTTTTTGGAGAAGGTGAGTGACGCTCGAATTACAAGGCATCGGTGTATCACGCGGCATCGCCATCGGCCGTGCCCATATCTTATTCCATAACCAGCCCGATGTACGAGAGTACCTCATTCCGGCTTTCGGTATCGAGCAAGAAGTCGATCGGCTAAACAGCGCCACAGAACAAGCACGCCAACAACTCCTTGCCATTCTTGACCAAATTCCAACCAATGCACCAACGGATATTTCGTCCTTTATCGACACTCATTTATTGATGCTTAATGACTCCTCATTGACCTCTGTCCCCATTGAAATGATCCGTTCACGCCGTTGTAATGCCGAATGGGCACTTCAACTTCAGCGCGATGCGCTCATTAACGTCTTTAACGAAATGGATGATCCTTACCTCCGCACACGCCAAGATGACATTGATCACGTGGTGACTCGTATTCACCGTATTCTCGCCGACGAGCAAGTCGCAGAGCATGAGATTCCAGATGGCCGCTTAAAAGGCCACATCATCATCGCCGAAGACTTAACCCCCGCCGATACCGTCCTAATGCAACACCAAGGTATTGCCGGCTTTGTCACAGAACACGGTGGTGCAACCTCTCACACCACCATTCTAGCCCGCAGTCTAGGCATTCCCGCCATCGTCGGGATCGAATCTGTCCGCCGTTATATCCAAGATAATGAACCGCTTATTCTCGATGGTGAATTAGGCACCTTGATAGCCGGAGCTGATGAGAGCATTACCGCCGAATACCAAGAGAAGTTAACCGCCTTCAGAGCCCATATTGCTTCCCTGAGTCGCTACAAAACACAGGCAACCAAAACCAAAGATAACAAAGCCATTAAATTATTGGCCAACGCCGATCTACCTGAAGATATCAGTCTCATCAGCAATGCCGGCGCTGAAGGTATCGGCCTATACCGAACCGAATTCCTCTATATGAACCGAGCGGCACCACCCGAAGAAGAAGAACAACTCGCCGCCTATCGCGATGTGGTCGAAAGCATGGATAACCCCGTGACAATCAGAACATTTGATTTAGGCGCTGATAAAACCGTTGATGGTGGTCGCCACCACGGCCCGACTGTCAATAACCCTGCCCTAGGCCTCAGAGCAATCCGGCTTTGTCTTAGCCAACCGGCCATGTTTCGAACACAGCTCCGCGCCATATTGCGTGCTTCTGCTTTTGGTAAAGTCAAAATCATGTTTCCCATGGTGTCAAATCAACAGGAACTGCTTCAAGCAAAAAATCAACTTGAAAACTGCAAACAAGAACTCGACCGAGAAGGTATCAACTACGACCACCATATCGAGATTGGCGTCATGATCGAAATCCCTGCCAGCGCCGTCTGTGCAGAAATGTTTGCCAAACAAGTCGACTTTTTATCGATTGGCACCAATGATTTAATCCAATATACCCTCGCTGTCGACCGGGTAGATGATCAAGTTAACTACCTCTACGACCCCTTACATCCTGCGGTCCTACGGCTTATTCACATGACATTACTGGCTGGTAAGAAACATAATATCGATGTCTCAATGTGCGGCGAAATGGCCGGCGACCCTAGACTCACTCGCTTACTACTCGTAATGGGCTTAAGCCACTTCAGTATGCACCCTAATGCCATATTAGAAATCAAACAAATCATCAACGAAACGGATCTAACGCAATTACCACGAAATACCCTCGATATTCTCAATATAGACAACCCTTTTGACGCCGAGTCACGATTAGAAGCAATTAATGCCTACAATTAAAATGATTAATCCTATTCACTGCTACATCAACCGTCTAGAATAGTCAGCAAACTACGCCTCTCGCCACCCCGTTTCGAGACTTGGATTATGTCTGAACTCAATCAAGAACAAGCAACCACGTTACCAATCCATGCCCTCACAGAAGCCTTGAAAAGTGGCCGTTTCGTGCGCATGCGTCGTTTGCTAGCAAGCTTACACCCGGCCGAAACAGCACATCTGCTCGAATCCTTACCCCCTGTAGAACGAAAAGTTTGCTGGCCGATTATCAACCCCGACCTTCGCGGTGACGTCCTATCCTTTGTAGGTGAAGACGTTCGAGCCGATCTCATCCAATATATGGATACCGCTGATCTGATCAGCGCAACCGAAGATCTCGATGTTGATGACGTCGCCGATATCCTGCAGATGCTGCCGAATCATGTCATGCGTGAAGTCTTGCGCACCATGGATACACAACACCGACGACGGGTAGAAACATTGCTCGCTTATGAAGAAGACACGGCAGGTGGTTTAATGAACACCGACGTCATTACCGTCCGTTCAGATACCACACTCGAGGTTGTTTTACGTTATCTCAGGCTCCTTGGCGACATTCCAGCTAACACCGATAGTCTCTACGTCGTCAATCACGAAGACCACTATCTTGGCACCCTTGAGTTATCAAAGCTGGTCAGTCGCAGCCGTTCATTGACGGTTAACGAAGCCATGTCACATCAAATCGAAGCCATTGGCGCCAGCACACCCGAAAATGAAGTCGCGCATCGATTTGAAAAACATAACCTCATTTCCGCCCCGGTTGTCGACCCCGATAATAAGTTAATTGGCCGTATTACCATCGATGACGTCGTTGACGTTATTCGTGATGAGGCTGAACATTCTATGTTAAGTCTAGCCGGCCTAAGCGAAGATGAAGATACCTTTGCCCCAGTCAAAAAAAGCATCCATCGCCGTTCTCTCTGGCTCGGTGTCAATCTACTCACGGCTTTTTTAGCCGCTTGGGTAATTGGTTTATTTGATACCACTATCGAAAAACAAGTCGCTCTCGCTATCTTAATGCCCATTGTGGCCAGCATGGGCGGCGTCGCCGGTAGCCAAACCTTGACGCTCGTAATTCGCTCTATGGCATTAGGCCAATTAAATGATAGTAATCAGCGCTGGTTACTACGCAAAGAAATTTTAGTCGGTGCCAGTAATGGCCTTATTTGGGCAACAGCGGTCGCCATTGTCACTATTCTGTGGTTCAACAGTCTTACTCTCGGCTTGCTGATGGGCGCGGCGATTATCATTAATCTAGTCGCGGCAGCACTCGCCGGCGTGACCATTCCCCTGATGCTGAAAAAGTTTGGTACCGATCCAGCTCTATCAGCAGGTGTCTTACTCACCACAGTCACTGACGTTGTTGGCTTTGTCGCATTCTTAGGTTTCGCGACCTTGTTTATCGTTTAAAACCGAGCGATATTTTAAGAATAAAGCTAAATCGCTTATTATATAAAGCGATTAACCCAACCAGTAACCTTTTTAGCAGCAACGATATCGACTTGGAAACCAATTATGTCAGGCAATAGTTTCGGAAAAATATTCACCGTCACCAGCTTTGGTGAAAGCCACGGCCCCTCTATTGGCTGCATCGTTGATGGCTGCCCTCCGGGACTCGAACTAACAGAAGCTGACCTGCAAGGTGATTTAGACAAACGTCGTCCGGGAAAAACCCGTCATGAAACACAGCGCCGTGAATTAGACCAAGTCAAAATCCTATCGGGTGTCTTTGAAGGTAAGACCACGGGTACGCCTATTGGTATGATCATTGAGAATACTGATCAGCGTTCAAAAGATTATGGCAACATCATGCATCAATTTCGGCCTGCCCATGCCGACTACACCTATCATCAAAAATACGGTGTCCGTGATTATCGAGGTGGCGGCCGTTCATCGGCACGCGAAACGGCCATGCGCGTCGCAGCAGGTGGTATCGCTAAAAAATATTTACACGACCGTTACGGCATCGAAATTCAAGGTTATTTAGCCCAGTTAGGCCCAATAAAAACTGAAAAGCGTGACTGGTCTCATATGGATCAAAGTGCCTTCTTCAACCCCGATCCAGATAAAGAATCAGAATTAGAAGCGTATATGGATGCCTTACGCAAAGAAGGTAACTCCATTGGTGCACGCATTAATGTGATTGCACGCAATGTCCCACCAGGCTTTGGCGAACCCGTCTTCGACCGCCTTGATGCCGACATCGCCCACGCTATGCTGAGCATTAATGCCGTTAAAGGCGTTGAATTAGGCGCTGGATTTGACTCAGTGACCCAAAAAGGCACCGAGCACCGCGACGAAATAACACCTGAAGGTTTCTTAAGTAACAATGCTGGCGGTGTCTTAGGCGGTATATCAAGTGGTCAAGATATCCTCGTTAGCATGGCGCTTAAAGCCACTTCGAGCCTACGGATTCCAGGAAAAAGTGTCGACACCGAGGGTAACCCCATCGAAGTTGTCACCCATGGCCGCCATGATCCTTGTGTTGGCATTAGAGCCACACCCATTGCTGAAGCCATGCTCGCACTCGTGCTGATGGATCATATGCTCCGCCACCGCGCTCAAAATATGGATGTCACAACTGGAACGCCTATTATTCCCGCCAGTGTATGAGCCCATTCACGACGACGCCTTATTGGCGTTTATCGGGCTTCTACTTTTTCTACTTTGCATCACTAGGCGTCTTGGTTCCCTATTGGGGACTGTATCTACAATGGCAAGGTTTTTCGGCACAAGAAATTGGTGAACTCACCGCCATTTTTCTAGGCATGCGCATCGTTGCGCCCAATATTTGGGGCTGGATTGCCGACCATCACGGCCAACGCATGCGAATTGTCCGTGCCGCATCGTTTATCGGCATCCTCATTTTCTCAGCCATATTGCTCAATAATAGCTATCTCTGGATCGCCATGGTCATGCTGCTTTTTAGTATTTTCTGGAATGCCACTCTGCCACAATTCGAAGCCAATACGCTGCAACACCTCGGCGAACAAAGCCACCATTACAGTAAAATCCGACTCTGGGGCTCGATCGGCTTCATTATCTCCGTTTCAATACTCGGATTATTATTTGAAACCATCAGCGTAGAAACCATGCCCATTGCATTGATTGTCACCATGACCGGCATGTGGTTAATGAGCCTAACTGTACCCGAGTCAGCGACACGACACCTAAGCCTTGATCATCAACCATTGAGGCAGTTATTAAAACAACCCACTGTCTTAGCCTTTTTTGCAATTTGTTTTTTAACCCTACTTAGCCATGGCCCCTATTACACCTTCTACACCATCTATCTAGAACAACACGGCTATAACAGAACCTTAATCGGCCAACTTTGGGCTTTAGGTGTCATTGCTGAAATTATCATTTTTCTATTAATGCACCGTTGGCTACCGCGTTACGGCATCCGCATCGTGTTAATTATCAGCTTACTATTATCAACACTCCGCTGGCTGTTAATTGGCTTTTTCCCCGACTCCTTGAGCTTATTACTTTTTGCTCAGCTACTGCATGCGGCCAGCTTCGGCTCGTTCCATGCCGCAGCAATCACATGGGTGCATCATTACTTCACCGGCAAAAACCAAGCTCGGGGGCAAGCACTCTACAGCAGTATCGGGTTTGGTGCTGGCGGTGTATTAGGCAGCTTACTCAGTGGCTATTTTTGGGTATCGCCGGGGCCTACAATGACATTTTTAATGGCCGCAACAGCCACTTCTCTCGCCGCCTTCATTGCCTTTCGTTGGTTGAAATTGACACCTTAGTCACAAATTACCAAATCACCCCTTCCCATATTGAAAAACACTGCCTATACTGAGCCCAACATGGATGGGAGGACTCAAGTGGCAAGATCGCATTAGCAACCTTCGCACAATATTAGAGATGCATTTTTCAATTCAGAAAGGGCTCGACTTACCGCTATCTGGTAAGCCTCTTCAAACTATTGAAGCGACTAGGCCTATCACTTCCGTCGCACTCCTCGGTAATGAATACCACGGCATGAAACCCACCATGCTGGTTGAAGAAGGCCAAAGCATCAAACTTGGCCAAGCACTCTTCACCGATAAAAAGAACCCTCGCGTTACCTACACTTCTCCTGGTTCAGGCATTATCAAAGCCATAAAACGGGGTAGTAAAAGAAGGCTCCAAGCCGTCATTATCGAACTTAAAGGTGATGATGAAGTCACTTTCCAGCGATATGATGCAACTGAATTAAACCAATTAGCACCAGAAAAAATAACTCAAAACTTGCTCGATGCCGGTCTCTGGACCGCCATCCGAACCAGACCTTATAGTAAAACGCCCGACCCCGACTCAACACCCAGCGCCATCTTCGTTACTGCCATTGATACCAGCCCCCTCGCACCAGACCCCACCATTATTATTAATGAGCACACCGCTGATTATGCCCATGGTTTGACCGTTTTAAGTCAGCTCACCGAAGGCAAAGTCTTCGTTTGCCAATCAACTGATGCTGCCGTGCAAGACGGCACCGGCATCAACATTGAGACCCATACTTTTTCCGGGCCACATCCCGCTGGCCTTGCCAGCACCCATATTCATTTTCTTGACCCCGTCAATGCCTCAAAAACCGTCTGGCAAATCAATTACCAAGACGTCATTGCGATTGGCAAACTGTTTACAACCGGTCGGCTCTGGGTAGAACGCGTCATTTCCTTAGCAGGCCCCATCGTTAATAATCCGCGTTTGTTACGCACCCGTCTTGGTGCCAGCACCGAGGACATCATTAAAGACGAATTAGAGCCAGTACAATCCCGCGTTATTTCAGGTTCAGTCTTATCCGGCCACACAGCGAATAACTGGGCTGCCTATTTAGGCCGCTTCCATCATCAAATCTCCGTGATTGCCGAAGGTAATCAACGAGAATTTTTTGGTTGGATCATGCCCGGTACCCAAAAGTTTTCAGCACTGAATGTCTTTATCTCTAAATTAATGGGCAAGAAAAGTTTTAACCTCACTACCTCACAGAATGGCAGCCCCAGAGCCATGGTGCCTGTCGGTGCGTTCGAAATGATGATGCCCCTCGACATTTTACCCACCCAACTATTACGCGCCTTATTAGTGAATGATACTGATATGGCACAAGCACTAGGCTGTTTAGAATTAGATGAAGAGGATCTCGCACTGTGCTCCTTTGTCTGTTCAGGCAAGTTTGATTACGGCCCAGTTTTAAGGGCGAACCTGACCCAAATAGAGAAAGAAGGATAACCATGAGTCGATTACGCCGTTATCTTGATCGCGTAGAACCCAACTTCCAGAAAGGTGGGCCATACCACAAGTATTTCGCCGTTTTCGAAATGATCGACACCTTCCTGTACACGCCATCAGACACCACACGTGGCTCACCGCATGTACGAGATGGCATCGATTTAAAACGCCTCATGACGTATGTCGTAATCTCCACTTTCCCCGTCATCTTAATGATGCTGTGGAATACAGGTCATCAAGCCAATCTCGCCATGACACACCTTGGCATGACAGAGCTAGAAGGCTGGCGCGGCATACTGCTACATAAACTCGGTATCGGTTTTGATCCGAATAGCATCTTTGCCAATATGTTTCATGGCTTACTCTATTTTCTACCTATTTACCTCACCACTTTATTGGCCGGCGGTGCGTTTGAAGTACTTTTCGCCGCCGTACGAAATCACGAAGTAAACGAGGGCTTCCTCGTCACTTCCATGCTCTATACCTTGATTATGCCGCCATCGACGCCACTTTGGCAGGTTGCTTTAGGTATCATCTTCGGCGTTGTTTTAGGTAAAGAAGTCTTCGGCGGAACAGGTAAAAACTTCTTAAACCCCGCCTTAACAGGCCGTGCCTTTTTATACTTCGCTTACCCAGCTCAAATGTCAGGCGATGCTGTTTGGACCGCCATTGATGGCTATACTGGCGCAACACCACTCGCTATTGCCGCATCAGGCGGTATCGAAGCCGTGACACAAGCCGGCTACACTTGGACACAAACCTTCCTGGGTAGCATGCAAGGATCTCTCGGTGAAACCTCCACGCTTGCCTGTTTACTCGGCATGGCCTTTTTACTCTATACCCGCGTTGCCTCTTATCGCATCATCTTTGGTGTTTTCACCGGTATGGTCGTCACCAGCTTATTATTTAACGTGATCGGCAGCGGTACCAACCCGATGTTCGCCATGCCTTGGTATTGGCACTTATCACTGGGTGGTTTTGCCTTTGGCATGATCTTTATGGCAACCGACCCAGTTTCTGCTGCCATGACCGATAAAGGCCGTTGGATCTACGGCATCCTCATTGGGTTTATGACTGTCATTATTCGTGTTGCCAACCCTGCTTTTCCGGAAGGCATTATGCTGGCAATTTTATTCTCGAATATCTTTGCGCCATTGATCGATTATTTTGTCGTTCGCGCTAACGTTAAACGTCGACTACAGCGAAGTTAATGGCTATGGAACAGCAAACAAAAAAATCAAACCCCTTCACTGAGCTGCTCGACTTGCCCAATGATAGTCCAAAGAAAACACTCTTTGTTGCCATCATGTTATGCCTCGTTTGTTCTATTCTCGTGGCCATTTCAGCCGTCGCACTCAAACCGCAACAGCTGGCTAATAAAGAAGCCGACATCAAGAAAAATATCCTTGCCGTCACCGGACTATTAGCCGACGACACCGACGTTAATAAAGCGTTTAAACGCTTTGAAGTCAAAATCGTTGACTTGGCAACCGGCAAATATTCAGATATCGAACCCAATACCTACGACCAATATAAAGCCGCCAAAGATCCCGCTCGTAATGTCATCCTAACGGCTGAACAAGATCGCGCTAATATCCGTAAACGCGCCAAACTCGCCACCGTCTATTTATTAAAAGAAAACGACGTCGTCAAACAAGTTGTCCTACCTGTCCATGGCTACGGGTTATGGTCGACCCTCTATGGTTTTATTTCTCTCGAATCTGATCTCAATACCATCGGCGGGCTGCAGTTTTATGCCCATGCTGAAACACCGGGTTTAGGTGGCGAAGTCGATAACCCAAGCTGGCGAGACCAATGGAAAGGTAAAAAAGCCTTCGACGACCAAGGCAATGTCAAAATCAAATTGATACGAGGCAAGGTGGATTACACCCAAGCAGGGGCAGAACATCAAATAGATGGCCTATCTGGCGCCACACTCACCGGCAATGGCGTCTCAAACCTCGTTAACTATTGGTTGGGCGACCACGGCTTTGGCCCCTATCTCACAAAAATGCGTTCCGGAACAGGACAATAATCATGGCGAATCAAATCAAAAAGACCGTCACCGATCCACTCATTGATAATAATCCGATTACCTTGCAAGTCTTAGGTGTCTGTTCCGCCTTAGCCGTCACCACTAATATGATGGCCGCATTCATTATGAGTATCGCGCTCACCACGGTCTGTGCCTTTGCCAGTGCCGCCATTAGTTCGATTCGTAACCATATTCCAGCCAGCATTCGTATCATCGTTCAAATGACCATTATCGCCTCACTGGTCATCATTGTTGATCAACTCTTAAAAGCCTATGCCTATGAAGCCAGCAAACAACTGTCTGTCTTCGTCGGTCTGATTATCACCAACTGTATCGTGTTAGGCCGTGCTGAAGCGTTCGCCATGAAAAATCCACCGGTCATGAGCTTCTTCGATGGTATCGGCAATGGCTTAGGTTATAGCCTCATCTTACTGAGTGTCGCCTTTTTCCGTGAGCTGCTTGGCACAGGCAAACTATTTGGCCATCAAATCGTTGCAGTTGCCAGCGAAGGCGGTTGGTATATACCCAATGGCCTCATGCTACTACCGCCGAGTGCCTTCTTTGTGATTGGCCTATTAATCTGGGCAATCCGCAGCTGGAAAAAAGAACAAATTGAATCGCCAGACTACCAAATCCATCAAGTCCATCGGACGGAGGTCTTGTAGATGGAGCATTATCTCAGCCTATTTGTTCGCGCTGTCTTTATAGAGAACCTTGCCTTATCCTTCTTCTTGGGCATGTGTACCTTCCTTGCCGTCTCTAAAAAGATCGAAACCGCATTAGGCTTAGGCATCGCCGTTATCCTCGTGCAAGCCATCACCGTGCCAGCCAATAACCTGATTTACCAATATCTATTAAAAGATGGCGCACTCGCTTGGGCAGGCTTCCCCGAGGTTGATTTAAGCTTCTTAGGCCTGATTAGTTACATCGGTGTTATCGCCGCCATGGTGCAAATCCTAGAAATGGCAATGGATAAATATACCCCCGCCCTCTACAACGCCCTCGGTATCTTCTTGCCCTTAATTACCGTGAACTGTGCCATTTTAGGTGGCACCTTATTCATGGTTGAACGCGATTACAATCTTGCAGAAAGTGCTGTGTATGGCATTGGCAGTGGTTTCGGGTGGGCATTGGCCATTACTGCCATCGCCGGTATTCGAGAAAAATTAAAATACTCTGACGTCCCTGATGGATTACAAGGACTGGGCATTACCTTTATAACGGCTGGTTTAATGGCGCTTGGGTTTATGGCCTTCTCAGGAATCCAAATCTAATGGAAATCATACTGGGCATCCTACTGTTCACCCTGATCATCATGGCATTAGTCACTTTGATCTTAAGTGCCCGATCTAAACTGGTCTCGACCGGTGACGTCAGTATTGTCATCAATGATGAAAAAACCATCACAGCCCCTGCCGGCGGTAAATTATTAGGTGCCTTAGCCGATGCAGAACTCTTTGTCTCCTCAGCCTGTGGCGGCTGTGGTACTTGTGGTCAGTGCAAAGTGAAAATCTTTGAAGGCGGCGGTTCGATACTAGCAACAGAACAATCGCATATCACCAAACGTGAAGCACAGGATCACGCCCGTCTTGCCTGCCAAGTCGCCGTTAAACAAAACATGTCAATCCAAGTCCCAGACGAAGTGTTTGGTGTCAAAAAATGGCAATGCACTGTCCGCTCAAACAACAATGTCGCCACCTTCATCAAAGAACTCGTCTTAGAGCTTCCCACCGGTGAGCATGTCGACTTCAAAGCCGGCGGTTTCATCCAAATTGAATGCCCACCGCATATCAGCGAATATAAAACCTTCGATATCGCACCAGAATACCGTGAAGACTGGGATCGCTTCGATATGTGGCGCTACAAGTCAGAAGTAGAGCAAGACGTCATGCGTGCCTATTCAATGGCAAACTATCCAGAAGAACGCGGCCTCATTATGCTCAACGTCCGTATCGCTTCCCCGCCGCCCGGTGCACCAGAAGAAGTGTCACCCGGTCAAATGTCATCGTTCATCTTCAACCTAAAACCTGGCGACAATGTCACTATCTCAGGGCCATTTGGTGACTTCTTCGCCACCGACAATGACAAGGAAATGGTCTTTATCGGTGGTGGTGCAGGCATGGCGCCAATGCGGTCGCATATTTTTGATCAACTGCGCCGACTCAAGACCAATCGCAAAATGTCATTTTGGTATGGCGGTAGAAGTAAACGTGAAATATTCTATATCGATGATTTCGATACCCTACAAGCAGAAAATGACAATTTCGATTGGCATATCGCCCTCTCTGATCCATTAGAAGAAGATGAATGGGAAGGTTATTCTGGTTTTATCCATCATGTCCTCCATGACAATTATCTTAAAGATCATCCTGCACCAGAAGACTGCGAATACTATATGTGTGGTCCACCCATGATGAACGCTGCCGTTATTAATATGCTAGAAGAGTTGGGTGTTGAGCGTGATAATATCTTCCTTGATGACTTTGGTGGCTAATGACAACATTTATCGCTAGCTTTATTATCATCGCGATTGCCATCATCGGCATGGCAGCCGGCGTTTTGCTTGGCAGACCTGCTATCAAAGGCAGTTGCGGTGGCTTAAACCAAGTCGGCCTATCAGGCAGTTGTGGTGGTACATGTTCGGCAACAAAACAAAAAGTGTGTGCGAAACGTCAAGCACAGTCCGATAGCGTAGAACAATAAGGAGGAACCATGCTCGCATCACTCAAAGTTAAAGATTATATGTCGGTGACCAAAATCACTTTCACACCCGATATGGACATCCTACGTGCTATCCACAAAATGTTAGAAGCACGCATCTCAGGTGCGCCCGTCATTGACCAACGCGGTAACCTGATCGGCTTCTTATCAGAAAAAGACTGCATGCAAGTTGCCCTAGATGCCGCCTATTTACAAGATGGCGCAGCAGGCCGAGTATCAGAGTTTATGACCGATGGTATCGATACCATTGAAGTCGACACCCCGATCATTGAAGTCGCCGAGATGTTCCTCAAAGGATCGTTCAAACGCTATCCTGTCGTCAAAGACAATCGCCTTGTCGGCACTATCACCCGACAGCATATCCTCAGAGCCCTAGAATTCATTTCATCGCCTGAGAGCACACAGAAGCCCGCTAAACCCTTGGCGAAGCAGAGTGTACATAGTTAAAAATAAAACCTAATAACTCGGGACACTGATTCTCCTTTCGAAGCCATCTTTTTATTGTAAAGCCAATTTTTGGTATTGCAGCAATAATGGCGTGATTTAGCCAAGTTTCTAATGGCAGAAACCGCCCCAAAGCGAACATTGATTAATTTATAAAAAGTTGGGAAGATAAGTTTAACTATAACTTCAGCTAAATTGAGACGATAGAAACCCTTTTAACTATTCTTCACTTTGCCTCGGCTTTTGCTGCCATATACTCACTAGTCTTATGCTTTCGATATATGACTCTAATGAATAGAGACTTCTACCGGGATATCTTGGGGTCTTTGTCTGTAAACCCTGCCCCTTATTTCAAGACGCTATTTAGTAGGGAACAGTTGCGAAATAGAGCAATTTTGTATTTTGCTGCGACGGTAATCTTTGCATTCATAGCATCTGGTTTTAGATTGCTTAAATCTACGCTGATATAGTTGCATGAACGACTGCTTTTCGCACGTTAGCGACAATTAATTCAAAGGTCGGTTTTCGACTGTGAGTTCAACCGGTCGACGCAACGCATATATTAAATCGTTCTGCTGGTGTTTCAAAGTTTAGTGTCTTTCTAGGGCGTTCATTCAGACGTCGTGCGACTGCATTTAACTTTGTTTGTGAGTGGCTGGACAAG